>JBKQWK010000057.1:0-4599 GCA_052139595.1 Thermoleophilia bacterium | reverse complement strand
AAATGCCCACGTAGTGGCGAACGACTGAGCGAGGTTCAGCGCGTCGCTTCTCGTGATGGAACAGTGGTGGAGCAGACGCAGGCTCGCAGTTTTGTGTGTCCCTGCGTGCTCGCCGTGCGGTTCAGCTTCAGCGACAAAGGTCGGCGTTAAGGAGGACGTTATGAAGAAGTGGCAGTGTACATTGTGCACCTACATCTACGATCAGGCACTGGGCGATCCGGACAACGACATTGTGCCGGGAACGCCGTTCGAGGAGCTGCCGGATGACTGGGTGTGTCCCGACTGCGGCGCCGAAAAGGAGTACTTCGAAGCGATCGATTGAGGAGCTGCGGTGACCTCAGGCATCGTGGATAACGGTGCGATGGAACTGACGAACGAGCTTCCCGCAGCTGCTTCGAGCAAGTCCCAGCCAGGTATCGGTGTGGCACACTGTCTAAGCCGGGAAGGCCGATGGCGGGGCTGTGCGCTGCGGGCGCTCAGCACAATCACCAGCATCAGATAGGAGAGGGATGACCGAACCACTCATTGATGAAGAGTTGTGCTCGGGCTGTGGCACGTGCGAAATGGTTTGTCCGGACGTGTTCGTGCTCGGCGATGACGGGCTTGCTCATGTCGTCGAGGGCAGTGACTGTGATGAAGCTGGCTGTTGCGAAGAGGCTGTCGAGTCGTGCCCAGAAGAAGCGATTAGCTTGCAGGACTGACGTGTAGAGATCGGCGAACGAGGGCGAACGTCTTGACGGCCAGAGACCAAGTGGCGCGACTACACGTCCTTGTCACCGGCGCCACCGGCACGGTAGGCAGCGAGATTGTGAACCAGTTGCGGGTCGCCGGGGTTCGCGTGCGTGCGGTCTCCCACTATGCTGACCGCACAGCGTATTCGCATACCGCCGCCAACGAGTATGTCGAAGTCGATTTCCGCCGACCCGAGACGCTTGCGACCGCCTTCAGCGGGATCGACAAGGTCGTTATCGTCACTCCCGAGACAGCCGACATGGCCGACATGACGGCCCACCTGGTTAAGGCGGCTGAGCATGCTGACGTACGCCTTATCTCAGGCTGTCAATGCTGCGCGCCGGAACCGGGGTTGGCGGTCCCTTGCTGAACTGACACGCCAGGGCAGCAGAGATCGTCGAAACGTCATCCATTTCGCATACGTGTCCACGGCCGAATTCGTTCATGCAGAATTTCGTTGGCATGTACTGTCCGGCCATCCTGTCCCTGGGAGCGTTTCATACGCCCATGGGCAACGGGCGCATCAGCTACATTGATGTTCGCGATGTGGCTGCCGCGGTGGTAGAGGTGCTCCTGACGAACGGGCATGAGCACCGCGGCTACTCTTTGACGGGCCCAGTCGCGCGCTTTCATGAGGAGATCGCCGGGGATCCTCAGCCGTGAAGTTGGCAGACCGATCGCCTACGTTGACACCAGCGAGCCAGCGGCTTGCGCGGCAATGGCGCGGCGAGGAGATTCGGAGCGACTGTTTGAGGCGCTGTGCGAACTTTGGCAGGCGATGCGCGCGGACAAGTTCGCTGTCACCACCCTGGGACTTGAGGAACTCATCGGTCACAAGCCGAGAAGTGTTGGCCATCCGCGCCTTGACGCAATACCTGCAGTACGCACACGGCTATAGTGCGCTGCAAGCCGGGACGACGATGTTGCCGCCGGCGCTGGGGCTGATGCTCAGTGCTACCAGCAGTAGTCGTTTCGTGACTGCCTTCGGCACAAGACGTGTGGTCGCCGGCGGCATGGTCTTGCTTGCGCTCGTCTGGGCGGTCACCGTTCTTTGGACACCGGGCCTCGCGGTCTGGTTGATCATCATCTGGTGGTTTGTGCTTGGTCTGGCGATGGGTTCTGTTATGGCACCGGGGACCGGTTCGGTCATGGGTTCGGTACCGCCGGCTAAGGCCGGCGTCGCTTCGGCGATGAATGACGTGACCAGGCAAGTCGGCGGAGCGCTGGGCGTAGCGATCGTTGGCTCGCTGATCGACAGCATCTACTCGAATCGTATAAGTGCTTCGGCCGCGCAGCTGCCGGCGGCGCTGCGCGATCCCGTTCAGGCGTCGATCGGCGCGGCCGATGCGGTGGCGACACGCCTGCCTGCGGCTGCGGGATCTCACGTTACTTCAGCGGCGACTGCTGTGTTTACGACCGCCTTAGGCTACGGTCTGCTGGCAGCTACGACGATCGCCCTTATCGGTGCAGGCGTCGTCGTCTGAAAGCTCCCCACGCGTCACGGAGCGGCGCACAACGAGACGCTGGAGCCGAAATTCGCGTTGGTCGAGACGGCCGCCGAGACTCCAGCGACGGCTGTTAAGATCCCAGCGACGGCTGCTGAGACGGCAGCGAGGTCGGGGGATCTTGGCTGCCGCCCCAGACGACGAGTGGTTGCTCAACACTGCGGCTGGAGCTTGCGGCTCACCTCCTGACGTGGAGTTGGGTGCTGAACGGCCCCAATTGGGCGGTGGCTGCTGCCGTGTCCGTACGAACGCGGACGCACAACGTCGTCTTTGAAAGCCAACTCGCAGCGCTCCCGATCCACGAATTTTCTGCTGTCTCTTCTGAAACATAGCGTTCTCGTGTGCTGTCGGGAGTATATTGGACGCGCTGCGGCGACGGGGGTGGTCGCCGCTTATGCGCTGTCGTAAAGAGGTTCTGCGCGGCTAGCGGCAGTTGGGAGGACGAAATTCGGCGCCTCCGATGTGACAGATCCTTTCGTCACGCAGAAGTGCCCCTTCGTCAGAACCGTTCAAGGGAAGGGGAGATTTCATGGGCGACAATCGGGTGACAGGGGAGAACGCGAGGCAGTTTCTCGAGGAGGTACTGAGCGGTCGCATGACGCGCCGCCAGCTGCTGGTACGGGCCACGGCGTTGGGGTTTTCGGCAACCGCCATGGGCTCGCTTCTGGCCGCCTGCGGCTGCTCAACCTCGACCGCAACCGGCAGCAGCGCCGCGGGCACTACGCCGACAAATGGCGGCACGCTGCGCGTAGCCTGGCAGGGTGAGCCAACCGGGCTGGACCCGGCGGTTTCCTACGAAGTCGAGTCGTGGGAAATGGAGAACATGCTCTTCAATGGCCTGGTCAAGTACGCCAGTGCCGCCGGCGTGGCTGGCACTCAGCTGGTCGGTGATATAGCCACCGAGGTACCGAGTGTGGCCAACGGCGGCATCACCAACGGCGGCAGGACCTACACCTTTCACCTGCGCTCCGATGTCAAGTTTGCGCCGCCGGTGAACCGTGCCATCACCGCTGACGACGTGAAGTGGAGCATCGAGCGCATGATGCGTGTGCCCAGGGCTCCGGCGACGTACTTTTATGACGGCATCGTCGGCGCGACGCAATACGGAGCGACGAACAGCAAGGCGACGCAGATCACCGGTATCAAGGTGATCGACCCAACGACGATCGAGTTCGATCTCACCCACCCTGACCCGACCTTCCTCTATGAGATTTCGCTGCCTTTCTGTTATGTAGTCGACAAAGGTACAGTTGCCCAGTACGGCACCCAGGTCGACCGGCATCCGGTTGGCACCGGCCCCTTCGCGTTTGTCAGCTGGACACCCGGTCAAGAGATCGTCATGAAGCGCAACCCCAACTACTTCGATGCCAGTCAGGTTCACCTGGACGGCATCAACTTCACCTTCTCGGCCGATCCGTCCACGGCTTTGCTGCAGCTCGAGCGTGGCAACATTGATGTGCTCGGCGACGGTGTGCCACCCGCCTCCTACGTGCAGGTGACCCACAACCCGCAGTTCAAGAACGACGTCATCAGTGCACCGCAGATCGCCTGGTTCTACTTGTTTATCAACACGACGATCAAGCCGTTCGATAATGTGCTTGTCCGGCAGTCGCTTAACTATGCCGTAAATACACAGAAGCTGCTCAAGATCCTGGCTGGCCAGGCGGCGCCGCTGAACCAGATTTACCCCAACGGCATGCCCGGCCACGACAGCTCGGCCAGCTTCTACAGTTATGACCCGGTCAAGGCTAAGGCCGTGCTGGCGCAGGCTGGTTTTCCCAACGGTTTCAAGGTGACCCTGTACGCCGACAACGTTGACCCTGTGCCCAGTGTTGCCCAGTCAGTGCAGTACGACCTGCAGCAGGTTGGCCTCAACGCCAGCATCAAGCTGCTTGATCGATCGACCTACTTCACGTTGACCGAAACCAAGGGCAATGCTTGTGCCCTTGGCGTGCTCGACTGGTATCAGGACTTTCCCGACCCAGCCGACTGGTATGGCCCCTTGTTCAGCAAGTCGGCCGCCGAGACCAATGGTGGTAACAACCAGAGCTGGTGGTACAGCCCGCAGGCCGAAGCGATCTATGCACAGACGCTCGTCGAGCCCGACCCGGCGAAGCGCATCCAGCTGTTCCAGCAGATTCAGAAGATCATCATGGCGCAAGCGCCGGTCGTGCCGCTCTATCAGCCGGTCTTCAACGGCATGGCCAGCTCGAGTGTCGGCGGCTTCTACGTTCACCCCGTCTGGCAGCTCAAGTACGACACATTCTGGAAGAAATGACCGGCCGGCGCCCACGAGGGCGAAAGGCGCGCCACAGGCAGTGATGACAGAGCAATCAGCAACGAAAGCAAGCACCACGAGTGG
>JBKQWK010000056.1:0-10099 GCA_052139595.1 Thermoleophilia bacterium | reverse complement strand
GCGGGCAGCTGCGACCCGGGTCGGCGCCAATACGTCGTCGGCGTCAACCATGACGATCACGTCGTAGCCCTCGACCAGCCGGCCGAAGAGAACGTTGCGCACATCGGCCGGCGTGCTGCCGGGCGAGGCCCGCACGAGGTGCACGGGGATCTCGGTCAGAAGCGGTTGCAAAACGTCGTCGTTGACGCCGTCGACAGCCAGCCAGAGGTCGAACTCAGGGTCCGTCTGAGCCAGCACTGAGGCCAGCCAGGGAGTAACGAACGGCAGGACGGCAGGATAGATCGTCGAACAGAGCGCCGTATCGGTCATCGCCGCCGCCTCACTCGTCTGTGCCCAGGCGAAGCAGGACTTCGGCCATGCGCCAGTCATCTTCGGTATCGATGTCAAGAGCTCGTTCCCACGGCATCACCCAGCCGGTACGACCCGGAAGGTGAAACGTGCCGGCCGACGCCAGGGTGGCGGCACGCGCCCACCACACAGCGCCGGTCGGGCAGTATAGCTCCGGCTGGTCCTGACTGCGGTCGGTCACCCTCTCTTGAAAAACAGGCTCCAGCACGTCGCCTTCGCGGCGCTGCATCGCCCACCACGGGTTGAACCAGCCGTAGCGGCAGACCGAGATCTGCGCGGCAGCGGTGCCGGCGGCGAACTGGCGATAGCTGTCGCGTACGTCGGCGGCGGTGCGCAGTGGGCAGTTCGGCATGAGCTGAGCCACGGCAGCGTACGTCGTGCCATCGGGGTCAAGGCGGCACAGAACATCGGTGGTCACCGCCGACACCGGCGTGTGATCGTCGGCAAGGCGCGCATCGCGCAGGAAGGGCACAGTCGCCCCGCAGGCGAGCGCCACCTCGGCAATCTCAGCACTGTCGGTGCTGACAACCACACCGTCAAACAGACCGCTGTGCAGAGCAGCATCGATGGTGTAGGCGATGAGCGGGCGGCCGCGCAGCGGGCGGATATTCTTTTTTGGCACCCGCTGAGAGCCGCCGCGGGCGGGGATAACGGCCAGTCGACCAGTAACCGAGTCATTCATGGTGCCACCTGCGGCTCACGTTGCGGTTCAGTTACACGCTGCTGTGCTGGTTGAGCGAAGCACTCGTCCAGCTTGGCGAACAGCTCGCCAACCGAGCGAAACAGGTTGCGCTGATACTCGCCCATGGCTTCTGGGAGCAGGTTGCCGAGACTCAGATCCTCATAGACATACATGAACGAACGGTCGAGACCGAGGTCGATACGCTCCCAGATCGTCCCTGAGCGCAGCGCCACGGCCACGTCCGGTTCGTAGTGGGCGACTCGTGAATTGCCGGGCCGCTCGTCAATGGTGACCCACTGCCCGTCGGCGAGCCCCTTGTAGGGCGGCTCAATGCCTTCATCGTTCAACAGGCGGCGCTCGTAGGGATGCAGGTAGATGCGCAGGGTACGGCGGCGCGAGCGAGCGTAGTCGACGAGCGCCTCCAGCACCCGCATCGACTGTGCCTCATAGATGTTGCCACGGTAGGCGCCCTGACGCACTTTCTCCAGATCAACCGCCCAGTAGGTACCGTCGACCCTCGCCCAGTCACCAGTCGAGAAAAAACCGATGTCGTACAGCGGCGGTGCCGGCTCAATGCCGACCCGCTCCAGAAGGTACTCCTGCGATCGGTAGAGAACCTCGCCAGCCTTGAAGTGCCCTTGCTCGATGTAGTAGTTCACCTCAGGGATATTTACTTTGGAGGTGAGGATGACGGTGACCGGCACGTGCAGGTCGCGTTGATTACCGTAGAGCGGCATGCTCTGGAAGATGATGAACGGCTTGATCGCCGTGTGCCGCTGCAGCCAGGTGGCAAGCACGTAGCTGCGCCGGTCATAAGGCAGGCCGATGTAAGCCTTGTCGATCTGCTCAAGTGCCTGAGCGAAGGTGTGCACCGTCGAAAAGACGTCGCCCCACCAGCGATAGCGGCGGGAGGAGAAATCGAGAAACGAGGCGAGGGCGGCGCGGCGAGCGCGCCAGCGCCAGCGCCGCGCCGCAAGACGCTCGCCGACCGTCATGGTGCGCGCCTCACCAGCGCCCTTCAAGAGGTCAGTCAGGAGAAAGTCAACCTCTTCACCGAAGTACTCATGGATGAAGTAGGCGCGATTAGCCCGCCGCGTCTCGTCGCGCGCCCCTGGATCGTAGACCACCGCTCGACTGCTCGGCGCAGCCGGTACGGCCGCGGCCCGCGCCATGCGGACCACAGTGATGTAGAGAAAGAAGGCGCGGTCGAAGAGCCACGTCCGCGGCCCATGATTGGGCAGCACGCGCGGCGCCAAGGCGCGCTGGAAGAGTTCGATATCTTGGTCGCCCGCGTTCATGAGGCGCAGAAGGCGACGCTCGACATTCACAGACCAGAACCTCCATCACCGACGGTTCGCACACGACAATGGTACCACCGGCCCTGGTCCGTCCCTGAAGCGCAGCGGCCGGAATGGTCGCTGCCCGAGCGCCCGGTGACCGCCGCTACGACGCTGGTTTGACTGCCGCGAGCGGCGGGCGGCGGTTCAACGGCGGACGACGACGCCCTGAAACGTTGTCGACTTGCCGGCCTTGACTCGCTTGCCGGCGAGAAAGGCGGTGGAGACCGACAGGTCGGTCACCGCCTCGCCGTCGAGCGTAACGCCACCCTGCTCGAGCCGTCGACGCGCCTCGCTCCGGGAGAGGCCAAACCAGCGCTCCAGCAGCTTGGGCAGGTAGACAGTACCGGCCTCGTCGTCACCGGGTTCAAGGGTCAGCGGGGTGAGGTCGGCGGCGCCGAGCTCGTGGCGGCGAAAGACGCGTTCGAAGTGCTCTTCGGCTTCGACCGCCGCCGCGGCGCCGCGCAGACGGGTGATGATCTCGCCGGCCAGGCGCGCTTTGAGATCGCGCGGGTTGATCTTACCCGCGACCAGATCACGCTCCATCGCCCGCAACTCATCGGCGTGATGACTGGTGAGCAGCGCGAAGTAGGTCATCATCGTCTGGTCGGGAATGCTCATCACCTTGCCGTAGATATCGCGCGGGTCTTCGCTCACTCCGATGTAGTTGCCGGTGCTCTTGCTCATCCGCTCGACGCCGTCCGTGCCGGGCAGAATGGCGAGCGTCATGATGCCTTGCGCCGGCTGACTGAAGTACTCCTGCAGATCGCGGCCCATGAAGAGGTTGAACTTCTGATCGGTACCACCCAGTTCGATGTCGGCCCTGACAGCAACTGAATCGTAGCCTTGGGCGATGGGATAGAGCATTTCGAGCAGCGAGATGGGCTGATGAGCCGTCCAGCGCTTGGCGAAGTCGTCGCGTTCGAGGATGCGCGCCACCGTCGTCGTCGCCGTCAGCTCGAAGAGCTGCTCCATGCTCAGCGGCGCCAGCCACTCGCCGTTGTAGCGCACCTCGAGCTTGGCCGGGTCGTCATCGAGAATCAGAAACGCCTGATCCTGATAGGTCTTGGCATTGGCATCGATTACGGCCGGATCGAGCCGCGGTCGCGTCTTACTGCGTCCGGAAGGGTCACCGATGCGGGCCGTGTAGTCGCCGATGATGAGTACAGCCACGTGACCGGCATCCTGGAACTGGCGCAATTTGTTGAGCACGACCGTATGGCCGAGGTGGAGGTCAGGGGCCGTAGGATCGACACCGAGCTTGATGCGCAGCGGCCGCTGCTCGCGCTCGGCCAGCGCCAGCTTGGCCTCGAGGGCGCCGTCTGGCAGTACTTCGACGGCGCCGACGCGCAGGTCGTCAATGAGTCGCTGGTCAGGCATGGCGGGATGATACCACGGCGGCTGTGGCGGCGATGACCGCGGGCCGGCGGCGACACGAATCAGATCAGGTGGCGGCGCAGTCGCGACGCGGACCAGGCGACGCCGCAGCTACGACGCCCTTGAGGCGTCGCGGCAGTCGCGACGCCACAACGGCGAAGTGAATCAGGCGACACCGCGAAAGAGATGGCCGCTGGTTGAGCGCTCGCGATCGGCAAACGCCGCCAGTCCGGCGACGCCGTGGGCGGCAAACGCGTCGCGCTCGGCGGCATTCATGTCGCCGAAATCGACGATCGCCACTGCCACACCGGCGCCGGCGAGATCGCCGAGGTGCGGCGCCAGATTGGTAACGCGCGCGTTGGCGATGCTCGACCCGCGAGCACTGACGACGGCACGGAAAACGAAGCCTTTGCTGTCGACCAGCGAGAGTGACTGCGACTCCTCGGCGTCGCCGGGCGGCCGATCGCTGACGAGCCCCTCGGCAACGCCGAGCCGGTCCCGGGTGACGAGCAGCTCCTGCCGAGCGAAGGCAACGACCTCGACCGCCATCGGCTGGTTGAGGTCGGCGAGCACCATTGTCAGCTGCGTTAGCTCCTCCAGCGATGCCTCGGGGCTGGCGACGACGGCCCGCGGCCGCAGGCGACGGGCCACCTCGGCGTTAAGCCCCTGCAAAGGATATTCGAGGATGATCGGCGCCGGCGCGCGCAGGTGACTCAGGTGGCGTGCGTATACCGCATCCCAGGGAAGCTGGGCGGTCGCCTGCCACCAGACTTCGTCACTGTCGAAGAGGATCACCGGCGGCCGGCAGCGCACCTCGCCGCCAGTCGCGTGCAGACGCGTGATCGTGCGCTCGAGAATCGCCGCTGACTCATCGCCGGCAAGCTCGAGACACCAACCAATTACACCAGGCGCCGCCGGCGCAGGCTCGTCGGCAACCAGACGGACGATCGCCTGAAATCCGCCGGCGACCGACCGCGCGAACGGTGAAACCGTTTCCCGGGTTTTGATGGAGCAGGCCGCCGCCGGCCTGTTCACGCTGGCCGCAGAGCTGACGGCGGTCGGCGCTGGCCTTTGCTCGTCGGCGACCGCCACGACCACCGCGGCTGGTTGGCTCGCCGGCGTCGGCTGCAATGCCGGCCGGCGACGTGCCGCCAGGCGACGCTGGTCGAGTTCTGCCAAGGCCCGTCGGCGCAGATCCCTCAGAGCGCCGACGGCCATGAACGCCGACCCGGCGACGGCGAAGTCGAGTTCTGCCAGCTCGTACGGCGTACCGCCCAAAGCACCGAGAGCAGCGCCCGCCTTCTCGGCGTTCAGCGGCGCCGTGCGTGCGCTGCGCAGCGGCTCCGCGCCGTCGACGCTGACCGTAAGGTACACCGCTGAGTCGCCCCACCACCGGTCGACCGCGAGCGAGGCAGTCGGCGAGGCGGTCGAGGCGACAGTCGGCGCCGATGTCGGCGCCACGGTCAGTCGCGCCGGTTCGCCGACGGCACCCTCAAGTCGCGCCCGCAGGCGTAGCGGCCGCAGCCGCAGGCGGCCGGCAACGGCCGCCTGAGCGAAGGCGTCGATTTCGCCCGAGGAAAGGCGGAAGAGGCGATCTTTGACGGCCACTCGCTCGGTCAGCTGCAGGATCACGTGATCGCCCAGCTCGTCAGCGTCTGCGCCCACCAGCGGCGAACCGCTCGCCATGGCTTTACCCTCCGCGCCAGACGCGCCGGAGCGCCGGTGATGGCCCGGCGCAGCGACGCGCACAGCGCCGACGCGAACCGGCTCCGTCTGCCCTACCGGCGTATAGATGGAAACGACGTCGTTATCGTGCAGAGGTGCCGTGAGGTGAATAGTAACGAGACCGCGTTCTTCGTCCATCGATTCAACGCGGCCGACGGCAACCCCGCGATGACCGCTGCGACCACGACTGCGCACGTGTGCATGGTCGCCCTCGAGGTGGGCGTTGGTGAAGCCGCGCGAAAAGCTCTGTTCAAGGCGCCGCAGCCACTCGTCGCGCACCTCATAGTGCTCGGGATCGGCCAGAGCGGCGTCGAGCGCCTGGCGATAGACGGCCGTGGCCGTGGCAACGTAAGCGGCGTCCTTCATGCGTCCTTCGATCTTGAACGAAGCGACACCGGCACGAAGAAGCTGCGGCAGGACGGCGATCGCCGCCAGGTCGCTGGTTGAGAGGAGCCGCGACAACTCAGTACCCGTCTCCCCCACCAGCAAGCGATAGCGCATGCGACAGGCCTGGCTGCAGCGGCCGCGATTGCCGCTGCGCCCGCCGATCATGCTGCTGAAGAGACAGAGGCCGGAGTAGCCGTAACACAGCGCTCCGTGGACGAAGACTTCGAGCTCGAGCCCGTGCGCGTCGAGGCGCTCGATCTCGGCCAGGCTGAGTTCGCGCGCGAGAATCGCGCGCCGAAAGCCTTGCCCGGCGAGCGCCGCCAGCTGTTCCGAGCTATGGGTGTTGAGCTGCGTGCTGGCATGCAGATCGAGATCCGGATAGGTCTCGCGGACGAGCGCGGCAAAGCCGAGATCGGCAACGATGAGCGCGTCGAGGCCGGCCTCGTACGGCCCTTGCAGGGCCGCCAGGGCTGGCCGCAACTCGTCCTCTTTGAGTAGTGTGTTGAGCGCCAGGTGGGCGCGCGCTCCATAGAGATGCGCGCGCTCGATCGCGGCCACAAGTTCATGACCGGTGAAGTTGCCAGCAAAGGCGCGCGCGCTCCAGCGATCGAGGCCCAGATAGACGGCATCAGCGCCGGTCGCCAGCGCCGCCCGCAGGGCGGCGCCGTCACCGACCGGCGCCAGCAGCTCCGCCGGCCCCATCGGCATCATCGGTCGCGCCGGCTCGGCGAGTCGCGTCGGCTCCGCCGGCCCCAGACCCGCCGGCCGGGCACCGGCCGGGTTACGCTCGTCCATCATCGACGCCTGCGGCGGCGCGCTCAGCGCGGCAGCGCGCCGGGCTCCTCCGCCAGCACCTTGCCGCTCTCGTCACGGTGCACGCGGGTGAGGCCGCTGGTGGCAATCGTCGTCACGCCACGGCGCTCGAGCTCGTCGAGAAAGATGTTGATGCCGAGAGAATCGCTCGACATATGGCCGGCGATAACGACGTGGATGTTCTGCTTCTCGGCCTCGTCGCGCAGCGCCTGACTCATGTGCATGCCGACGATCGTCCCCACACCGGCAGCGGCGAGCTTTTCCAGTACCTCTTTAGGACCCTCTGTGCCGCCGGTCATGTCAACCCAGACCTTGCCGGTGCGAGCCGTCGGGGCACTCTTGCCGATGTACGGACCAGCGCCCTTCTGGGCGGCAAGGCGATACTCGGGGATCTCGAGCAGCAGCTTGTGTACGTCCTCGATCAGCTTTGGCTGACGCTCGGCAAAGAGGTCGCTGAGGTACTTGACGACCAGATTATCGGTCGGCGTGTGCGCCGAGAGAAACGGCAGATCAAGGAGGCGGGCAGCATCAATCGCCTGGCCGTAATTGACCGGCATGACGCTGCGCCTGACCTCGTCCCTGCGTTCGTCGATAAACTTCTCGCCGGCCTGGATCGGCACGCCAAAAGCAGACCAGATGTCGGCCTGTACCTCCATCACACTGTCGAGGCGGGTGAGTCCCCAAGCCGTCGGATGGTGCGTGTAAACGGCGTCAATAGCGGTGCCCTTCTCACGCAGGCGATCGGCGAGGAGCATCTCGGCGGAGCTCATGTCGATGCCGCCGAGCAGCGTCGTTACCTCCGTCTCGTCGGCGCCGACGTAGATGCGCGTGTCGGCAAACGGATTGGTCAGCGCCTCCTGATCGAACGACGGCTTCACGTAGTCGGGCAGCCGTTCGTAGCGACGCCTGGTGCGATCGAGAAATTCATCGACGCCGTCGCGACCGCGCGGATCGGCGTCGATACCCATGCGTACGGCGGTTTCGTAGATCTCGCGCAGCTTCACGTGCATCCCCTTCGCGTTTTTGGCGGGCAACACCTGTGCCCGCGTATGGTTCTGTCTCTTGGCGATGACTCCCGGAGTCGCCGTTGCGGCGAACCCGCTTCGGTCGTGACAACCCCGTCGGCTGATGATTGGCCGGCCGGCCGGCGATCGATCTGCGCGGCTGATGGTCAACGGCTGCCGAATGACGATCGCCTCGCTCAAAGCGACGATCAACGTGCTCGGAGCAAAGACCATGACCCGCGGCCACGACCGGGAATCCTTCGCGTCATTGTCTACCATTACCCGGCAGCCGGCATCCTGACGCGGGCCGAGAACAGATGGAGACGGCAGGCTGGTAATGCCGGACAGCAGCAGACGGAGCGGGCAGCAGCGCGATGCCGGCCAGGCGGCTACAAAGCGGGCAGCCTCGCCTGGGCGCCGGACCGCGCCTTCAGCGAGCGGCCGTCCTGGGCAGCGGTCGCGAGAGAAAGGCGCTGCCGGCATCGACGAACCGCCACAGTACCTCGCCGCCGGCACTGACGCCGATACGGCCGGTGGCTACCACCGGCGGCTCATGGCGAGACCAGCTGCTCACGACATCGCTGCTAGTGCCGGCGCGCGGCAGAATGACGGAGCGGCCGCCGGCGTCGGTCGCGGGCAAGCCGTTGTCGGCCTGGCCGAGCGCGAGCGCCTGAGTCAGGCGGGCGGGGCCGCTGCACAGCAGGCGCGGCGTGGCGATGCCGCGCCGCGCCGCCATGACCTCCAGCCCCGCCTGCGGTTCAAGGGCGCGCAAGAGAACAGCCGCCGCCTCGCCTTCTGGCCCGCAGACGAGGTTGCTGCAGAAGTGCATGCCGTAGGTGAAGTAGACGTAGAGATGCCCCGGCGGGCCAAACATGACCGCGTTACGCCGTGTCTGGCCGCGGTACCCGTGACACGCCGGGTCGTCGGCCGCGTAAGCTTCGGTCTCGACGATCAGGCCACCCACCCCCTCGACCAGAAAGGTACATCCGAGCAGATCACGAGCGACCTGCAGGACGGGTCGATCGTAGAACGCGACCGGCAATGGCACCACGGAGCCGCCGCAGGCGGCGGGCAGCAGCGGTGTACCTGGTGCAGCGGGCAGGGCAGGCATCGACCTATTGTATGCCCGCCCCGCCCGATCGGCCGAGTGGGACTGCCAGCCTGGTTTGCCGGCTGAACCTGCTCCCCGACTGCGCTTGGCTCTGGCCGGCCGGCTCAGTCAGACTGCCGGTCGGGCGTCGCCGTCGGCGCTGCGTGCTCGGCCAAAAACGCGGCTGCCTGCGCGAGCTGCTCGCGCACCCGCTGCGGCGCGCTGCCGCCCGCCGAACGCTTGGCCATCAGCGAGGCGATCGCATCGTGCAAGTCGTAGTAGCCCTCGTCGAACGCCGACGAGAGCCCCTGCAGTTCGTCAAGGCCGACGTCGCCCAGAGCGACGTTCCTCTCAACGCAGAGGCGCACGAGCGTACCGGTCAGGTGATGGGCCTCGCGAAACGGTACACCCCGGCCAACGAGATAGTCGGCCACGTCGGTCGCCTGCAGGAGGCTGTCGCAAGCAGCCGCCAGGCGATCGGCGCGAAACTCGCAGCTAGCCAGCAGCCCGTCGACAACCGGCAACAGCTCGTCGAGGCAGTCGACGGCATCAAACAGATAGCGCTTGTCCTCGCGCAGATCGCTGTTGTAGGCGAGCGGCAGACCATGCAGCACGCCAAGCAGGCCGCTGAGGTCGGCCGTCAGACGCGGCGCAGTCGCCCGCATGAGTTCAGCGGCATCGGGATTGCGCTTCTGCGGCATGATGCTGGAGCCACCGCTGAACGCGTCGGGCAGACGCAAAAAACCAAACTCGCTGCTCGCCCAGAGCACCAGCTCGGCGCCAATGCGACTGAGATGAGAGCCGAGCGCCGCGGCGAAGTACAGATAGTCAAGGACGAAGTCGCGGTCGGCAACGGCATCGAGCGAGTTGAAGCTGACACGTGTAAAGCCGAGCTCGGCCGCGACGTCGTCACGGCCGAGCTCGTAATTCAAGCCGACCGCTGCCCCGCTGCCGAGCGGCAGCTCCAGACAGCCTTCACGCGCCCGCGTCAGGCGCAGGCGGTCGCGAGCGACCATCCAGAACCAGGCGAGCAGATGCTGAGCCAGCGAGGTCACCTGGGCGCGCTGCAGATGCGTGTAGGCGGGCATGACCGTATCGACATGCTCGCTCGCGCGAGCGAGCAGCACCCGTTGCACGCCGGCGAGCGCCTGGTCGTGCGCGGCGATAACGCCGCGCAGGTGCAGGCGCACGTCGGTAACCACTTGGTCGTTGCGGCTGCGGCCGGTATGCAGGCGCGCGCCGTTGTCGCCGATCAGCTCCGTCAGGCGACGCTCGACGGCCATGTGCACGTCTTCGTCGGCGTCCGCCGGCACGAACGTGCCGGCGGCGATCTCCG
>JBKQWK010000055.1:0-4237 GCA_052139595.1 Thermoleophilia bacterium | reverse complement strand
CTGGCCGGCCGCCGCGCCGTTGGTCAGCTCCGCCGAATCCGCTAAACTAGGGAGCACAACCAGCGGAGGTAGAAGCAGTGCCCGTAGTCGTGCAGAAGTACGGCGGCTCGTCGGTCGCCGACGCCACTCGCATCATGAACGTCGCCCGCCGCATCGTCGCCACCTACGAGCGTGGCAACAGAGTCTGTGCCGTCGTTTCGGCGCGCGGCGACACCACCGACGACCTAACCAAGCTGGCCTACGAAATCTCGCCGCGGCCACCGGAGCGCGAGATGGACATGCTGCTCAGCGCCGGCGAGCGCATCAGCTGCGCCCTGCTCGCCATGGCGATCGATCGCCTTGGCTTTCGGGCGGTCAGTTTCACCGGCTCACAGGCCGGCATCGTCACCGACGACGCACACACGAAAGCGCGCATCCTCGATATCCGCGCCACCCGCGTTGAGGCGGCAATGAACAGCGGCCGCATCGTGCTCGTCGCCGGCTTTCAGGGTGTCAGTATCACTGGCAAGAACGTTACCACTCTCGGTCGCGGCGGATCCGACACCACGGCCGTTGCTCTCGCCCACGCGCTGGGCGCCGAAGTCTGCGAGATCTACACCGACGTCGACGGCGTCTATACAGCCAACCCCGGCCTCATCAGCAAGGCACGCAAGCTCAACGCCATCAGTTACGACGAGATGCTCGAACTCGCTTCGGCCGGCGCCCAGGTGCTGGCTCTGCGCTCGGTCGAGTACGCGCGCAAGTACAATATCGTCATCCATGTACGCTCCAGTTTCAGTGAGTCGGAGGGCACCTGGGTGAGAGAGGAAGATGACAGCATGGAGACCGCCATCATCAGGGGCGTCACCTACACGACAGACGAAGCCAAGGTGACGGTGCGCGCCGTGCCCGACCAGCCCGGCGTCGCGGCACAGGTCTTCTCGGCCCTCGCCGACGCCAATATCAACGTCGACATGATCATTCAGAACGTCAGCGAGCAGGGCTTTACCGACATCAGTTGCACCATCCCGATCGCCGATCTGGCCGACACGAACGATATCCTCAAGCGGCTCGTCGCCGACCTGGGCGCGCGCGGTTACGACGCCGACGACGACATTGCCAAAATAAGCGTCGTCGGCGTCGGCATGCGCACCAACCCCGGCGTCGCGGCGCGCATGTTCCGCACCCTCGCCGACCTCAACATCAACCTCGACATGATCAGTACGTCGCCGATCAAGATCAGCTGCGTGATCGACAAAGAGCGCGTCGACGACGCCGTACGCGCTCTGCACGACGTGTTCGAACTCGACAAGGAGCAGATCAGCCACGACAAATCTGATCGTGGCGTGGCGCGTGGCTGAATCCCTCGTCAATATCGGTATCGCCGGTGCCACCGGCGTCGTCGGCGGCACGGTGCGCGCCGTACTCGAAGAGCGCCACTTCCCCGTCGGCGAGCTGCGCCTGTTGGCGAGCGCGCACTCGCAAGGTCGACAGCTCGCCTTCAACGGTCGCAACGTGACCGTGCAGACCATGGACGCCGACTCCTTCGCCGGGCTGGACCTGGTGTTCTTTGCCGCCGGCGGCGCCGTGAGCAAGCAGTTCGCGCTGGCCGCCGTCGCCGCCGGCGCCACGGTCATCGACAAATCGAGCACCTTTCGCATGGACCCCGAAGTGCCGCTGGTCGTGCCCGAGGTCAACGCCGACATGCTCGCCCAGCACAAGGGGATCATCGCCACACCTAACTGCTCGACCATCCAGATGGTCGTCGCCCTCAAACCGATCTACGACGCCGTCGGCCTGCGGCGAGTCGTCGTGAGCACCTATCAGGCCGTCAGCGGCGCCGGCCAGAAGGGCGTTGCGGCGCTGACCCACCAGTCGGCGCAGGCGATTGCCGGTGAACCCGTGCAAGCCGAGCACTTCGCCCGCCAGATCGCCTTCAACGCGTTGCCGCAGATCGGCACGTTTCTGCCCTCCGGCTACACGACCGAAGAACAGAAGATGGTGGACGAAACCCACAAGATCTTCGCCGATGCCAGCATCGCTGTAGCACCGACCTGTGTGCGCGTCCCCGTCTACGACGCGCACTCCGAGTCGCTCAACATCGAGACGCGGCGCAAGCTGAGCGCCGGCGCCGCCCGCGAACTCCTGACGGCGGCCGCAGGCGTCGTCGTCGTCGACGACCCCGGCGAGCTGCAGTACCCGACGCCGCTCGACGCCGCCGGCCGCGACGCTGTCTTCGTCGGTCGCCTGCGCGCGGACGACACAGTCGAAAACGGTCTCGCCTTCTGGTGCGTCAGCGACAACCTGCGCAAGGGCGCGGCCCTGAACGCGGTGCAGATCGCCGAGGAACTCGTGCGCCGACATCTGCTCTAAGCCGCCCACCCCGGCCGCGGCGACCGCAGCACTGTCAGCGATCACCGCGGCCGCGCAACGGCGGCAGCACACCGTGTGACCTCTGCTATACTGACTTGCGTCGTATCGCTCACTCCCACTCTTTCGGACCAAGGTTGCCGTTATGTCGCTTGATTTCACGCTTCCCGACCAAGATAGAGAAAAAGCCGACACGTACGACGTCGTCATTGTCGGTGCCGGCCCCGCCGGCCTAACGGCCGCCATTTACTGCGCCCGCGGCCGTCTCAGCACGTGCGTACTTGAACGCAACATGGCCGGTGGCCAGATGTCCCTGACCGAGCTCATCGAGAACTTCCCCGGCTTTCCGGACGGCATCAGCGGCTTCAATCTCGCCGAACTCATGAAGCGACAGGCGGCGCATTTCGGCGCCGAGCTGCGCGAGATCACGACGGTCGATAGCATCACCCCGCATGAAGACGGCACCTTCACGGTGACCACCGATCAGGATGCCGTTACCGGCCGCGCTTTGCTGCTGGCGCCAGGCGTCGAGGCTAAGCGCTCGGGCATTCCCGGCGAGGCCGAGTTTGTCGGTCGCGGCGTCAGCTGGTGCGCGACCTGCGACGGTGCCCTCTACCGCGGCAAAGAGGTGGCCGTCATCGGCGGCGGTGACTCCGCGATCGAAGAAGGCCTTTTTTTGACCAAGTTCGCCGACGCCGTACATGTCATCCATCGTCGCGACGAGTTGCGGGCCAACAAGACTGCTCAGGAGCGGGCCTTCGCCAATCCCAAGATGCACTTCATCTGGGACTCCGTGCCGCGGCGCATCAACGGCGAAACCGCCGTTGCCAGTATCGAGTATCAGAACATCAAGACACTCGAGACGACCACCCTGCCGGTCAGCGGCGTCTTCTTCTACATTGGCCAGCTACCCAACACCGACTTTTTGCGCGGCCTGGTCGACCTCGATACAGAGGGGTACATCAAGTCCGATGCACTTCTCTGCACGTCGCGGCGCGGCATCTTCGCCGCCGGCGACGCGCGCCCCACACCGATCAAGCAAATAGCCTGGGCGGTGGGCGAGGGCGCTCTCGCCGGTGTGCAGATAGAGAAGTACCTCGATTCACTCGAATGTCCCTCGCCAGAGGCTGCGGCGGCCGGCCGAGCGACGGCCGGCGTACCAGAAACCGCGGCGGCCCCCGGCAAGGGCACACGAAGCACGTCATAGGAGGGTTTGGTGGACGCTGTCTCCCAAGACAACTTCGAGGCCGAAGTACTGCACCAGCCGGGCAAGATCCTGGTCGACTTCTGGGCCGAGTGGTGCGGCCCGTGCCGCCTCATCAGCCCGGTGCTTGAAGAGCTCGCCCGCGATTATGCCGACGTTCGGGTGCTCAAGCTCAACGTGGACGAAAACCCAGCCGTGGCGCAGTCGTACGAAGTGATGAGCATTCCCACGGTTCTCGCCTTCGAGGGTGGCCACGTCAAGAAACGCGTCGTCGGCGCCCTGCCCAAGCCCAAGCTCATCGACGAGCTGGGCGACTTCCTCAGCTAACCATTAGGGAGGACTTATGCCGATCATTGAGGTCAAGCTATGGACCGGCCAGACGCGCGAGCAGAAGGCCGAACTGGCACAACGTCTCACGGACGCCACTGTCGCCGTTGTCAACTGCCCGGCGCAGGCAGTCACGATTCGTTTCGAAGACTCGCCGCAAGCTGACTGGGCACAGGGCGGCAAGTTGATGGACGAACGCTGACCACGACCGGCGCAGGCTGCGTCGGCGATCGCCTGACCGCCACCCGGCCGAGCGGCTGCGATAGCGACGCAGCAGAGCCAAGAACGTGATGAGGGGCGGGGCGCGTTTGGGCTCCGCCCCGCAACACGGTGACCCCCCACCGCTGGGGGTGGCGC
>JBKQWK010000054.1:0-7578 GCA_052139595.1 Thermoleophilia bacterium | reverse complement strand
CTGCGTCTGCTCAGACGTCGATGTCGAGGCCACCTTCGCTGATCCAGCTCATCATGGCGCGCAGATCCTTGCCAACGGTCTCAATGAGATGTTCCTTGCCCTGCCGCTGCAGTGCGTTATACACCGGCCGATTGGCCTGATTTTCGAGGATCCACTCGCGCGCGAACTCGCCGCTCTGGATTTCGGCCAGCAGATCGCGCATCGTCTCACGCACATGCTCGTCGATGATGCGCGGGCCGCGCGTGAGGTCGCCGTACTCAGCCGTGTCGCTGATCGAGTAGCGCATACCAGCGATGCCCTTTTCCCACATCAGATCAACGATGAGCTTCAGCTCGTGGTAGCACTCGAAATAGGCGATCTCCGGTTGATAGCCAGCGTCGACCAGCGTGTCGAAGCCAGCCTGCACCAGAGCCGTCGCACCGCCGCAGAGCACTGCCTGCTCGCCGAAAAGGTCGGTCTCGGTCTCTTCGGCGAAGGTTGTTTCCAGGCCGCCGGCACGCAGACCGCCAATGCCGCGTGCATAGGCGAGGGCCTGGGCCTTGGCGTTGCCGCTGGCGTCCTGATAGACGGCGATGAGCACCGGCACGCCCTTGCCTTCTTCGAACTGCCGGCGCACGAGATGGCCGGGGCCTTTGGGCGCGACCATTGACACATCAACCGCCTTCGGTGGCACAACCTGGCCGAAGTGAATGTTGAAGCCGTGCGCGAACATGAGCGTGGCGCCGTCCTTGAGATTGGGTGCCACGTCGTTGCGATACACGACCGCCTGCGTCTGGTCGGGCACCAGCATCATCACAACGTCGGCCTGCTTGGTGGCCTCAGCTGCCGTGAGCACGGTGAAACCGGCTGCCTCGGCACGCTTGGCATTCGCCGACCCCGGCAGGTCGCTAACGACCACGGTAACGCCTGAGTCGCGCAGGTTCTGGGCGTGCGCATGGCCTTGGCTGCCGAAGCCGATGATGGCCACTGTCTTGGCCTGAATGAGCGCGAGGTCGGCGTCATTGTCGTAGTACATACGGTATCTCCTTCTCTGGACGGTCCCTCGGGCCGACTACACTGGGAACGTAGAACTCTACCGCCTTGCGGAGGATGGGGCAACGCGCGGCAACGCGAGCAGGTACTCGCGCAAGGCGACAGCCTGATTACAGTCGCTGTCATGGGCCGAGCAGAGCAGCGTGAGCGGCTCCTTGAGTGACGGTTCCCACTTGCTGCGGTCGTGGCCAAACCAGGTGCGCAAACCAGTGCTCGGCGCCACATCCTTGAGCCATGCGTCGGCGCGCACCCGCTCCTTTGTCATCCCGCGCGGCCAGACACGATCAGCCAAGACGCGCCGGCCATCCGCGGGGTCCGCCGCTTCGTACACTCGTTTTGTGCGCACGTCCATCAGTATGAGATTCTCCGGCTGCGCGCCGCGCATGAGACTGCCGTGCGGCGCGCAGCCGGCAGCGTCAGATCAGTCCTCCGCTGGGTCGCCGGTGCCCCAGTTCTCAAGCACGTAGTCGAGATCCTTATCGCCGCGACCGCTGAGGTTCACCAGAATCGTGCCGGTCTTCATCTCGCGCGCCTTGACGAGGGCGTGAGCGACGGCATGGGCACTTTCCAGTGCCGGGATGATGCCCTCTCGGCGCGAGAGCTTGAAGAACGCGTCGCGGCACTCATCGTCGGAGGCAGTGACGTACTCGACCCGACCGGCGTCTTTGAGGTAGCTGTGCTCAGGACCAACGCCGGGGTAGTCGAGCCCGCTGGCGCAGGAGTACACCGGCGCCGGCGAACCGTCGTCATTCTGCAGCAGGTAACACTTGAAGCCGTGAATGATCCCTTCGCGCCCATACGTCATCGTGGCGGCGTTGTCGCCGATGCCCTCGCCGCGGCCGAGCGGCTCGACACCGATCAGCTCGCAAGGGTCATCGAGAAAGGCCGAGAAAATGCCGATCGCATTCGAGCCGCCACCGACGCAGGCCTCAACCACGTCGGGCAGATTGCCGGTCATCTCCTGGAACTGCTCGCGCGCCTCGATACCGACGACGCGCTGAAAGTCGCGCACCATGAGCGGGAACGGATGCGGTCCGACAACCGAGCCAATGCAGTAGATCGAGTTCTCATAATCGGCCAGGTAGGCATCAAAGGCCGAGTCGACGGCCTCCTTGAGCGTCTTCAGCCCGCGGGAAACCGGCACCACCTTGGCACCCAGGAGCCTCATGCGGCTCACGTTCGGCGCCTGCTTGACAATGTCAACCTCGCCCATGTGAATCTCGCACTCGAGGCCGAAGTGAGCCGCCGCCGTCGCCAGTGCAACGCCGTGCTGGCCGGCGCCGGTCTCGGCGATCAGCTTCTTCTTGCCCATGTAGCGAGCGAGCAGGCCCTCACCCATGCAGTGATTGAGCTTGTGAGCACCGGTGTGGTTAAGGTCTTCGCGCTTCAGGTAAATCTGGGCGCCGCCGTTGTCGAGCGACAGCGTGCGGGCGTGATAGACGGGCGTCGGCCGACCCTGAAAGTGCGTGCGCAGATAGCGCAGCTCAGCGATGAAGGAGGCATCGTTTTCGATCTCGTGGTACGCCTTGGTGATTTCGGCAAAAGGTGCCTCAAGTTCAGGCGGCAGAAACTGGCCGCCGTACACGCCGAAGAAGCCGCTTTCGTCCGGCACCGTCGGCCGCCCAGTCGTTGGCCGCCCAGTCGTCGCCTGCGGCATACCTTGCTCAACCATGTGTCACCTCGTGATCTCTGCGGTTTCTACAACTCCAGGACTGTCTGGGACGCTCTCCGAGCCCGCCACCGAGCGGCTTCGCCGGCCGGCGGCCGAGCTGTTTCCCGGGCCGGCGGGCAGTTCTCACGTGCGGCCGCGGCCGATCGCGATCGTGCCGGTACGCACCACTTCGAGAATGCCGATCGGCCGCAACAGCTCATACAGCGCCGCAAGCTTGTCGGTCTCGCCGGTCGCCTGCAACGTGACTGAGCGTCGCTCGACGTCGACGATTTTCGTCTTGAAGATCTCGGCGATCTGCAGCACCTCGGTGCGTTTGCCGCCTTCGGCGCTGACCTTGAGCAGCATCAGCTCGCAGGCAACCATCGACTGTGGCTCGAGATCGCGAATCTTGACCACGTTGATGAGCTTGTGCAACTGCTTCATCACCTGATCGATGGGGTGCTCCTCGCCGTCGATCGTAATCGTGATCCGTGACAGACGCGGATCTTCGCTCTCACCCACCGCCAGGCTCTGGATGTTGAAGCCGCGACGAGCAAAGAGGCCGGCGACGCGGGTGAGCACGCCGGGCTTGTTTTCAACCGTGATCGAGAGCACGTGCCTCATGGCTTCTTCCTCCGCGGCGCTTTGCCACCGATCATCTCGGTGATCGACGCGCCGGCCGGCACCATAGGAAAAACGTTCTCTTCCCGGCGCACTCTGAAGTCGATCAGCGTCGGCCGATTGCTGGCAATCGCGTCACGCAGGGCGTCGCCAACCTGATCCTCGCTCGTCACCGTCATGCCCAGCGCGCCGAAAGCATCGGCGAGCTTGGCAAAGTCGGGCTGACGCTCAATATCGGTATGGGAGTAGCGCTTGTTCCAGAAGAGATCCTGCCACTGGCGCACCATGCCCAGATAGCCGTTATTGAGCATCGCCACGACCACCGGAATGTTGTAGTTCACGCACGTGGCCAGCTCCTGCATGGTCATCTGAAAGCCACCGTCGCCGCTAATGTCGATGACCGTCTTGTCTGGACGGCCAACCTTGGCGCCCATCGCCGCCGGCAAGCCGAAGCCCATGGTGCCGAGACCGCCGGAGCTGATCCACTGGCGCGGCCAGGAGTACTGGTAGTAGAGCGTCGCCCACATCTGGTGCTGGCCGACGTCAGTGCAGATCACGGCGTCGCCGCCGGTGACCCGGTCGATCTCTTCGATCACGAACTGGGGCGCAATCGTGCCCTCTTCATGCTCGTAGTGGAGGGGAAACTCAGCCTTCCAGCGAGCAATCTTGGCCAGCCAGTCGGCGGTGCGACCCGGCTGCGGCTGCATCTCGCGCAGTTCGGGCACCAGGGCGGCCAAAATCGCTTTGGCATCGCCGACGATGGGGATTGTCGGCTCGACGTTCTTGCCGATCTCGGCCGGGTCGACGTCGATGTGCACGATCGTCTTTGCCTGCGGCGCGAACGCACTCAGTTTGCCAGTGACGCGGTCGTCAAAACGCGCCCCTATGGCACAGAGCAGATCGCACTCGTGCACGGCGTAGTTGGCCGTGACCGTGCCGTGCATGCCCAACGGTCCCAGGGACAGCGCGTGCCGACCAGGAAAGGCACCGAGGCCCATGTGGGTCGTCGTCACCGGCGCCTGGGCGAGCTCGGCGAGCTCCAGCAGCTCGGCGGCGGCGCCGGCCGTAATCGCCCCGCCGCCGACGTAGAGCACCGGGCGCTCGGCTTCGCGCAGCGCCTTGGCGGCGGCCCGGATCTGCCTGATATGACCTTTGACGGTCGGCTTGTAGCCGGGCAGGTCGTGGCCGACCGGCCGGCTGTAAGTGAGCTCACCAAGCTGCGCCGTGATCGGCACGTCAATCACCACTGGGCCCGGCCGGCCGGTGCCGGCGATGTGAAACGCTTCGTGAATGACCTGCGGCAGGTCGGCCGCCTTCTTGACCAGGTAGGAGTGCTTGACGATCGGCAGCGTGATGCCGGTCACGTCGGCCTCCTGAAAGGCGTCCGTGCCGATAAGATCCGCCTTGACCTGCCCGGTGATCGCCACCAGCGGTATCGAGTCGAGGTAGGCGTTGGCAATGCCGGTGATGAGGTTTGTGGCCCCGGGGCCACTGGTGGCCATGCAGACGCCGACCTTGCCCGTTGCCCGGGCGTAGCCGTCGGCGGCATGCACCGCACCCTGCTCGTGGTGCACGAGCACGTGCCGCAGCAAAGCTGCATCAAGCAGGGCGTCGTAGAGCGGTATGACGGTGCCACCGGGAAAGCCGAAGACGACCTCGCAGCCTTCGGCCTCGAGCGAGGCGACGATCGCCTCAGAACCTTTCATTTTCATTCGAGAACTGCTCCCTTCTCCGCGCCGGAGACGAGGTTGACATAACGGGCGAGATACCCGGTTACGCCGGCGCGCGGGCGTGGGGCCGGTTGGGCCTCACGACGACGCGCGATCTCCTCTTCTGCGACCTCGAGCGTCAGGGAGCGCCCGGGAATATCAATGGTGATGGTGTCGCCGTCGGCGACCAGGCCGATAAGACCTCCGGCCTGCGCCTCGGGAGCAACATGGCCGATGGCGGCGCCGCGTGAGGCGCCGCTGAAGCGGCCGTCGGTAATCAGAGCGACGTCTTTGTCGAGGCCGCGCCCAGCCAGGGTCGAGGTGGCCATGAGCATCTCCGGCATGCCGGGAGCGCCTTTGGGACCTTCGTTACGAATGACCACAACCGCACCCTTGGCGATGCGATTTTCGGCGATCGCCGTGACTGCATCGGTTTCGCTCTCGAACACCTGCGCCGGACCGCTGCGGCGGAGCATGCTCTCGTCGACGGCGCCCTCTTTGACGACGGCGCCGTTCGGCGCCAGGTTGCCAAAGAGCACTGCCAGGCCGCCGGTGGCGTGATACGGCGTGCTGAGCGGGCGAATCACGCTGGCGTCGCGCACACGCGCCGAGGCGACCGACTCGGCCAGCGTGCCGCCGGCCACTGTCGCCACCGAACCATCGACCAGGCCGGCGTCGATGAGCTGGTGCAATACCGCCTGGATGCCGCCGGCCCGATACAGATCTTCCATGTGGTGCGTGCCGGCCGGCGCAATCTTGCAGATGTGCGGCACCCGGGCGGCAATCTCGTTGATGCGCGGCAGGGGAAAGGCGAGCCCCGCCTCGGTGGCGATGGCCGCCAGATGCAGGACCGTGTTGGTCGAGCAGCCCAGGCTGGCGTCGGCAGCCAGGGCGTTACCAATGGTGGCGTCGCTGACAATGTCGCGCGGCTTGAGGTCGGCGGCGAGCACCTTCATCACCTGCTCGCCGCTGTCTTTGGCAAAACGCAGACGCTCGCTATAGGGCGCCGGGATGGTGCCGTTGCCGGGCATGGCCATGCCGATCACTTCTGCCAGGCAGTTCATCGAGTTGGCGGTAAACATGCCCGAGCACGAACCGCAGGTGGGGCAGGCACTGCACTCGATGGCGGCAAGACCCTCGTCGTCGAGGGTGCCGGCCATGTGCCGGCCGACGGCCTCGAAGACGCTGCCGAGATCGAGGGTGTCACCGTCGAGGTGGCCAGCCAGCATGGGGCCACCGCTGACCATGATGGCCGGCACATTGAGGCGCATGGCGGCCATGAGCATGCCAGGCACGATCTTGTCGCAGCAGGGCACGAGCACAAGGGCATCGAAGGCATGAGCAAGCGTCATCGACTCGACGGTGTCGGCCACCAGCTCACGACTCGGTAAGCTGAAGTGCATGCCGGCGTGGTTCATGGCGAGACCGTCGCAGATGCCCATCACACCGAACTCGAAGGGCACACCGCCGCCCGCCCGCACGCCGGCTTTGACGGCATCGACGATTGAGCGCAGATGCATGTGGCCGGGCACGATCTCGCTGAACGAGTTGGCGATGCCGATGAAGGGACGTTCCATCTCGGCGTCGCTGACGCCCAGGGCGCGCAGCAGAGAACGATGTGGTGCCCGCGATACACCGCGCTTGATCTCGTCGCTTCTCACGTCGCCCACATCCTTTCTGGGCGGGACACTGCGCCGCCGCCGTCAATCGTGAGCTGATCATCATACTCGAAAACGGTGCTTTGAGGCAGGACCGCTGCGCGCATGAGTGGCAACGCGCGGTCCGCTCGTGCGTGCCAACGGCGCAGGCATGCTGCATGCGCAGTGCCCCGGCGGCCGCCCTTGCGCACCCGCCAGCCCGCGCACGCCCACACGCCGACGGCCGCCCTCGGCGCACGCCGCCGGCCGCCGGCCGCGGGCCCGCGGGCGATTGGACCGCGCCGCCCGCGGGCATTGTTCAGAGGGCACTCACAGGGACGAAGGCGGCCGAAGAGGGCGCCAGCGACGATGACGCCGCCGCCCAGGTTAGGCATATACCCGTGTGGGTATATTATGGTGAATCCCAGCTTGCAGGAGGTAGGCCCATGGCAGTACCAGCGTATGCGCTCGGCACAACGGTGGCTGCATCGTACGAGCAGGTTGTGCCGCGTGTCAAAGAGGCTCTCAAGGACGAGGGCTTCGGCGTTCTCAGCGAGATTGACGTGCAGGCGACGCTCAAAGAAAAGCTCGGTGTCGATCGCGGCAAGTACCTGATCATCGGTGCCTGCAGGCCGTCGCTGGCAAAGGTGGCGCTTGAGGCCGAGCCCGATCTGGGTCTCTTCTTGCCGTGCAACGTCATCGTTTACGAGGCCGCCGATGGCACACACGTGAACGCCATCGACCCAGAAAAGATGCTCGGTGCACTCAAGAACCCGGTGCTTGACGAGGTCGCCGTTGACGTGAAGGCACGTTTCACGCGCGTTATCGCTGCCCTCGCCGGAGACTCAGACCAGCCGGGCTCATAACGGATCGATAACGGGCCGACTGTGCACTCCGCTCAGCCGGCGTAAACTGAACGCAGCAAAGC
>JBKQWK010000053.1:0-3617 GCA_052139595.1 Thermoleophilia bacterium | reverse complement strand
AGCCTGTCGGCCAGCACCTGCAGCACTGCCCGATCGAGAGCTGCGTACACCGGCCAAACATAGGCGCGCTCGTGAACTGGACGTGCCGGCGAGAGCCAAAGACGGTCCCTATAGGTGCGCGACGTCGCGGCGCGCGCTGTGAAACCAACCCGCGCGCGCCGCCCGACCTGCACGCCGATGTCGTCGGGCAGCACCGCGTCGAGGCTCAGTCGCAGGCGCGCCGCGTCCACCGCCGCGGTCGTGCTAAAAGATGCCACCTGACGAATCGCATGCACACCGGCATCGGTGCGTCCAGCAACACTCAGACGCACCGGCAGGCGCAAAATCATCGCCAGCGCACGCTCGAGCTCGCCTTCGACGGTACGCAGACCGGGCTGCTTCGCCCAACCGCGAAAACGCGTACCCTCGTACTGCAGATCGAGCCGCCATGTCGTGACCAGCGCCCCGTGACCACGGCCGTCTGCACTGCCCGTTCCTGGGAAGTTCATCACCGCCGGTTCACAGCAGCGTGGCAAGAGCGACCACTACGGCAGTCACTGCCAGGGCCAGCCAGTCGCGTTTCTGGGCGCGCAGCGGATGCAATCGCGTGCGCGGCCGACCAGGTTCGTAGCAGCGCGCCTCCATGGCCAGCGCGAGGTCATCGGCCCGGCGAAAGCTGAGCACGAACAGCGGCACCAGCACTGGCACCAGCGCCCGGGCCCGGCGCACCAGACCACCACGCGCGAATTCCGCCCCCCGCGCACGTTGAGCACGCATAATCGTCTCCGCCTCAACGATCAGCGTGGGGATGAAACGCAGGGCAATGGTCGCCATCAGAGCCAATTCGTCGGTTGGTACACGCAGACGGCGGAGCGGTCGCGTCAACCAGGCGAGTCCGTCAGTGAGAGCAATCGGCGAGGTTGTCAACGTGAGCAACGAACCCAGCAGCACCAAGACGACAAGACGCAGGCTCAGGTAGGAAGCGAACTCCAGACCGTGACCGCTGACGCGTAGGGGGCCGAGTCGCCAGAGCGCTCTTCCCGGGGCGAACAGCACCTGCAGAACGAAGGTCAGCACAACCAGCCACAGAAGCGGTCGCAGCCCGCGCCAGAACCAGCGCAGCGGCACTCGGCTGAGCAGCAATGCGGCACCGACGACAACAGCATACACAGCCAGGGCAACAAACGAGTCACGCGTGAAAAGAGCGACGGTGAGCGCGACAACGGCCACGACCTTGCTGCGCGGATCCAGTTGATGGAGGGCCGAGGAGGCTGGATAGTACTGGGCGACGACCGCTCTCACGATAACAGCCTTGCAGCCGCCTGCGCCACCGTCTGCGGCGCTGCCCCGCTGCGGCCGAGTCGTCGCCACAGCTCAGCCACAACCGGTACACGCAGGCGATTTTCGGCCAGCAGCTGCTCACCGCCAGCACCCAGCCGCCAGCCGCCCGCGTCGGCGATACGGCCGGCCGCGATGATCGCGCGCTGCGAACACAACGCCCACGCTTGGTCAACGTCGTGAGTCGCCAACAGAATCGTCAGGCCGTCATCACGCAGACGGGTCAAAATGCCGGCCAATTCACGCCTCGAGGCGGGGTCGAGGCTCACGAACGGTTCGTCGAGCAAAAGCGCCCGCGGCCGCATGGCCAGAACGCCGGCAATTGCCAAGCGTCGTTGCTCGCCGCCCGAAAGCGAGTACGGATGCCGGCGCCCGAACTGCTCCTGCGGCAAGCCGACGAGGTCGAGCGCCGTTGCTACGGCCCGCTCGACCTCATTGGTCGGCCAACCGAGCCGCAGCGGTCCAAAGGCAACGTCCTCAGCGGCGCTCGCGGCGAAAAGCTGAGCCTCCGGCGTTTGAAAGACCAGGCCGACCTCGCGCTGACGGGCAGCATAGTCAGCCGCGCTTGGCGCCGTACCATCCAGCAGGACAACACCGTCGTCGGCCGCAAAGAGACCGCGCACGAGCTGCAAGAGAGTCGACTTACCAGAGCCGGAAGGGCCAAGCAGAGCAGTGGCAACACCCGACTCCAGCACCAACGTCACGTGGTCAACAGCAGGCACGCGAGCACCGCCCTCATCGTAAGCGAACGAGAGGTCACGACACTCGATTCTCACTGCTGAATCCAGGAGTCCTGGCAGTTCGCAAGGCCATCTCCAGCCGCTGGGCTGCTGTCAGCGCCGCTCCCTGGACTGCTGTAAGCGCTTTTCTCAAAACTTTGTGCGCGAACGGCGCGACCAGCGGCGTGGGCGCCGTCAAGCACGCTCACAAGATCGTCGAGCGAGAGCGCAAGACGACCACATGGCCATGCTCCGCTCTCCTGCAATGCCAACGAAATTTCACCGGCAATCGGCAATCCCAGCGCGAGGCGGCGCACCAGATCGGCGTTCCCGAAAAGTTCCGCCGCCGGGCCGTCAAAGACAGCCACTCCGGCCTCAAGCGCAATCACGCGATCGGCGTTGGGCACTTCTTCCATCTCCTGCGTAACGTAGACGACTGTCAAGCCATCCCTGTGAGCGGCGGTCACAGCGGCAAGGATCTCTTCACGGCCGGCAGGATCGAGCATCGCCGACGGTTCATCGAGCACTAACACACGTCGCGGAATCGCCAGCACTCCGGCAAGTGCGACACGCTGCTTTTGACCTCCAGAAAGGAGATGAGGCTCGCGCCAGCGCAGGTCATCCAGACCAAACTCCGCCAACACCTGCTCGACGCGGGCGGCTATCTGCGGCGCCGGCCAAGCCAGGTTCTCGAGGCCAAAAGCGATATCTTCTTCGACGTTCTCAGCGACAAGCTGATTCTCGGGGTTCTGAAAGAGCACACCAACATCACGACGCACATTGCGACGTCCAGCTACTGTCAGCAAGTCGTGACCGCAGACGTCAAGACGCCGACCACCGCACGGCTTGTCGAGACCACCGAGCAGCCGAGCCAAGGTCGACTTGCCGCTCCCATTCGGACCAACGACCGCCACAAACTCACCCGCCTCCACGCGCAAATCAAGACCAGCCAGAGCGTCGGCCTCAGCACCAGAATAGCGGTAGTGGAGATTATCACTGTCAATGATCGCCGTCGTAGAAACCTCCGTCCAGGCGTTCAGCGCGCCGTCACGACGGCACTTGGTATCGCTCACTCGCCGCGAACACGCGCGATTGCCGACGCATGTGACAGCCATGCCCACTTCACCCGCATACCCACGACGCAACTCAGCTTGCCTGAAAATGAAAAAGGGGCGGGAGCCCTTCGGCACCCGCCCCTCACACTCTACTCACGACTGCGTCCGGTTTCTACACAAGCTCCAGATACACCATCTCGCTGTTGTCTCCGGGACGCGGTCCAATCTTGATGATCCGCGTATAACCGCCGTGGCGTTCCTTATAGCGCGGCGCCACATCGTTAAATAACTTGTAGACGATCTTCTTATTGCGCAGCATGCTGATTGCCTGCCGGCGCGCGGCCAAATCGCCGCGCTTGCCGAGCGTGACAACCTGCTCGACCAGCGAACGCACCTCCTTGGCACGTGCCTCACCAGTTTTGATCTTCTCGTGCTCCAGCACAGCGCAGGCCAGCCCACACATCAGCGCCTTGCGCTGGTCGGCCGCCCTATTGAATTTGCGTCCTTGATTCTGGTGGCGCATCTA
>JBKQWK010000052.1:0-37036 GCA_052139595.1 Thermoleophilia bacterium | reverse complement strand
GTCCGTGCGAAGACAACGCGAGATGGACCCTGGGCCAAGCAACGAGAGCCCCGAGGAAGCCGATAAGACGGGCAGCCGCCTAGTCTGGTGGGCACTGACTGTCGCCGTCGCAAGCCGTCTGTTCATCTTTGCCATCGCCGTTCTGGCGCGCTCGACGCTGGCTATCCACCGGCCACGCAACGCTCTGCTCACACCGTCCTCAGGGCTGTACCACGGCGTACTCGGCCGCTTGCTCAACGGCTGGACAAACGGTGATGCGGCCTGGTTCCTGACCATCGCTCAGCACGGTTACCAACAGCGTTTCAGCCAAGCCTTCTTTCCTCTCTACCCACTGCTTATACACCTGCTGGGCGGCGGCGGCAGGGGCGCTACGGTGGCCGGGATCGCCCTCTCGCTGATCTGCTTCTTAGCCGCCGCGCTGCTGCTCTACCACCTCACGGTCAGGCTACTCGGAGCGCGGACCGCTCTGTGGACAATAGTGTTCCTGGCTCTGGCGCCAACGAGCTTCTTCTTTCAGGCGATCTACAGCGAGTCTTTGTTTCTCGTGCTCACGGTGGCCCTGTTCTTCTTTGCCGAGCGCCGGCAATGGCTCCTGGCCGGTCTGGCGGGGTTGTTTGCAACACTGACCCGTAGCACCGGCGTGATACTCGCTGTTCCTCTGTTGCTCTTCGCGCTTGCGGCTGCGGACTGGCAGTGGCGCCGCGCCCGGGCCGGGCTGCTGGCGGTCCTGCTGGTGCCGGCGGGACTTCTCATCTACATGGCTTACCTGTGGCGCACCGCCGGCAATCCGCTTCTGTTTGAGCGGGCCCAACAGCATTGGCACCGCTCGTTCACCGCGCCCTATGTGACGCTCTGGCGAGGTTTCAGAGAAGGCTACCGGGGAGTCATCCACGTTGTCACGCACGACAGTTTCGCCCACCTGACTGCGTCGCTGTGGCAGACAAACCTCGCCACCGTGAACCTCGCCAACTTCCTCACCCTGATCGTCGTCGGAGCACTGATCGTCCTCGTTTGGCGACGCCTGAGCGCCGCGTACACCGTCTACGCCTTGCTGGCGCTCCTGTTTGCCCTTGTCAGCCCGGCTCGGGGTCAATCGCTCATGTCGCTGCCCCGGCTCGCCCTCGTGATCTTTCCCCTGTATATGGCCCTGGCCGCCGCCACGGTCCGGCGGCCAGTGCTGCGAGTGCTGATCGTGGGCGTCTTTTTGATCGGGCTGACGTGGCTGACTTCGCGCTTCGTCGTCTTCACCTGGGTGGCCTGAGCAGGTTCGCCGAAGGGTCTGCGGACGACGGCCGGCCGTGTGCTCCGGGAGACACCACTCGGTGAGCGACGGAGAAGGTACGCCGATTTGAAGCCGATTTGCGGACTACCTGTGATCATCAGGGCAGGCCGCTGCCGATTGAGCGTCGCCAGAAAAGCATCAACTTTGACGATTGCGCGTCTCGAGTCCAGTGTCATGCGCCATCTACAGCGTCCAGTGGCGAGACTCTGCGCTTCTCCCTCCGCGCCTACTTCACCGTAAACGCAAGCCACGCCGTCGTGGCCGCCGTGTGGGTGGATGTCTTGGCGATCGTTGCCTTGATGCGGTAGGTCGCCCGCCTGCTTGGCTTGTACGCCCAGCTGCAGGTGCCAGTCGTCGGGAGCGGGCGTAGCACACTGGTAACGGCGAGCCAGTGACCACTCTGCTCGCGCTGCACGGTCAGAGTGACCTTGCCACCCAGGTTGGTAGGCGTCACCTTGCCGCTTGCCGTCAGGATCTTGCCGAGCTTCAGAGCGCCGCTCGCCAGACCACCTAGTTTGAGCGTCAACGTCGGCTTTGCGACGATCGTAAAGCGCGCGGTGCTCGTTGCTGTACCGCCGGGGGTGGTAACGGCAATTGCGCCGCTGGTCGCAGCGCTGGGCACATGCGTGATGATCTGCGTCGCGCTACGGACCGTGAAGCTGGCGGCCGGGTGCCCATCAAAGCTCACCGCACTAGCTGCGGTGAAACCTGTGCCCGTCACGGTAACGCCGCTACCTGTCGACCCCGCCGACGGTGTGAAGCTCGTCACCACTGTCGAGGTGAGACAGGCAACGTCGTAATCTATGACGGCACCAGTTGGTCTGTACTGCATGAGATAGCTTGGCCCGCCTGTAAACTCGTGACCGGTCGAGTAGGTCAGAGCTTGCGTGGCCGTCTGCCACGTGGTGGCTCCCCAACTCGGCCAGCCGCTCTGCCAAGTGCCAGTGATGGAATCCCACTGTGCTGTAGTCGAGTAGACACCAACTACGGTCGCACCACCGGCCCTCAACGCATCGTGCTCGCCCTGCAGGCTCTGCTGATTTTGCCCAGTGTCGATGTTCCACGTGTTGGTACTCTCAACGTCAAGCCACCACGTCGCGTTGACGTTCACGCCGACTGATTGGGCATAGGCTAAAGCCGCGAGGCCAGCATTGTAGCCGTAGTCGTAAGCAGCTTGGTCAACATTTCCACTGCCCGCCTCCGCCAATGCGGTCTGATAGTAAGGCGAGGTCGAACTCGTATTTAAGCCAGTGTTCACATAGAAACTGAGATTCGTAAACTGACTGGCTTCGGCGGCAAGGTAGCTGTTGTTGGCATAAACCTTCTCGTCGGTAACGCCAACGATGCCAAAGCTCGCCGTGGTGGGGATGCTTGCCAACCCATTCACAGAGCTAACGTCGATACCGATGGAACCGCTGGGTAGATACTGATCAACAGTTGTTTGAGCGACGGCAAGAGTCGGAAAGACGATGCCGAGTCCGCAGAGAAGACCCAACGAACTGACGATGGTCAGAAGCGATTTTTTCATCGGCGTTTCTCGCGCTCCTTTTCCTCGGCGAGCTTAGCCTCGTGAGAACAATGTGCCGAACGGCCCGGACTGCTGCTGCTCGCAGCTGTCTGACTTTACCACGTTGGTGGAGAGAGCGATCCCGCCCAGCTACGCGCACGGGCTTCGCTCGGTTGTGCATCCGCGGGGCACACCCGCCGGCGATTGATCGGCAGCGAGCGGCTCCGACCTTACGGTCACAGGCAGCCGACTACAGGCAGCTGGCCGCAGCGCCCGGGACCCAGCAAGTGATCTCGAGCGCTGCGGCCTGGGTGCCTAAGCAAGCAGTAAAGTCACCGCTCTGCGCTCAGGGCGTGGGGCTGGCGCTCGCGGCTTGGCCGGCAACGTTGATCTGAGCCGATTTCACCGGTATGAGATGGTACTTATCGATGAAGGTAGTGTATGTGCCGTCGTTGATCAGCTCTTGAATTGCCTTCTGGACCGCAGTAACGAATTGCGTGTTGGTCTTCAGGATGGCTGTGCCGACTATTGCCGGCTCGTAGCCTTTTGGTGCAGCCGGGTCAGTGACAACCTCGAACGTAGTGCCACTGTTTGTCGTCATTGCGATGTACTCCAAGGTCGAGTGATCACTCACGTCAGCAGCCGCGCGCCCGCCCTTCACTGCCAGCAGGCAAGCGGGCTGGTCGGGGAGAACGATAATCTGCATCGGTGTTTTGCCACTGCTCTTGAACTGCGTATTGAGATTCTGCAGGAGCACCTGTTGCGTGGAGCCGCTCAACACTGCCACGGTTTTGCCAGCCAGGCTGTCGAGGTTGGTGATTCCTTGCGGATTGCCCTTTTGAACGAGGATCGACGAGCCGTCATAGGCATAGTCAACAAAGGTGACTTGCTTCTCGCGCGAGGTGTTGTCGTACATATCCCCCACGATCAAGTCCGTCTTACCACCCTGCAGGGAGAGGATGACGCTGGCCCACGCCATATTGACGAAGGTCACCTTTACGCCCAGTTTGACGCCGACGGCCTCCAAGAGATCGCACTCGAAGCCGGTGACTTTGGTGGTGTTGCCGACGAACATCTCCCAGGGCGGGTAAGGGAGGGTAGTGGCCACTCTGATCTCGCCGGCAGTAAGGATGCTCGCTGGAAGCATCTGGTGCAGCGCGGGGTCGGGCGTGACCGGGACGCCGGCCACGGTGACGCTCGGTGCGCTGCTCGCGCTGGGCGACGAACTTGCCGCCGAACTGGAACTTGAGCTGCCGCAACCGGCGGCTACGAATGCCACTGCTGAGACTACGGCCAGCGTCCCGAGTAAACCCCAGAGCCAACCTCTGCGCGAAACTCTCATGACTCCCCCGTTGTTCGTATGACCGGATGTGCGCCAATTGTACCTCATGGCTAGCGTTTAGCACCTGCTTACTCCAAAACGATAAGAGCTTGCTGTCGTAGCAGCTGGTCGCAGGCATAGCTCTGCCGGCCTCACGCAGCGGTTGCGGTCACAACGTCCATCCCCTGGTGGTCAGCGAAGGGCTACGACGTGCGACTGTCTCAGTCACGCTCGATACCTACGCGCGCGTCAACCAAACCGTGCAGGCAGAAGTGGCGGCGCTGATCGCCGGGTTCGTATTCACCGGCAAACAGGCGCGTTGACGGCGACCCCATCCGTGTGTTGAGCCTGACAGGCTGGGCTCGGCAGGCCGACGTTCCGGCTTTCAGTACCTGGCCGGCGGCGGCGGCGAGAAGGCGGCGCTGTACTTCTGTTCCACCTCACGGCTGCCGCACTTGGGGCAGACCGCTTGAGCATCGCGCTCGTCGATGTGACAGGTGATCGCGAACTCGGTGCCGCAGCCCTTGCAGACAAACTCGTAGTTGGCCATGGTGCCCCCGGTGGCGCTTTCACGCATCACATGCGTGCAGTTAGCAACTACCCGCCGGGGAAAGGTTGGACGCCGTCGGGACTGAAGCGGACGTCGAACCCAGTTTGAGGCTGGCTGACGGCGATCAAGGCAAGCTACGGAGCCGCCTTCGGCGGCTCCGCTCGAGATCACCCTGATCGCCGCATCACGCTCAGGCTGCCCGACGCTTCACGTACGAGGAGGTCTCGGCCTCTGCAAGCCAGGTGACACGTGGCTCACCAAGGACACCGCCACGCTCCATGGACGCGGCCAATGATGGGTCACGGAGGATTCCCTCGGCCCGCTCGCGCGACTCGCACTGTATGAAGACCATCAGGTCTTCGGGCTTGTCGGCATCGCGATAGATGGTGTGCCCCAAACAACCGTACTTCGCGCGCACGCTTTCGTGCTCGTCAAAGACCGGCTTCCAGGCGTCGTAGTCGCGCACTGTATGTTGCACGATAAGGATCATGATTGCCTCTAACGTAAGGCGGATAGAGCCGCTCCTTGTCACAAGCGCACACTCACCGCAGTGCTGGCTTGTACCATCGGGTACCGGACCACAAACGCGTTGACGCACCGCGACGAGTGTGACCGCGATCTCGTCGACGACGGGACTCGGCCCAAGATGGCCGAACACCCAGTCCGTCGCGTCCTCGCGGCAAGCGATGAAGCCGTCCAGAGACATGGTCACCGACCAGATCGGCCAGATTGTTTTGCCGAGGCCTTCGCGCTCGGCTCCCTTGGCGCTCGCGACCATGATCCCAGTCGATTCCTCTATCACAGCACGCATTCGTCTTCAGTGCCGACCTCTCTTTGGTCGTCGTTTGAGGACGGTGTGTCCGTTTGCACGGCAGGAACCCGAACGCGGCGCTGCAAAACCATCGGCCGGCCGTAAGCCGGTATCTCAGCCGCGTGATCCAGGAGCGGCCTCGTGCGCGCGACCACGCATCCGCTGCGGCAACCCCGGCCGCCTCGGACGGCGAGGGGAAGGCCGGATGCGCCTCCGCCTTCGTACGTCGGGGCAAGTGACTGCTGCGTTGCGGCAAGGCAGATCCTTCGGGGGTATGTCAGGGCGGATGCCTCGGTCTCGCTTGACCTTTTGGTGAAGTCACTGCTCACACTGGGCGTATCGCGCCGCGAGGTCGGCCGCGTGATCGCCAAGGTGGCGTAGAACGTCGTCCAGTCGAATGCGCTCGCTCTGACCGTGGCGACCGGGATGAGATCACGCGGATAGAACTTCTCGCGGAAGCCGCTGCCGGGTCGTGCGCAGGCGAGAGTGCCGTGACGCGGGCTTTGATGTTCGAGGGGAAGTGGGCGAGCTTCCCGGTCACCAGACAGTCCGCTCCAGAGGCGGCCGCGACCTCGAGGGACGGCCCGTCATCGGGATCCGGAAGGCGCTGCTCGAGCGGCTCAGACGCGACCACCTCACTGCGGAAGTCGATGTAGTCGAGAAGTGCCGCGGCCGAGTCAGCGTCGAACCCGAACCGGGGTCGCGCAAGCACGTCGTCATACGCAGCGAGGATGCGCGTCGAGACACAATGCCACGGCGCCCGACGAGGCCATCCGGACGATCTCGCCAGGGGGACCGAATGGCGAAAGCAGCCCCCGAAGCCAGCACGTTGGTGTCGAGCACGATCCTCAATGCCTTCGTGCCTCGCGGACCGCAACAATCTCAGCGTCAATGTCCTCTACGATGAGCGAATCGGCGCCGCGTGCGACCGAGCGGCGCTGCATGGACGCCACCGCATCGATGGCACGTGTCTGTCGGAACGCCGCGAGAGACTCCTCGAGATTGGACTCGTCGACCGCGACAAGGGTGCACACAAGAGAGGTGCCACACCGGGGGCGGTACCGAGCACGAATGGCCTCCCGCACCGGCAGCACACGGCCGGCACAGGGGAAGAGCATGATCGAGGCACGCACTCCTCAGGTTCTGCCTGCTCTTCAAACAGCCGCAAGAGGTGTACGGCCTGCCCATCAACGCGGTGCTGTTCGTGATCTACAGTTGCTTGTTCTACTGCGTCGACCCCTGTGCCCCCGACTGCGCCGTGAAATACCCTTGGGAGTCGAGGCGATACGTGTGCGTAAAGTCGCTCGCCGAGAGGCTGCGCACCAGCTTGAGAGACGCATCTGAGCCGTCCACGCGCGAAACCCCAGGCGGGGCGACGTAGAGCGAGAGCCAGCGCCCGCCGAGGATGCGCCCGGTCTTGTCGATCCTGACGGTCAGCAGGCCGGAGAGGCTGAGGTTGCCGCCCAGGCCGAAGTTGCCCCAGCCGGCGAAGTTGCCGAGCGAGTAGGCGATGAGGCGGCCCTTGTAGCGCTCGATGCCGCGGATGACGTGGGGACCGGAGCCGAACACCAGGTCGGCCCCGGTGTCGACCATGGCGTGGGCGAAGGCGCGCACATTGCCGCGATCCTCGCCGTCGAAGTACTGGCTGCCCTGGGGCGTGTGGACCTGGTCCGCTCCCTCGGCCCCTGCGTGCATGAGCACGATGACGACGTCGGCCTCCGCGGCCGCGCGCTTCACGAGCTTGGCCGCGGCCGGGATGTCGTTGAGCGGAGCACTCCACGGGTACGGCGAAAATCCCACGACGGCGACGCGCACGCCGTGCACGTTCACAAGCGTCACCGTGTTGGGCAGCCCGGCGTAGCGAACGCCTGCCTTCTTGAGCGCCGCCTGAGTCTGCAGGAACCCGCGCCGGAGGTAATCCATGCTGTGGTTGTTGGCCATGTTCACGAGGTCGATGCCCGACCACGCGAGCGCCTTGGCATACGACGGAGGTACCTGGAAGGCATAGCACACGCCCGACGACTCCCCGGCGCACTTGGACGGGCCGGGCGTGGAATACGTGCCCTCGAGATTGGCGATCATGAGGTCCGGCTTGCTCAGCAAGGGGCGCAGGGAGCCGAACAGAGCGCGGCCGGCGTCGGGCGGGATGCCGTACATCGATCCCGGCGTCGTGTCACCCACCCAGCCGATCGTAATGGCCGTGGGGGAAACCGCGGGTGACGCCGAGGGACTGGCCGCGGAAGGGGAGGCCGTAGAGAGGCTGGCTGGGGAAGGGCGGACCGTGCCGGTCGCGGCGACTGTTACGGGGGGACCTGTCGACGGCGCACTTCTGCCGCCCGCTAAGGCCCACACGCCGGCCGCCGCAGCGGCTACGACCGCGGCAGCGACACCCGTGAGCAGTACCAGACGGCGGCGGCGCCTGCGGCGCCGCGCCTCGCGCTCGGTCACGTACACGTGCACCGAGGCGTGATCGGGTCTCGAAAGAGGCATCATGCAGAAGTGTACAAGACCGGTGCATCAACGCCCAAGCCCTTACATTGCCTCATGAAGAAAGTACTCGAAACTGATTCGTTGCCTCAAGTGAGAAAATACTCGAACGGCGCCGAACTCCTCGACCTGTGTAGAGGCGAAAGGGATGCGGCCGTGATGATGACAGAGAGGCACGGTATAACAAGTCTGCGGCGCACCTTCACCTCCCCTCGCCGTGGGAGCGCAGGGCGGCGACCAGAAACGGCAGACCACAGACGACCAGCACGAAAGCGATGTGGCCGGAGCCCATGCGTCGGTCCACTTCCTATGTTAGCGCCAGAGTCACCTCCGGGGTTGGGGGCAGAGGCGCGTAATCGGTCAGCGAGAAGCCCGGGAAGATGATCGCCTCCGCTGCTGGCGACCCGTTGCCGAGCCCGCTGACCCGCCTTCTCCCGCTTCTCCCCCAGCGTGCGGTGACGCACGGCTCCGGCGGGTATATCAACGCTGGGATCCCCGCCGGGACCGACGCAGAGGGTAAAGCCCTACAGAATCCGCACGTTGCCCTCGCAGCTCAGTAGACGCCGCACAGGCTCCCTAAGAAAGCAGCGGGGGAGCTCATAGGAGGAGGATAAGAGTGTCCAAGGTCGTTGATTTTGAAAACGTGTCTGCGGTTGGTCTGGAGACTTCACCGGTAGCAGGAGCGCTTGCCGGTCTCCGCGCCAATGAAGCCAGATACTTCATGAACAAATACAAGCATGAGTTCACCGTCGTAGCGGCTGGCGACAGCCAGGGCACACTGGACTACGTAAGCAAAATCCTCAAGGAAGAACGTGATATTGAGCTTGCTGCCAAGCCTCTGGAGACGTCACGCTTCCAAGTGGAGAACATCAGATTCGCCTACGTCTTCTATGAGGACGGTCTTGCGCTCAACGTCGTGTATACGATCGATGACCCCAAGAAGCGAGCTGTCGGCTTCAAGCTTGCGGAAGGGATGGAAGTGCCGGCGGAGCTGCAAACGAAGTTCAAGTTCGCCAGGCAGAAGTCCAAACTGGCCGGAACCATTCGCGGTTCATTCTTCGTGATCAAGGGAGAGTACTAGAGTTCTTGCGTCGCCGACCGTGCAGCCGCGCCGCGGGGACGACACGGCCGCGAGCGACAGCTTGCCGCCGCAGGAGATTCGCCGTCACTCGTTCCTCCCGCGGCCGACGAGCGGCAGAACGGTCAGGCATGACGGACACCAGCAATAGCCGGACGCGGCGCGTCCCGTCACTGAGCGCCCACGGTCCGTGGCCGCGCTCCCCATCCGACCCGCCACGTTTCCTGCAGATTTGGCAACCTATTGGCAACTTTGGAATCCTTGGCAGGCTCATGAGCGAGGTGGCGCCGGCCCGAGGTAGCCCTGCGCTCGCACGCTTCGCGTTCACAGACGGTCGCTCCTGGGCGAATGTCACGCGGCTGGCCGAGAGTCAGGAGCGAGCTTGCCCACACCGCCCGCGCCCTACGCTTGCTGTTATCATGCCGCCATCGCCGCGGCGTCACATGCTGAAGCATGAGCAGCCCCTTCTCCCGGCTGGTCCACGGGCTCTGGGCCGCCCTCTGGCTCTACTGGTCGGCGCGCATGACCCGGCTCAAGTCCGTGAAGCGGGCGAACCGCTCGCCTCGCGCCTGCACGACCTGTCGGCCGGCGCCACCACTGATGCATTCGGTGAGGCGGTCACTGCCGCCGGCGTCGGCTTCGCCATCTCGGTGCGTCGCGAACTCGGTGGGAACTGGAGCAGCGGGGTCACGATCAAGGAGGGCCACAGTCTCGCGCGCAGCGGCCTCTACGCCCTCAGCCGCAACCCGATCTGCAGCGGCTTCATCGGCGCGGCCCTGGGCACCGCCATCGCCGTCGGCCAAATGGCGTTGCCTCGTCGGCCTCGCCTTGTTCACGGTCTCCGCCGCCCTCAAGGCCAAGACCGAGGAGCGCTTCCTGGTCGAGGAGTTCGGGACGTAGTTCGCCGGCTACGCTCGCCGCGTCAGGTTCCTCATCCCGTTTCTCTGGTGAGCGCCAAGTGAGCGCGCTGTTCGCCGGCACGCACAGAGCGGAGAACGTCAGCACGCACGCAGAAAGCAGATGGCGGCGCGGTCGAGAGCTCGCGCGAAAAGCAGTGCCAGGTTCGTGCACAGAGACGCCCAGGAGAAGACTTGCTGGCGCCGCTTTCCGCCAGCCGTTGTCCTCGGCAACATCATCGCATTCACGGCCACGGCCACCATCGTGCTGCGGCGGCGCGGTTACGGCATCGGTGGCAATACCATCGTCCGTTGCCAGCAAGGTCACCTGTTCACGACAATCTGGCTGCCGCTGGCGTCGCTGAAGGCGCTGCGCCTCGTCTGGTGGCGCTTCCAATGGTGCCCGGTCGGCCAGCACTGGTCAGTCGTTCATCCGGTCAACGAATCCGACCTCACCGGGGAAGAGCAGTGTAACGCTCGTGAGCAAAAGGACATGCGCATTCCCTGACCGTCGTGTGGACGGCGGTGTGCAGAGCCGGGCGCGCGAGCTTCACTGAGAGGCCAGCCGCAGGTGCACGGCGCCAGAGATGTTGGCTTAAACCCAAGATCGCCCACCACTGACCGGTAGCCTCTTGAGGCGCGAACTTGCCGTGCACTGGCTCCCCCGTCGCTGGCCTGTTCAACCCGACCGAACGCTGCTCCGTACCGCCGCATAGCGTCGTGTGACAGGGCATTCGGAGTCTATTCGGAGTCCATTTCGGGGGCGGAAGCGGGCGGGCGGCGCGGCGCAAGAATCCGCCGCCACATATCCCCTTGGCGTCCACAAAGCGAGAGGTTAGCTTCCCCGCCCTGCCAGGGTTTGTGCGCAGCGAGAATGGGAATGCCGTAGCGCGAAGGCGAGCCGATGCGCCAGAGCAGAGGAGGACGGACGGTGGCCAAGGTGATCATCGACATCGCGATGTCCTTGGACGGTTACGTCACCGGTCCCAATGACGGCCCCGGGAACGGGTTGGGCGATGGCGGCAGGTTGCTTCACGAATGGGTCTTCGAGGGCAGGACCGAGGCCGATGCCGAGTTGCTTTTCGAGGAACCCCGCAAGACCTTAGGGTCCTGTGTGCTGGGCAGGCGGACCTTCGACATCGTCCGAGAAGCGTGGGGCGAGAACCCTCCCTTCGGAGAGGCGAAGGTGTTCGTGCTCACGCACCGCCCGCAGGAGACGCTGCAGCGAGGAGCGACGACGTTCGTGTTCGTCACCGACGGGATGGAGAGCGCCCTGCGCCAGGCGCGGGCAGCCGCGGGTGAGAAGAACGTCGTCCTGATGGGTCCGGGCGTCAGTCAGCAGTCCTGAGGGATGGACTGGTTGACGAAATGCAGATCCACCTCGCCAATGTCGTGCTCGCCGCGGGTCGACCCTTGTTCGTCAACATCGGCGAGCGACAGATCAAGCTGGAGAGGACGCGGGTCGTCGCGACGCCCAGCGTTACGCATCTTTGCTTCCGGGTCGTGAGATGACTCCGGGCAGCCGCAAACTGAGCGCAACTCGCAGCACAACTGCTGCGACAGCGAGGGGCAAGCACGAAAGACCCGGACGTCCGATGGCGCTTTCACGGCTCTGCAATGGCTCGCCCGTAAGCCTGCGCGGAATGATCTCGATCGCCGTGGAGATGCAAAGATGAAGTTCCAAGCTAGGGTCATTCCTTCCGGCAACGCCACTGGTGTCGAGATCCCGGCAGATGTCGTGAAGGCCCTCGCTTTCGGCCCTCGGCCCCTGATCGCGATCACGATCAACGGCCATACGTGGCGCAGCAGGGTCGCGTTGATACGCGGCAAACACCTGGTCGGGATCAGCGCCGCTAACCGTGCCGCGAGCGGGATCGACGAGGGCGACGTCGTGGAGGTCGATCTCAAGCTCGACACCGAGCCGAGGGTAGTACCCGAGCCAGCGGACCTCGCCATGGCGCTGAACGAAGACCCAGAAGCCAGAGCCGCGTTCGACCGCCTGCCATACGGCCTCAAGCGCAGGCACGTCGTCGCCGTCGAAGAAGCCAAGACCTCAGAGGTCCGACAACGCCGAATCGCCAGACTGGTGACAGCGATGCGATCCGACCGCGCGTAGACGCCTACGGCGAGGCCGGCGCGACGGTACGGCGGCGCAGCCGCCAACGTGCATCGGCGCCTTCTCTTGGCTCTCTCTCGCGCCTGCCCTCCGGCCCGTCGAGAGCCTCAAGCGCAGTCGCGTCGAAGATGCGATCCGCAACGCCCGTTCTCGGGTTGGAGCATCCGCGGGCTCGTGGTCGGCGACATCCTTTGGGCACTCGTCGTTGTCTCGATGCTCCGGCGTCCATCGCGCCCCTGCTTACGAGCGCCCCTGCCGGGTCTTGACAGGCCATCACGCGGAGCAGATATTACCTATGTTCCTAGATATCTATATGACTGGAGACAGAGGTGATTGAGTTCCATCTCGACGCGCGCTCGGGCGTCGCCCCCTACCTGCAGATCGTCCACCAGGTACGCTGGGCCTTGCGGCTCGGTCTGCTCCTTGAGAATGAGCAGCTGCCGACGGTCAAAGAGGTGGTCGGTCGCCTGGCGATCAACCCCAACACGGTGCTCAAAGCCTACAAGGAGCTCGAACACAGCGGCCTCGTCGCCGCTCGACCGGGCATCGGCACGTTTGTCGTAAAGACGCTCACTGACGTTTCGCTCGCCGCCCACGGACCGTTGCGTTCCGAACTCAGCCGCTGGCTCGCCAAGGCGCGCCGGGCCGGACTCGACGATGAGAGTATCGAGGCTCTCTTCTGGGACACCTTTCGCAGCGCCACTGACGAGGGCGTAGCATGAGCGCCATCTTAGAGGCGCAGGGGCTCGGCAAGCGCTATGGGCGGCATTGGGCATTGTCCGACTGCACCCTGACCATCCCCGCCGGCCAGGTCGTCGGCCTCGTTGGCCCCAATGGCGCCGGCAAGACGACCGTGCTCCATCTGGCCGTCGGTCTGCTGCGGCCAACGGCGGGCACGATCGCCGTCCTCGGCGAGCGGCCGGCCGCAAGCCCGGCCCAGCTTGCCCGCGTCGGCTTCGTCGCCCAGGAGACGCCGCTCTACGCCGGTTTAACTGTTGCCGACCACCTTCACCTCGGTGCCTGGCTCAACCCCGGCTGGGATAACGATCTCGCCAGACGGCGGATCAAGGAACTCGGCCTCGACCTCGACCAGAAAGCCGGCAAGCTCTCCGGTGGTCAGCTCGCCCAGCTTGCCCTCACCCTGGTGATCGCCAAGCGACCGCAGCTGCTGATCCTCGACGAGCCGGTCGCCAGTCTCGACCCACTCGCCCGCCGACAGTTCCTCCAGGGTCTCATGGCGGTCGTTGCCGAGGACGGCGTCAGTGTCCTGCTTTCTTCCCACCTGGTCGCCGACCTGGAGCGGGTTTGTGACTACCTGGTTGTCCTCGTTGCCTCGCGCCTGCAGGTGGCCGGTGAGATCGAGACCTTGCTCGCCTGCCACTACCGCCTCACCGGCGCCCGCCGCGATGCCAGCCGTCTGCCGCTAAACCAGCAGGTCATCGAGGCGAGCCACACCGACCGCCAGAGCACGTTCCTCATACGCACTGACGAGCCGATCGCAGACCCCGCCTGGGTTGTCGAGCCGGTCAGCCTGGAGGATCTCGTCCTTGCCTACATGGGTCGTGCCGCCGCAACGGCAGCCGATCAGCAACGACTCGCAGCGGTGTCGTCATGATCCGCCTCTGCTGGCGTCAGTTTCGCACCCAGGCCGCCATCGCCTTGGCAGCGCTCGTGATCATCGCCATCGTCCTAGTCATTACCGGCCCGCACCTCGTTCACCTCTACGACACGACAGTCGCCAACTGCAAGGCCAAGGGCGACTGTCAGACGGCCACATCTGCCTTTCTTAACACCGACGCCTTGCTGCAGAACGGGCTCAGTGCGCTTCTGCTTGTTATCCCCGCCCTGCTTGGCATCTTCTGGGGGGCACCGCTGATCGCACGCGAACTCGAAACCGGCAGCTTTCGCCTTGCCTGGACGCAGAGCGTTAGCCGCAGGCGCTGGCTGACGGCCAAGCTCGGCCTCGTCGGCCTGGCGAGCATGATCGTCGCCGGCCTTGTAAGCCTGATGGTGAGCTGGTGGTTTAGCCCCCTCGACCGGGTCGCCGCCAACCGCTTCTCAGCGGCGCTGTTCGGCGAGCGCGGCATCACTCCGATCGGCTACGCCGCCCTCGCCTTTGCCCTCGGGGTGACCGCCGGCATGCTCCTGCGCCGTACGCTGCCGGCGATGGCGACCACGCTCGTCGCCTTCATCGCCGCTCGCCTGGCCGTGACCTACTGGCTGCGGCCACACTTCGTCGCACCGGCCCACCTCAGCGTGGCGCTCAACTTGGTGTCCGTCGATGGCTTTGGCAGTGCAAACGGGGGCCCGAACACGTTGTTTCTGGCACCCCCGAACCTGCCCAACGCCTGGGTCTACTCAACCCAGATTGTCGATAAAGCGGGTCAGGCGCTCACCACCCAGTTTCTCAAGAGCGCCTGTCCCTTCTTCTTTACGCCGCAGAGTTTGGGCACGCCAGCGGGGGGAGCGAACACGTCGACTGGTCTCAGCGGCGGCCATAGCTCTCAAATCGTAGCGAACCCCCTCGCCAACAAAGCGTTTCAGGACTGCGTCGCCAAGGTTGGCGCCACGTTTCATGAAGTGGTGACCTACCAGCCCGCCAGTCGCTACTGGACCTTCCAAGCCTGCGAGACGGCGATCTTTATCGGTCTCGCCCTCATCTTGGCCGGCCTCTGCTTCTGGTGGGTGCGCAACCGCCTCTCATGACGAAACGTAGGATGGCGGGCCGTGGCCTGTGCCTGCTCTGCCCAGCGCCAGCCAGCGCTCGTCACCTGGCACTGAGGTAAACGGAAGAGATGTCGATCCGCACCAGGCGCTGGTTGGCACTGGCACTCGCGCTGGCCGTCGTTGGCGGCGGCGTCGCGATCGCGGCGACCCGCGCCTCCAGCCCGGCCAGCATCATGCGCCCCCGGCATGCTCTCGCTGCGGACGGGTCAGAGGTGATCGGTAAGCCCTCGGCGCCGGTCCTGGTCGAGGAGTACGCTGACTTTCAATGCCCTGCCTGCGGGCGCTTCGAAAAGGCGGTCTACGCCACGATTGTGCGGCTGGTGCGCCAAGGACAAATCCGCTACGCCTACTACCCGGTCGCCTTTCTCGGTGCCGAGTCTCTGGCCGCCGCCAACGCGGCTGAACTGGCCGGCGATGAGGGCAGGTTCTGGGCCTTTCACGATGCCTTACTGGCACATCAGTTTCCTGAGAACTCAGGTGAACTGAGCGACACCTACCTGATCGCCCTTGCTCGCCAGCTCGGCATCACGGCGCCGGCCTTCGCCGATGGCGTGCGCAACGGGATCTACGACGGCTGGATCAGACGGCTGAGCGCACAGTGGCTCCTGCGCTGGGGAAAGACACCGCTGGTGCTCATCAACGGCAAGCCGCTTACGGTCTACACAGCGCCGGCGTTACTCGCCGCGGTGCGAGCGGCCCGAAGCCGAGCCTGAGATGGCGTTTCGCCTGAGCGCTCCTGCCTCGGTCGCCATCATCGTCGCCGCGATCTGCGTCGTTGTCATCTCGGCGGCCGTGCGCCTCTATGAGCTTGAGCGACCAAGCGTCTTCGTCTTCGATGAGCTCTACTACGCCAGGGACGCGCACACGATTCTTGACGGCTACCTCGGCCCTAACCCTGCCTACCCCTGGGAGCCAGGCAAAGAAGCCTCCTGGGCGCACCCCGAATATGGCAAGCTTGCGATCGCCGTCGGTGAGGCCATCTTTGGCTACACGGCCTTCGGCTGGCGAATCATGGCGACACTCGCAGGCACGCTTCTCATTGCGCTCATCTATCCGCTCGGCCGCCGGTTGGGACTGCCACCTGGCTGGGCGCTGCTTGGCCTCATCCTCGCCGCCAGCGACTTTCTCGGCATCGTCCAGTCGCGCCTCGCCATGCTCGATATCTTCGTCGCCTTCTGGTCGCTTGTGTGCGTCTATCTGGCCCTGCACTACGTGCAGAGTGGGCAGAGGCGGCGCTGGCTGACGCTCTGCGGTCTGGCCGGCGGTCTGGCCCTGGGGACGAAGTGGTCGGGCGCCCTTGCTCTGGCGGCGGCGGCAGCGATCATCGTTGTCTACCGGCGCCGACCCTGGCGGGGGCCGCTCATCACCGTTGCCCGACAGGCGCTCTACGATGTCGTTTGGCCGCTCGTTGCCCTCGTTATCCTGCCTGCTGCTCTCTATGTGGCGAGCTACAGCGTCTACTTCAGCAAGGGTCGCCATAGCCTTGCGCAGTGGGTTCAACTGCAGCGCGAGATGTGGTGGTTTAACGAAAACCTGCACACCGCGAACGCCGCCGCCTCACACGCCTACAGCTGGATCTTCGACTACCAGGCGATCTGGTATGTCGACAAGCAGATGAACGGCAGCGTGCACCGCATCATTGCCATGGGGAACCCCCTGCTCTGGGCGGTCGCCCTGCCGGCACTTGTCGCTCTCGCCGTCTTAGCCTGCGTCCACCACCAGCGCCAGTTGCTCCTGGTGCCGCTGATCGTGGCTTTGCTCTACCTGCCCTGGCTTGCCACCACACGCACCTCGTATCTGTACTACATGACGCCAGTGGCACCGTTTCTGGCGCTGGCGGTCGCCCTGCTGGCGCGCGAGCTGTCGACTGGCCAACGACCGCGACTGTGGCTGGCGGCGCTCTGCTACGCAATCACGGCGACTGTCGTCGCTCTGTTTTCGTATCCGATCGCGAGGGCCGCGGCCTGGCTCTGCTGGCGGCTGCCGGCCCACGTTTCGCTCGACCTCGCTCGCGTGGTTGTCGCCCTCGCCGTGACGATCGTCGCGGCTGGATTTCTGACCTCGCTCCAGCGGCGCAACCGGCGCCGCTTATGGCCCTACCTCAGCTGGGCGTATGCGGGAGCGGTCAGCGGCGTCTGTCTTGCCTGTCTGCCGATCCTCACCGACCTGAGCATCTCAGCGACGTACTTTCACCATCTCCTGTGGCTCGGCAACTTGATCTGACGGGCGGCTGCCACGGTTTGCAAACATCACCTGCGCAGCTGACAGCTAGGGCGACGGCGGCCATCCACCTGCCACGGCGCCAGGGCGCCCGTGATCGTCTGGCGCGGCGAGCAACCCCTCAAAACGGGTGACGCCCGCGCCCACCACTGTCGTAACGCGCACGAGCGACACCCTGCACACAGGTGAACAGGCAAGCGGGAGTGGCTTTACTCGAGCGGCTGGCGGGCAATGGCCGGCGGTTCACGTCCGGCTAACAGCCAGCCGCCGGCAGCAGCGGCGACCGGCAGGCCGATGAGGATGACGAGCAGGTTGACGATGGGGACGTGGCCAAGCGCCGCAATGCCGCCGTTGAGGGAGTTGGACCGAATCCAGCCGATGACGCCGACGTAGCCGGCCACCGTACCGAGCAGGGCGCCGAGCAAAGCGAGCGCGCCGGCGGTGGCAGCAGTGAGGGTGCGCCGCGTCGTGCTGCTCGCCCCGGTGGCAGCCAGGGTGCGCAGGTCGCCGGCGGTCTCGCTGCGGATGAGACCGATGGTCAGGGCAAGGATGGCGAGCGCCAGGACGATGCCAAAGACTGTCACCCAGTTGATGATCTCTGCCGACGAAGGAGCGCTCGACTTGCTCTCGACGGTCATGTTGGCCGCCGAGGCCGCCAGCCGGGAACTGTTGATCTGCAAGGCGGTGAGGGGCTGCGCGGTCTGGATCAGCCAGCCGGACGTCTCGATCCCCAGGCCGAGCTTGTGGACAGCGTATTCTGTGATCACGGTGTTTGGTGCCGAGGTGCCCGCCGGCAGGGCACTGACCTCCTCGATCACAGGATTGGCGAGTGCCGGCGAATTGTTGCCGTTGCCGTAGGTGAGCTTGGCGGAGAGACCCGAGAGCCCCGGTCGCATGGTGAGGATCTCGGCCGTGGGGTCAACTTGAGAAGCCTTGATCCCGAAAGCCCGTAGCAGCGACGGCGTCGCGACGTACACCGGTCCGACAAATGGACGACCGGCGCCGGCGTGGTAGAGCGAAGCGCTCGTCGAATCGAGTTCGATGACGTCACCGCTGCCGAGCGAGGAAGCGATCTCGTGTGCGCTCTTGTTCATGGCTTTGAGCTGCTTCGCCGTCACCGTGCCAATGGCGTGGGGCGTGATGCCCTTCGGAGTCACCACCCTCGTGCCGGGATCGGGAGAGGCAGGGTTAAGGTTGGGGGGTGTGTAGCCGGGTCCGTAGGGTGTGTAGACGGCGAGCTGGTTCGACGCCAGGTTGGGCCCGGCGTAGTCGAGGACGTTTCCGTAGCGTGCCGCGGCAACAATCACGATGACCACAGCGATGAGCACAGCGAGGCTGATCGCCGCCAGCGCCGCGCCCGAGCGCGCCCGGTAGCGCGACAGGTCACGCACAGCGATGCGCACTGCCAGCGGGGCATGCTTACCGAGCTTAGCGAGCGCCGCCAGACAGAAGGGAGAGAGCAGGATCAGTGCCGGGATGAGGGCGGCTAAGCCCAAGACAAGCTCGGGGACGCGCGGCTTTGCGCCACTGGCGCTACCTGAGTAGGACAACAAGAGGAAGGCGATGACGAGGAAGACGATGCCCGGCAGCGCCGAGTGATGCACCTGCTTCGGGGGGATCGGCCGGCCCGAGAGGGCGGCTACGATCGGCACTCTGCTGACGGCGCGAGCCGGCCGTGAGGCGGCAACGTAGGTGGCCAGCACGGCGAGAAGCATGGCAAGGACGATGACCAGCCACGGCAGGGCAAACACGCCGATCACGTGGTGGGCACTTGTCTGAAGACTCGGCCGGTAGGCAAGCCACGCTATCAGTCCCACCGCGAAGCCGATCGCCGCGCCGACGACGCCGACGACGACACCGTTGGCCCGCACGACAAGCCGGACGTTTCTGTCCGTAGCACCGAGTGAGGCGAGCATCCCGAGCGAGCGCAAGCGGCGCTGCGCCAGCACCGTAAAGGCCGCCACCGCCACCAGGGCGATCAGCAGCATCCCCAGCGTGAGCCCGGCGATCGAGATCGTCTCGGAGTTGAACGCGTTCGAAGACGACGCCGACAAAGGAGTCGCGACGTTCGCGCCAAGCGAAGCCGGGGCGACACCTGGGGCATCGAAGAGCACCGTGACCTGGGTCGGCACTTTGACCTGACCGGGGACGACGAGGGCAAACTCGTCGAGGAGACTCTGCGGGTTTTCAACGATGCCGACCACCATGCGGGCCGGGCCGCCTTGGCGCCAGACGTCACCGACCCTGAGGTTGAAGGCCGAGGCCACGCCGCTGGTCACCGCCACCTGGTTTGCTTGCTTGGGAAAGTGACCGGAAATGAGCGCAAGCATCGGCTGTCCGTAGGGACCGCGGGGGTTCTGGGCGCGCAGGTCGTAGGTGTCAATCGAGCCGGGGATGGCGAGGGTTTCATTCTCGATCACGTCGAGGCGGCCGAAGCGCCGTTGCAGCGACGCGATCTCGGCGGAAAGGTGCGCATCGGAGCCCGCCAACGTGGCCAGGTCCTGGGCGCTGCCAAACCCCGCATTGGCCGCCGGCGGTGTGTCGGCCGCCACCGTTGCGCCAACGACGGTGGCGGCCACCGCGACAACGACGAGTGCCACGACCAGCAGCTGCTGGCGCCACTCACGGCGGAAGAGGCGCCAGGCCCAGCGCACCAGGGCCCGCCGGGCCGCCAGGCCGCCGTTGCCGGAGAGCGGCTCGCTGAGCGCACGTTCGGGTGTCGTGATCATTCCTGCCGGCCGGGCGTGAGGAGCGACTCGGGGCCAAGCACAGGCGCAGTCTGGTCGACCACCCGGCCGTCTCTGAGAAACACCACCCTGTCTGCCCATGAGGCGAGCTGCGCATCGTGGGTGACGACGACCGCGGCCACGCCGCGGCGGCAGGCAGCGAGCAGAAGGCGCATCACCGCTTCGCCATTGACCGAGTCGAGGGCGCCCGAGGGCTCGTCAGCGAGCAGTAGATGGCGGTCCCCGACAATGGCCCGGGCAATCGCCACCCGCTGGCGCTCACCGCCGGAGAGTTCGTCGGGAAAGCGCGCCACCTGATCGCTGAGTCCAAACTCCTCGAGGGCCGCCAGTGCGGCGCTGCGTGCCTTGCGCAACGGGACTCCGTCGAGTTCGAGCGGCAGCGAGACGTTCTCCGCCGCCGTGAGCCCGGCGAGCAGGTTGTAGTCCTGAAAGACGTAACCGATCGAACGTCGCCTGAGGCGGGCCTTCTCGTTGCGTGACATCTTCGACAGGGAGACGCCGTTCACGAGGACCTCACCGCTGGTTGGCTCTTCAAGGCTGCCGGCGATCGTGAGCAGGGTGCTCTTGCCTGAGCCGCTCGGCCCCATGACGGCAACGAGCGCGCCGGCATCGACCGCCAAGTCGATCTCGTTGAGTGCCTGAACCTTGGTTGCTCCCGCGCCGTAGATCCGCGAGACGCGGCGCAGTTCGAGGGTGCTCATCGGCGCGCCGCGATTCGCAAGCGCAACCGCGGTGTCGTGCCGGCAGGCGGAGGGTCGAGCACAGCTCGCTTCAGCCGCCCGTCGGCAGCGTCAAGCCAGCGAACGACCGCGTCCAACCGGAACAACTCGGCGTCGACGACCAAGGCGAACGGCAGATCGAGCATCGATTCATCCTCCTTCAGATGTGTCCACTGCTGCATCAGCTCGACCAGATAGCGACGATGAGTTTGGATCACCTCGTGCACATCGACGCCGGGTACGAGCAGGGCCACGAGCACCTTGATGACGAGCTCCTCGCGTGGCGGCAAGCTCAGGTCCGGCGGAATGCGCAACCAGGCGGCGAGTTCTTGCTCGCCGTCGGCGGTGATGCGAAATCCCTTCTGCGGGCCTTCCTTACCGCTGTCGTCCGATTCAACGAATCCGTCGCGCTCGAGGCGCTGCAGCGTTGTGTACACCTGGCCGACGTTCAGCGGCCAGACCTCGCCGGTTCTCGCCTCGAACTCTTGCCGCAGCTGGAGACCGTACTTGGGACCCTCGCTCAACAGGGCAAGCAGGGCGTGGCGGACACTCATGGGATAACAATAATCGATAGCATACTGCGTATAGTACAACGCCTCGCGGCGGCGTACAAGCCCCTGGTGGTGTTCGGCCAGGCAAGCCCGCGACACACGCAGCCCGAGAACGGATGACACTCGCTCGTACGCGCCGGCGTCGGGCTCCGCAGAAGGCAAACCTCAGTTCGAGCGAGAGCCCGACCGCACGGCGCGCAATCCGGCCGGGCCACTCTTTTGCAAACACCTCGCATCGGCGCTGAGCGCGAGCCCTTCACGGTCGCGGGCGTACGGGTGGCACGCGGCTGCGACCATTGCCCTCGGTCAATCGCGTGCCAAATGCGTGTCGCGCTGCCTGCAGCAGGTGGCCGACCCAGTGAACCCGCTAGCAGAAGGCTCATGCCAAGCGATCATGAACAGATGCACGATTTCAGATCGCATCAGGACGCAGGGGGATGTTTTCGGGGGCTTTACTCACGCGTCACGCAGCCGCAAGAGCAGCCCGCCGAGAAGGAGCGCCCCCGCTGCCCAGGCGGCGGTCACACCGAGACCTGCCCAAGGGCCGATCGGCAGACTGCGGAGGTTGACGGTGGCTTGAACGGTGAGCCCGGCTGTCATCGGCGCGATCTGCTGAAGGTGCCGCTGCCAGTGCGGAAAGGGGATCACGGCGGTGATGATCGGAAACAGGTAGAGCAGGCCGAGCACGATCCCGATGGCCGCCGCCGAGCTGCGCACGGCAGTCGCCACGCCGAGGCTGAGCAGGGCGATCAAGGCGAGGTAGAGGACCGAGCCGGCGGCGGCGCGCAGCGTCGGACCGTGGGCAAGGGAGAGGAGAGCGTAGCCGTGCGCCGCCGTGAAGCCGCCTCCAGGCAAGCGCAGCCGCCCGGCGAGCAGGCAGACGCCCACGGCGATGGCCCCGGCTGCCAGCACCAGGCCACCGACCATGACCGCTTTGGCGGCCAGGACGGTCCACCGCCTGGGCATGGCCGCCAGGGTGATGCTGATCACGCCAGAGCCATACTCGCCACCGATCGCGACCACTCCCAGGATGGCAACGATGGCTTGGCCTAAGTAGATCCCGGTGAGGCTGAGCTTGGTGAGATCGACGCCTGCGCCGGTGTTTGCGTAGCTCGCGGCGGTCAGCGCGAAGGCACTCAGGACCACGGTCACTACGATCGTGGCCAGCAGCAGCCAGCTCGGCCCGGCCACGGTGCGCAGCTTCGTCCACTCGGCGTGCAGCGCCGACCTCATGCGTCTCTCCGGCGCAGCAGCACGACGGCCAGGCCCAGGGCCAGCGCGGCATAGGCGCAGAGCACGGCAAAGCCGGCCCAGGGGGCCAGGGGGAAGTAGCCGTGCGCCGGAGAGTAGGCGTAGTCCACCTGCGGATAGGCCGTCAGGGTCTGCTCGATAGCTAAGCCGGCGGCCGGGGTGAGGCGCAGCAGCCACTGCGACGCGACCAAAGGCAGGGCGGCCGTGATCACGAGGACGTTAGGCAGGACGATCACCGCGATGACGGCGACGATCGCCGCGGCGCTGCGCCGCAGCACGGTACCGAGAGCAAGCGCGAAGATTGCGGCGAGGGCGAGCAGCGCCGCGGTACCAGCCACCACACGCACCTCGCTGAAGACGCTCACCGGGTAGAGGTAGTTGCCGTTCACGCGCAGGAGGTGCTCGCCGAGCGGCACGGCGATCGCAGTGGCGACCAGACCGACGACGAAGGTAACCGCACCGAGCACGAGCGCCTTGGCGGCGAGCACCCGGCCGCGCCGCGGACTCGCCGCCAGGGTGGTACGGAGGATGATGCCGCGCCGGTACTCGGCGGTCATAAACAGCGCGCCCACGACGATCACCACGATCAGCGCGACGAACAAGCCCGCGAGGCTGTCTGCGGGAGTGGATCCCACACCCACGGCCGGGGCGATATCGCCGGAGCCGCTGATGGTCAAGATCCCGCCGGCCGGGTGGTAACTGCCCGAGGTCAGGGTCGGCGTGACGGTGCCAGCTCCCACGGCGACGCCGCTCCAGGCGTTTTCAGGCCACTGCCCCTCGAGACTGACGTGTTCGAAGACCGCGCTCGCCGAACTGGCCGTTTGGTCCGAAAACGCCTGAGTCGGCGGCGGGGTAGCCGGAGAGGTTACGAAGAGCCCCGCCTGCACCGTCTCCGGGAGTCCCGCCAGGCGGACGCTACCGACTCTGGTCCAATGAGTGCCGTCCGCTGACTCGTAGCCGGTGAGCGTGTCGCCGGAGCGGCTCAGTCGCAACCAGCGCGGCGACGCCGCAGAGACCACGCCCGGACTGCCGGCGATATCGTGCGTGTAGTCGTACTGCATCCGCACGCCGTGGCTACCGGTGACCATGAGCGCCGCGTAGGGCGATCCCTGCCGGGTGCTCTCCTTGACGATGAGCCCGGCTTTGGCCCAGGGGACGAGGCCGGGGCGTGTGCTCGTCAGCTGCTGGCTCTGGCTCACCGAGTGACTGTTGTACGTCTGTGCGATCTCGCCCGTCAGCGAACTCACGCGCACGGTGATGCTGCCGTTGCCCGCAAGTGGCTGGTGCACGAAGTAGAAGCTGTCGGTTACGGCTTCGCCGCCGGGGCTCAGGGGGACGAACGGATGGGCGGCAACGACCGGAGAGCCGGGCGCCACCTGGACGTAGTTCTGCTGGTGGAAGGTGGCAAGAACCGCCATCAGCACGATTAGCAGCCCGGCGACCACAAGGGCGATCACCCAGCCGCGCACCGTGTGCAGCTTGGTCCACTCGGCGCGCAGGAGCTGGGCGAAGCCGTCGTGGCCGGCCGGCAGGCCGGAGCGGTAGAACGTGGGCGTGTCGCTCATCGCCGCGCCTCCTCGGCGGGAGCGGCGTGAAACTCGACCGCCTCCCGGGTGAGCTCCATGTAGGCTTCCTCCAAGGTGGCGCGCTGCACTGCGACCTCGGAGAAGGCCACCGCGTGTTCGCCGAGCAGTCCGGCGACGCGCTCCGAGGCAAGCCCAGAGATGGTGAGCGTGTCGGTCCCGGTGGCCGCCACGGTGGCGCCGGCGTTGCTCAGCACCGTCGTGGCCTGCACCGGCTCCGCGGTGCGCAGCCTGACGCGGCCGCGCGAGGCGGCGGCAAGCAGTTCGGTCAGGCTGGTGTCAGCCACCAGGCGGCCACGGCCGATCACTACCAGGTGGTCGGCCATGTCCTGCAGCTCGCCCATCAGGTGGCTCGACACAAACACGGCGCGCCCCTGACCAGCCAGCTCGCGCAGAAAGCCGCGCATCCAGACGATGCCCTCGGGATCGAGACCATCGAAGGGCTCATCAAGCAGCAGGATCGGCGGGTCGCCGAGCATGGCGGCAGCCAGGCCGAGGCGCTGGCGCATGCCCAGCGAGTAGCCGCCAGCCTTGCGCCGGATCACGCCTTGCAGGCCGGCCTGCTCGACCACCTCGTCGACTCGCCGGGCCGACAACCCCTGCGAGTGGGCGAGCCAGAGCAGGTGGTTGCGCCCGCTGCGGCTGGGGTGCAAAGCGCCGGCGTCAAGCAGCGAGCCGACATGACTCAGCGGGCGGCTGAGGCTCCGGTAGGGCCGGCCGCCGATCAGGGCGCGGCCCTGCTCGACCGCGTCGAGTCCGAGGATCACGCGCATCGTCGTCGACTTGCCGGCGCCGTTGGGGCCGACGAAGCCGGTGACCTGCCCCGGTCTGACGATGAAGGACAGGCCGTCCAGGGCAACTGTGTGGCCGAAACGCTTGTGCAGGTTGGTGACTTCGATGTTCGTCTCGTCGCCACCGGCGGTGCTCTCGCCCATGTGATCGTTCCTCTCGGTCGCTCGCTGTCGCAATCGTTGTACGACATCAGCGGTGTCAGCACGGTGTCAGCAGTTGACACCGTGCTGACACCAGAAACCGAGTATCTTGGGACCCACACCCACCGGCTGCGCCCTGGGTCGAGCGAAGATCGCCGCAGCGGAAGATGAGGAGAGGATTCGGAGAATGTCATGAGAGTACTGGTCGTCGAGGACTTCGAGGTTCTGGCCGCAACGATCGGCACCGGGCTGCGCCGCGAGGGCATGGCGGTCGACGTCGTCCTGGACGGCCGCGACGCACTTGAGCATCTGGCCGTCACCCGTTACGACGTCGTCGTGCTTGACCGCGACCTGCCCGGCGTGTCCGGCGACGAGGTCTGTCGCAGGCTGATCGCCGAGCGGTCCGAGACGCGCGTCCTCATGCTGACCGCGGCCGGCGCCGTCGAAGAACGCGTGGACGGCCTGAGCTTGGGCGCCGACGACTACCTGCCCAAGCCCTTCGACTTCGCCGAGCTCGTGGCTCGCATCCGCGCCCTCGGTCGCCGCTCCACGCCGCCGCTGCCGCCGACGCTCGCGAGCGCCGATCTGAGCCTCGACCCCGCCCGCCGCACGGCGTCTCGCGCCGGCCGCCGCCTCGATCTCAGCCCCAAGGAGTTCGCCGTGCTGGAGTATCTGCTCGCCGCTCAGGGCAGGGCGGTCTCCTCCGAGGAGCTGCTCGAACGAGTCTGGGACGAGGCGGCCGACCCCTTCACCACGGCGGTCAAGACGACGATCCGCCGCTTGCGGACCAAGCTCGGCGAGCCGCCCGTTATCGAGACCGTCCGCGAGAGCGGCTACCGCATCGGAGGTGCGTGATGAAACCACTTCGTAGAGCGATGACGCGGCTTCACGTGCCCCGGCGTACGCTGCGCCTGCAGCTGACGCTGCTCTACGGCGGCGTCTTCGTCGCCCTGCTCGTCGCCGTGCTGGGCATCTGGGGCGTGCTGTATGGCACGGGAGCCAAAGCCGCGCCCGGGTCCCCCGTGAATGCGGTTCTCAACGCCCAGGCTGCCAGCAACGGTCGCCATCTGGACATCGGCTTTGCGCTTGTGCTCGCCGTGGCAGTGGTGCTCGCACTGGCGCTTGGCTGGCTGATCGCCGGTCGGCTCCTGCGGGCCCTGCGCACGATCACAGCGACAGCCAGGGACATCTCGGCCTCCAGCCTGCATGAGCGCCTGAACATCGAGGGCCCCGACGACGAGCTCAAGGAACTCGGCGAGACCCTCGATGATCTGTTCGGGCGACTCGAAGCCTCGTTTGAGTCACAACGGCACTTCGTGGCCAACGCCTCCCATGAGCTGCGCACCCCGCTCACCGCAGAACGAAGCCTGCTCCAGGTCACACTCGCCGATCGGGACGCGGACGTCGCGACATGGCGAGCGGCCGGCGCGCAGCTTCTGCAGTTGGGCGAGCTGCAGGAACGGCTGATCGCAGCCCTGCTCACATTGGCGAGAAGCGAACGCGGGATCGAACAGTGGGAGCCCTGCGATCTTGCCGCGCTCGCCCGGAGGGTGGTCGCAGCTCGCCGAGAAGAAGCCGAGCGCCGAGGGATCAGTGTCGACGTAGCGTTCGCCGCGGCGCCTGTCGCGGGTGACTCGAGCCTCGTAGAAAGCCTGATCGCCAACCTCGTGGACAACGCCCTGCACCACAACGTCGATGGCGGCCGAGTCAAGGTCGCGACCGAGACGCAGGCAGGCTCCGCGGTCCTCTCCGTCGTCAACACGGGGCAGGTCGTGCCCTCGGAGGATGTCGAGCGGCTCTTCGAGCCCTTCCGCAAAGGGGGCGCCGCCCGCACGCGAAGTGTCGATGGCCACGGGCTCGGCCTGTCAATCGTGCGCGCTGTCGCCAACGTCCACGGCGCTACCCTTGAAGTCACGCCGCGACCGGAAGGCGGCCTCAAAGTCGCGGTGAGTTTCCCCCTCTCCACCGCGACGCATCGTCACTGGGCCTCTGATGCTACGCCGACCGAGTTCGAGGACGGACTCCGACAGCATGTTGTCAAGGGCCGACCATGAAACCGTTCCGAAACCTTAGCCCGGTATACTGGCCCGAGCAGAACGTTACCTACCGCGCACTGCAACGAGAGGCATGGCCATGACTCGCACGACGATCATCGGGATCATCATCGCAGCGCTGGCATTCGCCGCGGTCGCCGCGGTCGGCATCGCCTTTGGTGTCGACCACCAGGCTACCAGCGCCGTCATCGCTCAAGTCAGGCCAGCAGGCCAGTTCAACCCACTGCTGCCGATCAGACCGGGAAGCCTCGTCGACCCGCTCGGGCAACTGCCAGGCGGCCTCGCTATCAGGAGCGCCGCCCCATTCGGCGGCGTGGTCCTCCTTGGCTTCGGCCTCCTGCTCGCCCTCTTCGTCGGCGGTGGCGTCGGCGCACTGATCGTCTACGTCGCCGGCCCACGCCAACGCTCGACCGCAAGCGCCACCACCGGTCCCGCCCCAACACCCAGCGCGTCGGGGCCGGACGACGTGCAGTACCAGCAATTCGTGGAGTGGCAGAAGTTCGATCATTGGCACCGACAGACGCACGCCGCGGCTGGTCCCGAGGGGGCAGCCGCGGCGCTCCACCCGCAAGCCGAGACGCCCACAAGTGAGCCGACGCTATCCGACAAGCCGAGGGAGACATAAACCTGTCGACGAAACCGCGGTCTCGGACGTACACCTTGACGTTCAGCGACTGGTTTCTCCTCATCGTGTAGCGCGAGCGTCGGAGCCTCGCTGCGATGCATGAGTGGCGAAACCGGCGGGAAGAGCCCGTCAGTTGCCTACCGGCGCCGTCGCGAGCCAGTGGCTGCTTGATGACGACGTTCGCGCCGACATCCTCTCAGACCGAGATGGGCTTGTCTACGACTGCCCGGGCATTGCAGGCAGGCTCAGATAACGAGCACGGACGCGTGAGCCGCCGCTCACTGAAGGTCCGCCCGGATCTTCCCAATCCAGAGACCTACTTCTTCTTCTTTGCCTGATTGTAGCCCACAGATGATCCCCTGGAGTTCCCAGACGGGTGACCCCATCCATTTCCACTCCTCGACGATCTCAGGATCGACCTCAAGGATCGTCTTGCGGAGCTTCGCTAGCGTGGCTCCGCGCCAGTCCTGATTCTGCGCGATCAACTTGTCAATTTCTTCACGAGGATTCATGACCATCCCTTTTGTCTCCTGCACAATCATCAACTGGCTGTTCTCTGAATCATCGACGCTAGTGTCAAGGCGATGACTTCTCCGGCGTACCCGTTCTCGCTCGAAAGGTGGCCCTGTATCTGGCACCCCGTCTCATTGCCCAGGAGCGGTGCTGCAAGCGAGACCCGGTTTGGGGGGAGCAGCCGGGTACGGATCTACGGTGAGCTGGCGACGACGGGTTGTCGACGGGTCGCCTGAGTGTTCAACGAGAGGCGATCTGGTGAACGGCTGGACAATCGGCGACGGCGATCGACCTCAGCAGATAGCTTGCAAACCGGCGAGAGGAAATCAAACGCCTGGTCAACTGGGCGTAAAGTCCGGCTCGCGCCCCTGGCCGGAACACTGCTGGCGACACCCGGTCCAGGAGACGCTGCGCTGCGCGAACCATCTGACGGCCTGGGACGTCACTTGAGACAGCGCCGTCGAGCTGGAAAGGAGACCATCATGAGAGCGTGCCTGACCGCGACGAGTGTGGCCCTGATGCTCTTGGTCGCAGTGCTCGGCACGGCCGGCTGCTCGGGTTCGGGTAGCAACACCCATGTGTTCGACGCCACTGCCTGGCATCCCAGCGCATGGCAGGTAACATCCCTCCACCCCGGGGGCTTCACCATCACCGCGACGTTTACGAACGGCAAGATCGCCGGCAAGTCGGCGGTCAACGCCTACGACGGCCCATACACGGCGGGTCCTGGCGCAGCGTTTTCCGTCGGCAACTTGGCCGTCACGGCGATGGGCGGGATCGGGCCCGACATGCGAGCTGAGCAGATCTACCTCACGCTCCTCGGCGCAGCCACATCGTTCAAGCGGAGCGACGCCCGGCTCACCCTGTTCGACCAGTACGGCAACGAATCGCTGATCTTCCGGGCCGCGACCCCCTGATCAACCAGAGCCCGGCGCAGCCGGTCGCTCAGCGCGACGACTCGGGTTGAGAGTGAGGACGCCGAACCAACCGCGCCGTTGAGCCCAGCGAGTGACCGGTCAACGGTGCACGTAGACCGCCTTCGTATATCCCGCTCTCACCGCCGCGGGTCCCGTCCCGTCAGCGCCAGCAAACGGTCCTGCAGGGGCGCGTCCTCTGCGACCGCCACGGCAGGGCCGAAGACCCCGAGCTTGCGCCATTCCTCGGCTTGAGGGGCAAGCTCCTCCCACAGGCCCTGCACCAGGTCAGCGGGCAGGGTCGCGTCCGCTCCGATGAAGCGCGCCAGGTCATAGACCCGCGCGCCGCGGAAGTAGCTGATGTGCTTGAGGTACTCGCGCGCCGGATAGTCGCCGTAAGAGAGGTGCACGACCTTGTCGAGTTCCGTAAAGGCGCGGACGGCGCGGACGGCGCTCGCCACGATGCCGGCGAAGGCGGCCTTGGGCTCGGCGCCGAGCAGGTCGCCGTCGTGGGCCTCGCCGACCTCCGCAATCGTCTTGCCGCCGAGCACATCGGGCACCCAGGCGTCGTCGCAGGCGTGGTAGTTGACCGCCGTCCATAGCGTGGTGCCGGGCTGGCGAGGCGTCAGCTCGGGCAGCAGCACCTTCTCCCACTGTTCGTCGCCGATCTGCTCGACCACGCGCAGGAGCGCCTCGTCGGCGAGAATGAACACTTCCTGTTCGCTCATGTCGTCCTCTGCTGTGAGTCGTGTCAGTGTCGGGGGAGGTCTTCCCGAAATGGGTCGCGCGCTACCGTTGGCGTGAGAGTAGCGAGTCGCGACCCTGCCTCAGCCGGGGATGGCATCGGGACGCCGAGCTCAGCCACTCAGGCGTCTGGCTCCCTCTCGAAGGCTCCGACACGCTCGACCTGAGTCTGCCAGCGCTGCCGCCTACCCAGTCGCCTGCCCCACGGCTCCCCGATACCTCACCGGCGGTGGTAGCACCTCTGCGCAGAGTGGGTATAGCGATCTTGGATTTGCCGTGGGCGACCGACAGCAAGCCGGCACACGGCGATCGGCACGCAGATCACGAAGCAAGGAGGGCGACGTCATGACCGATCAGGCGGATCTGCCGGCCGTGCCGGAGATGAGGCTCGAACTCGTGCCGGTGCCCGTCTCGGACGTCGAGCGCGCCAAGGCCTTCTACGAGCAAGCGGGGTTCGGCAACCTGCACGACACGCAGGTGACGGACGCGATGCGCGTCGTCCAGTTCACGCCCCCCGGCTCCGCCTGCGCGATCGTCTTCGGGACCGGCATGGGCCCCATCACCGAGATGCAGCCAGGCTCGGTCAAGGGACTGCACCTCGTGGTGCAGGACATCGAGGAGGCGCGCGGCGCCCTCGTCGCGCGCGGCGTCGAGGTCGGCGAGGTCAGCGACATCGGGGGAGTCAAGTACGCCTGGTTCAGCGACCCCGACGGCAACCTCTGGGGCCTGCAGCAGTGGCCAGCCGGCTACGGAGGTTGACCCAATGCGACGAAGGAACCGGACATGAGACTCGTGGCAACCGAGTGCGTATCCCTCGACGGCGTGTTCGAAGAGCCGGGCCAGTGGTCGTTCCCCTTCTTCAGCGAGCAGGCCGCGCAGTTCAAGTGGCGCGAACTGCAGGCGAGCGACGCGCTGCTGCTCGGGCGCCGGACCTACGAGGGCTTCGCCGCCGCCTGGCCGACGATGGAGGGCACCGGCGAGTTCGGCGAGCGCATGAACGGCATGCCCAAGTACGTCGTCTCCTCAACCCTCGAGGAAGCGGCGTGGGCCGGTTCCATCCTTATCAGAGGAGACGTGGAGACCGAGATCGGCCAGCTCAAGGCCAAACCCGGCCGGGACCTCCTGCTCTCCGGCAGCGCCCAGCTGCTGAACGGCCTCAGGCAGGCGCACCTGATCGACCTGTACCGCTTCATGGTTCACCCGATCGTCCTCGGCAAAGGCGCACGCCTGTTCTCGGACGGCCTCGAGCAAACGGTCTTGACGCTCACGCACCACGAGGCCTTTGACTCGGGGATCGTCATCCTCGAGTACGAGCCCGCAGAATAGTCGTGATCGGGATAACCCAGGCCTTGACGGCGGGCAGACCGCGGTGCACAGTGGCCTGCCCGGCTCCGGCGGTTCACATCTGCGGTGGCTTGTGCACACCGATGCGGTTGCCCTCCGTGTCCTTGAAGAAGCCGATGCTGCCGACCGTCTCACCCCTGTCGGTGACCGCCACCAGGATTTGTCCGCCCGCCTCCACGACCCGCTGGAGCATGCCCTCGGGATCGCCGTAGCTGTTCACGTAGATGGTGCAGCCCTGCGTGCTGGGCTTCTGGTTCTCGCCCAGGGCCAGGTCGAAAAGGACCGGCATGGGCCCCTGTTGGGCGGCGGAGGGGCCGGACCCCTCAGGCCCCGGCAGAGCGATCCCCGGCATGCCGTCGATGGCGATGAACGGGTGCTGCAGGACGGCGCTGTAGAACTTCATGGCGCGATCCAGGTCGGTGACTGGGATGTCCGCCCAGACGATCATGTTCTCCATGGTCTGCTCCTTTGCTCGTGGCGATTGGAAGGCATGCGTGCACGGCACCTTACCCGCCTGCCCACCGCTGCAACGCCTCTTTTCGCATCGCGGCGGGAAGGCGTCATCTCGCAAGGAGAGCGAAATGCAGAAGCCCACCCCGTGCCTCTGGTTCGACGGTCGAGCCGAAGAGGCCGCCCAGTTCTACGTCTCCGTCTTTGCGGACTCGCGGATCGGTCATGACCGTCCAGTTCATCCTCAATGGTGAGGAGTTCGTGCCGCTAAACGGCGGTCCGCAGTTTACCTTTTACCCAGCCGTCTCGCTCATCGTCGCCTGTGCGACACAAGCGGAGGTCGATGAGCTCTGGCGGAAGCTCAGCGAGGACGGCGAGGGAGGGCAGTGCGGCTGGCTCACCGACCGTTTCGGCCTCTCCTGGCAAGTCGTGCCCAAGGACTGCCGGAGCTGCTCGGCGCAAGCCATGCCGCCGCCCGGCGCGCCACGACGGCCATGCTCGCCATGAAGAAGCTCGATATCGGCGAGCTGCGGCGCGCCTATGAGGACGCCTAGACCATCGACACTTACTCGCATGCCATCCCGGCGTTGCAGGAAGAGGCGGCGGCACTGATCGCCGGGCTGGTGTTTACCGCGTAGACCGTTCGCATTCGCCCACTCGGCAGCGGCACCATCTCTGGACACACCCGCCAAGGCCATGCCGACGGCCACGAGAATCGCACTCTTGCGGTTGGCACGCCGTGTGCATCTCACGAGCCTGTGTGATCCAACCCTGCTTGGCAGTAGTGCTCAGGTTCTGACTCTCGGACGAGGCCACCATGCGTGCAAGCGGGGCAACACGACTTCACCTCCCCTCGCCGCGGGAGCGCAGGGCGGCGATCAGGAACGGCAAGCCACAGACGACCAGTACGAGAGCGATGATGAAGGTGGGCCGCGTGCCCAGATGGTGGCTCGTGGAGAGCAGCACATGGGCGAGGGCGATGATCCCGGTCACCGTGAGGATGATACCCAGGCGCAAATTGTTAAGCCGCGATAGTCTTCTCATGAAGCCTCCCGTCGCCCGCTGAGCCGGCCCTTGTCGGCTATCGCTAGATAGAAGCGAGCTCCCTTTGTCGCTGCGCCCACGCTCATTGTGCCTCTGTGGTCGCCGGCTGTCATCTCCGCGACGCTCCTCGCCTGCCATCCCGGCCCTGCCGGCACAGGCGGCAGCGCTGAGCGCCGGAATCGTGTTTAGCGGCCGTTAGCCCGACGTACCAGCGACGCCGGTGCATCTTTCGTTCTCCGTGGTTGCGAGTCACCTGCCGCAAGCTCATGTTCGCAGGCGCGTCTTTGCTGCAGCAAGGTGGGCGTATTTGCAGCTGCCGCACGGAAACCTCCTTTACCCTCTGTTGACCTCTGTCGAGCACGAATGTATTATTAGACCGACTGTCGGTCTACTATGCGGAGGGTCCCAAATGGCGCGCACGATCAACGCCGCGTCTCATGCGCTTCGACGAGAGGCCTTTATCGATGTGGCCGAGCACCTCATCCAATCGATGGGCTACGAGGAGATGAGCATCCAGAACGTCCTCGACGAGCTTGGTTCGTCGAGAGGTGCCTTCTATCACTACTTCGATTCCAAGGCGGCGCTTCTCGATGCGGTAATCGAGCGCATGGTTGAAACCGTCATCGCGACGCTAGCGCCTCTGGTCGCAGACCCAGCCCTGCCCGCCGTGCAGAAGCTTCAGGCCGTCTTTACCGGCATTGCCAGCGGGAAGAGCAGACGGACGGACCTCATGACGGCACTGCTACGGGTCTGGCTCGCGGACGAGAACGCAATTGTACGCGAGAAGCTCCGCCGTGGCCTCGTGATTCACCTCGCGCCGCTGCTGGCGACGATCGTGCGCCAGGGTGTTGACGAGCGCGTTTTCACGTCGAGCTCCCCCGACGACACCGGGCGCGTCCTCGTGTCGCTGATTCAGGGCGCGAACGACACGGCCACCGAACTGTTCGTGGCTCGACAGGACGACCGCGTCTCATTCGCCGACGTCGAGCGAACGCTAACAACCTACTTCGCGGCCTTCGAACAGATCCTCGGCCTGCCAAGCGGCTCGCTGACGACCATCGACGCGACTGTCCTGCGCCAGTGGTATGGCTGATGACGGGATACGGAAGGACAACCATGACCACGATCATCGAAACTGACAAGCTGACGAAATCCTACGGCTCACAGCGTGGGGTCGTCAATCTCGATCTCGAGGTCGAGACTGGCGAGGTCTTCGGCTTTCTCGGCCCCAACGGCGCCGGCAAGACAACCACCCTCCGCTTGCTGCTCGACCTCATCCGGCCAACCGCGGGACGCACCCGCGTCTTTAGCCGCGACTGCCGTCGCGAAAGTCTCGAGATCCGGGCGCGCAGCGGCTACCTGCCCGGTGAGCTCAGCCTGTACCCCAGGCTCACCGGGGATGAGACCCTGCGCTACCTCGCCAACCTGCGCGGCGGCGTAGACTGGGGCTATGTGCATCAGCTCAGCGAACGGCTCGCGTGCGATCTGAGCCGCAAGGTGGTCGACCTTTCCAGCGGCAACAAGCGCAAAATAGGCCTCATCCAGGCCTTCATGCACCGACCTGAGCTGGTCATCCTCGATGAGCCGACGTCAGGCCTCGATCCGCTTGTGCAACACGAGTTCTACCACTTGGTTGACGAGGCTCGCGACGCGGGCCAGACCATTTTTCTCTCGTCCCACGTACTGCCCGAGGTGCAGCGCGTGTGCGACAGAGCGGCGTTCGTGCGCGAGGGCGAAGTGGTGGCTCTCGAGAACGTGGCCGACCTCATGAAACGCGCGGTGCGTGAGGTCGACGTAGTGTTCGCCCGGCCAGTACCAGCGTCCATTTTCCAAGACACCCCCGGCGTCAGCGACGTTTCAGTCAACGGCAAGGGCGCTGCTTCGCTGCGGTTCACGGTCACCGGCTCACTCGACCCAGCCATCAAGAAGTTGGCCGAGTTCGAGGTTCTCAGCCTCACGAGCCGCGAGCCCGATCTGGAGGACGTCTTCATGACCTTCTACGCCACGGGGAGCGATCATGTTGCGTAACGTGTTCTTCAAGAGCCTGCGCGATCAGCAGCGCCCCCTGATCAGATGGGTGATCGGCGCTGCATTCTACATAGCCTTACTGATGTCGATCTACCCCAGCATCAGGCACAGCGCTGGCCAGTTACAGGGCTACATCCACAGCTTACCGGCGGCAGTCCGCGTCGCGTTTCTCGGGTCCAACGGCGACTTCTCCTCGCCGGTGGGCTACGTCAACGTCGAGTTGCTCTCGTGGCTGGCACCGGTGGTGTTGATCGCCTTTGCCGTGGCGACAGCCGCCCGGGCGCTGGCAGGCGAGGAGGAGGATGGTACGCTGAGCTTGTTGTTGGCCCAGCCGATCAGTCGTCGTCGGCTGTTGCTCCAGAAGTACGCCGCGATGCTGGTCGCCGTGACGATCCTTGGCCTTGCCTTCTGGCTCGCCCTGGCGGTGTCTACATGGATCGTCGGCACCCCCCTGGGCGCCGGTAAGCTGGGGCAGGCGCTCCTACGCCTGACACTGCTTGGCCTGGCGGTCGGCAGCATCACCTTCGCCGTAGGCAGCGCCACCGGGCGCCGGCAAGGCGCCATTGCCTGGGGCACCGGAGTAGGCGGGGCCATGTACCTGCTCAATACGCTCGCCCAGATTAACAGTGCGGCCCGGCCGTTCCGCTATCTGTCGTTGTTCCACTACTCCGGCAGCCCGTCGCCTCTTGGGCAAGGTCTCGGCGCGCCGGACCTCCTGGCTCTCATCGGCACGTCGGCGCTGCTGCTCCTCGTCGCAGCCGCACTGTTCGAGCGACGCGACGTGCGCGTGTAGCCGTGCGGGCTGTCCCGGGCGAACCGGCGCCGATGAAGTTCACAGAGCTCACATAACTCGCTGGCCCCCCTGCGCTGCCTCGCTGACACCACTTCGCACAACCTGCTCCGTCTCTCCCGCAAGGGTCGTGGCAATCGCCATTTCTGACGTCATGGTCATCTCTCCGCGCGGCGAGCCCGCCAGCGGCCGAACACCATCAGCCCGGCCAAGACACCAACTGCGGCGGAAGCGACACCGACGAACTTGCCAAGCGCGATGAGGGTGACGCCGATGACGAAAAGCAGGGCACCGATTATCGCTTGCTGCCAGGGCTTGGCGTAAACCAACTACTGGCGAAGGAACATAAACGGTCCACCGTGCATCTACCCTCCCTCGCACGCTGCATTGTCGCCAGGAGTGTCGGCGAGCACCCCGGTCATTGTACCGTCTCGATCACCCTCGATACCTTCTCGCACGCCATCCCGGCGCTGCCGGAAGAGGCGGCGGCACTGATCGCGGGACTGGTGTTTAGCGAGCTGTAGCCATCGGCGGGCAGATCCTCGGTTTGCCTCTGCCTCGAGGCACAAATGAAAGCGGCCACAGCCGCAGACGTCTGCCCTGCGTCAGCGACTGCTCCACTGAAACCAGCGGATGCCGAGGCTAGCGAAGACGATGCAGTAGGCCACGCTGACCAGTAGTGCCCACCAGGTAGCTTGACTCCAGGTGGCCGGCTGCATGGCCCCCGACAAGGTGGTGACAACGGTCCCGCCGGGCGACCAGCGGGCAATCAGCTCGACCGTCGTGCCAAGAATGACCGTGTGCCCGAATATCCCTAACACCGCAACCAGGGGAAAGACGAGGCGGCTGACGGCGTTGATCGTGTCGGCCGATTTCACGAGACCGACCAGCGCCTGACCAATGCTCAAAAACTCGGCGGCACCAACGCCGACCACCAGCAGCGTCAAGAGGTAGGCTGCCGGCGTCAAGGACAGATGCTTGAAGATCGCCGCCGCGATCAGGACCACGACCGCCATCGTCAGGATGGCGGCGACCTGGACGGCCAGGCGGCTGATCATGATTGCCCACGACGGCGTCGGGGTGACACGCAGGCGCTGAAAGACACCAGTCTCACGATCGCGGGCGATGCTCAGCGTGTAGCCAATGATCGCGATCGCGGCCATGCCCATGGTCAGACACATGGCCACTCGCAAGTCCAGGTCACCGAGCTGTGCGCGGCGCTGATTTCCCCTGCCGGCAGAGAGAAGAAAGAGCAAAAGCAGCGGCAGGACAAGGCTCAGATAGAGCGCCCGCCGATTGCGCAGCTGGATAACCAGGTCGGCTTGCAGCAGCGAGGCCAGGCTGCGTCGCAGCGGCAGGGCAGAGCGGATGCGTTGATCGCTTGCCTCAGTCACGCAGGTCCTCCCCCGTAAGGCCGATGAAGACGTCGTCCAAGGTCACCTCGCCATGGGCCACGCTGCGCACGCGCGGCTCGTCCTTATGTCGTTCAATCAGACCAGCCGGCGTACCGACCGTCAAAATCTTGCCGTGGTCCATGATCGCCACCCGGTCGCAGACCGCCTGCGCTTCCTCCATCGAGTGCGTCGTCAGCAGGATGCTGCGACCGCTGCGGCGCAGGCGCTCAATGCGACTCCAGAGCTGGCGGCGAGCCTGGGGATCGAGACCGGCAGTCGGCTCATCGAGGAGCACCAGAGGCGGGTCGTGGATCGTCGCGATGAGCAGCGAGAGGCGCTGCTGCTGGCCGCCCGAGAG
>JBKQWK010000051.1:0-9025 GCA_052139595.1 Thermoleophilia bacterium | reverse complement strand
GGCCGGCCGGCGACAGCGACGCGGCTCTGGCCGGCCGGTTCGACGCCGTCACACTCGGCTTTGGCGTGCGCTACGTGACTGACCCGGGCGCTCTGCTGGCCCGTCTGCACGACGTGCTCGTGCCCGGTGGCACTATTGTGGTCCTCGAGTCGGTGCGGCCGAGCTACGACCTGGCAGGCTTGTTCGCCGCTGCGTACTTTTTCCACTGCGCGCCGCACATTGGCACGCTGCTGGCCGGTCGCGACGAGCTGTTTCAGTACTTGACGGAGTCGACGCGCGCCATTGGCAGTGGCGATGATCTTGCCGCTCTTCTCCGGGCCGCTGGCTTCGCGATTGTGCGCCAGCGTCGTTTTGCCGCCGGCGTTGTCGTCGGTCTTGTGGCCCTGGCGAGCTGATTGCAGTCATGAGGGAGTCTTCGGTAGGGTAGAATGGCGGACGTCATGGAATTCGCGCAGGAATCAGTGCAGGGCGACGTTGCCCGCGGTGTGAGCGGGCGTCGTCGCCGGCCAGGCTTACTCGCCATTGCCGTGGTCCTGGTCGTTGTGGCCTTGACGACCACTGTGGCCATCGTTGTGCATCGCAACAGTCCGCTCGATTTCTACGTCTACTACATTGCTGGCGCGCTCGCCGCGCACGGGCACAGCGCCTACGTCGTTACCGGCGCGGCCTGGGACAATACAGCTCGCGTCCTCGGTATCACCCACTACACCTCTCCCTATCGCTATCCCCCGTACACAGCCGCAGTAGTGCGACTCCTGGTGCCTCTGGGCCCATTTCGGGCGATGGTCGTCTGGGAGGTGATCAGCGCCGCGGCTCTGTTTGCTGGTGCCTGGCTGCTCGGGAAAGCCCTTGGGGGAGGGATCAAGATACCGTTGACGCTGCTTGTGCTCGTCGTCTTCGTGCCGATTTACAACATGCTCGCCGACGGTCAGGTTGATGGGCTTGTCTTCTTCTTCCTTGCTCTGGCGTTCTGGGGGCTGGTGCGCAAGCGTGATTTTGCCCTCGGCGGTGGCGTGGCAGTTGCCGCGGCCCTGAAGCTTGTGCCGGTCATTCTGATCGGCTATCTGGTCTGGCGCCGGCGCTGGCGGGCGGCTCTCATTGCTGTTGCCGTTCTGGCCGGGCTCACGCTTCTGTCTTGGCCTCTTACCGGCTTGAACATGTTCAGTGACTACGCACAACACGCGTTTGCACTCACCGCATCGCAACAGATTGCTCTCTCGCCACAGAATCAGACCGCTCAAGGTGTCGCCGGTCGTCTACTCCTCAAGTCTGCCACCTGGTCGTGGACCACGTGGGCAAACACCGGCCGCGTACGCCTCGTGCGTACGCTGGCGAACGTTTTCGCTGTTGTTCTCGTGGTCGCCACGGCGGTTCTGCTGTGGCCGCGACGCTGGTGGCGAGGGAGGTGGCTGATGGCAATCGCCGCCCGTATCCGCGCCCGCCGTAGCGCTATCGGTGAGCCATCGAGGGCGCTGTCGCTCGCTGGCGCGAGTGCTGGCGCCGGCGAGGACGAGCTAGGCTTTGGCATGGTCATAGCCGCCAGCCTCGTTATTGGCCCGTTCACGTTCTACCATGAGTTCGTCTGGCTGCTCATTTTGCTGCTCGTGATCGGCAATCGGTTCTTGGTAGGGCGACGGTGGCGGCTGCTGACACTGGTCGGCATCCTCATTCTGGCCATCGACCTGAACGAACTGGTGTGGGTTGGGGCGCTCTGGGCCGGCCTGTTCAACAACTTCTGGGAGTGGCCCTACCATATGCTGGCATCTGTCGGGCTCTGGCGCATGCTGTCGCTGCCCTTTGCGGCAACGCTGGTTGCCTGGTCGATGGCGTTTGCCATGGTTATCGCAGACAGACGCCGGGCTACCCTTAAGTCGCACCGCGAAGTCTGATCGTCAACCATCAAATCCATGTCCGCTGGCGTCAGCTGCCACGACGTCCCGGGTGATCACAGAACTGGGATGCGGCGGTCTGTGAGCTTACGGAGCGATGGCAAGGTGCTGCAAGGCAAAGGTGGCGATGTCGCGAAACGCTGGCGCCGCCACCGAGCCGCCCCAGATGACGTTTGGTTGGTCGACCATCACGAGCACGCACAGCTTTGGGTGGTTAGCGGGCACGAAGCCGACGAACGAAGCGTCGAAGGCCGTGTTCGAATAGCCGCGTCCGTTAGGCAGTTCTTTCTGTGTCGTACCCGTCTTGCCGGCCACCTGATAGCCGGGAATCTGCGCCAGAGTGCCGGTGCCGTCGGCGACGACGTTGGAGAGCATGGCCGTCAGCTCCTTGTCGACCGTGGTCGAGACGAGGCGGTGTTTGGCGCCGGTGATCACAGGCTGGGTTCCGATCTGGGCGACCAAGTGTGGCTGAACCCAGACGCCGCCATTGGCGATCGCCGAGTAAACAGCGGCCATCTGAATCGGTGTCACGGCGATGCCCTGGCCGAAGGGCACGTTGCCAATGGTTGAACCCGTCCACTGAATGGGCAGCAGTCCTGAGGCTTCACCGGGAAAGTCGATACCCGTGGGCTGTCCAAAACCGAACTTCTTGATCCACGCGAGCAAGCGGTCTTTGCCGAGGAACTTCTCGGCCAGGGTAACAGCGCCGACGTTGCTCGACTTGGCGAGAATCTGGGTCACGGTGAAGCGTTCTGTCGGGCGCATCTCGGCGTCGTGGATGGTGTAGCCGCCGACGCGGATCGACTGCGGCAGCATGAACGAGGTGTTTGGCGTGACCGCGCCTTCCGCGAGACAGGCGGCGATGGTCAGCACCTTGAAGGTCGAGCCGGGCTCGTAGATGTCGGTGATGGCGCCGTTGCGCGTCAACGCGGGTTTGCTGGCGAAGGCGCTGGCCGTCACGAGGGGAGCATTCGCCATGGCGTAGATCTCGCCCGTGGCCGGGTTCTCGACGATTGCCGTGGCGCCGAGCGCATGGTAGCGAGCCACCGTGCGTGCGAGAATCTGCTCGGTCTCGTACTGAATGTCCTCATCGATTGTCAAGCGCACGTTCTGGCCGGGCTGCGGAGCGGTGCTGCTGACCGTGCGCAGAACCTGGCCAGCGGGGTCAGCGACGACTGTTTCCCGCCCGGGCTTGCCGGAAAGCTGGTTGTTCTCGGCGTACTCGATGCCGGCCAGGCCCTGGTCGTCGATGCCGGCGAAACCGAGGATCTGAGTTGCCAGAGTGCCGCCGGGATAGACACGTTTGTCTTCAGCGTAGGAGCCGACGCCAGGCAAGTTGAGAGCGACAGCTTTGGCCGCCAGGCTGGGGTCGACTTCGCGGGCGACGTAGGCGAAACCACTTTGCTTGTTGGCGAGGGCGAGAGCCAGCGGACCGTACGGGACGTGCAAGACGGCGGCCAGCTTCGCCGCCGCCGCGCTCGGATCGCTGAGCATGTACGGCGTCGCGAAAACCGTTTGCTGTTGCTCATCGTAGGCGAGTGGGGCGCCGTTTCTGTCGAGGATCTCGCCTCGCGTTGCCGGCAACACGATGTCGCGTTGCTGCTCCTGATGGGCCAGCGCCACGAGCCTGCCGGGAGCGACAGCAAGAGCGGTGGCGCGAACGGTAACGGCCAAGAAGGACGCGAGCAGAACCACCCAGAGAATGCGGATGCGACGGTTGGTCGTCAACGGGCTAGGCGTGCTCAAGCGACGTCTGTTTGTTGCTGCCGTGCGCGGCCGGCGGCCGTTGCCGCCCTGGCTAGTCGTCATTTTCGCTGCAGTTTGGCCACCCCAGATCGGCGGGGCCGCGGGTCAGGATGATGCTTGTCACAGTGGCTGCCATCATTGTCGAGGGTGAGTTGTGCATCCATTCGAGGGGCGTTCTTTGCAGTTCGTACCGTGTCATTGTAGTTCGTGCCGGGGATAGACTCTTCCTTTGCTGATCGGAGGCCATTTTGTCGTCACCGCTCGCTGCACGTGCCGGCCGGCCTGTCTCGTGGTATGTTCTAATCTGCCGCGTGAAAACTGAGGAGTCAGGTGCCCCTGCTTCGTCTCGACGTTGACGACCGACAGATCGTCATGCACAGTGAAGGCACGATCTGTATGACCACCCAGGAGCTGGTCGAAAGTGAAGCCTTTGAACGCGTCCTGGATCTCTATCTGCGGCGTCTGCAGAGACACTCAGCCGGCGTTCTCGCAGATCTCGCTCTCGACCCGAACGACGATGAGCAGCGTGAGCGTTTGCTGGAACTCATCCGTCTCCTGGCTCACAACCCCCTGACGCGTATTCTTCGCGCCCGGCCGAAGGCGGATGGCGCGTCGCTCCTCGATCGGCGAGCGGCCCTGCACGCCTTCGTCGAGGGACTCTATGATTTTTGGCGCAGCTTCGATCGCTTTCTGGTGAATCACTCCGAAGTTGGTCCGGGCGGCCATGACAAGCGGCCGTATCTGACCTTCAACGCTACGGTGGAGACGCTGGCGGCCCTGATCCGCGATCTGTATCGCGACGTCGCCGAGAACATCACCGGCGGTCATCCGCGTGTCTATCGTCAGGTGACGGCCGGCTGCGAGATCGGCGCCATCGCTGTGCAGAAACGATGGCGATTGCCCAACGACTACCGCCACTTGCTTGAGGGCATCCCCTTCGTGCGTCACGTGCTGATGTACCCGCCGGTGATCCTCGATCCCCCGACCAACACACGCCGCGGACGCTTCACCGAGGTTCACGACAATCCATTTGTCGACATGAGTCTCGAGAAGGGCGACTGGATGTGTTACCCGGCGGTCGTCGGCCGACAGGTGGTTTTCGTCTACATTCACCAGCGCTTCATCGGTCTGGGCTTGTCACTGGCCAATCTGTTTGAGATGGCGAGCGACAAACAGATTGCGGCGGGGCCGGACGCGATCTATCTGTATGGTGCGCCGGCTGAGGCGCTGGCGGGTTGTGCCGACCCGCCGACGGTCTTCTATGAGGATGAGGGCAACCGTCTGCTTCTCGGTGCTGTCCCTCTTGACGACCAGTACGGTTACTTTGGCTACCTCAAGAAGATGATCCTCACCTTGCACAACCTGACGGCCATGAAGCACGGCCTCATGCCCTTCCACGGTGCGTTCACGCACATCGTGCTTGGCGACGGCAGCTCGGCCAACGTGCTGCTGATTGGCGATACCGCCACCGGCAAGAGCGAGACGCTGGAGGCGTTGCGCCTGGCCGGGGATACGGAGCTGCGTGAACTGCGCATCGTTGCCGACGACATGGGCACGCTCGAAGTGCGCCGTGGTAGCATCGTTGGCTACGGCACCGAGATCGGTGCCTTCGTTCGCCTCGACGACTTGCAGCAGGGATATGCGTTTGGCCAGATCGACCGCGCCATCATCATGAGCCCGCAGAAGGTTAACGCTCGCGTCGTGCTGCCGGTAACGACGCTCGAGGAGGTCTTGCGCGGTTATCCCGTCGATCTGCTGCTGTATGCCAATAACTATCAGCTCGTTGACGGCGAGCACCCGATCGTGGAGCCGCTCAAAACTCGTGACGAAGCCCTGCGCATTTTTGGCGAGGGCTTTGCCATGAGTAAGGGAACGACAACGGCGACGGGCCTTATCAGCAGCTACTTCGCCAACGTTTTCGGGCCGGCGCAGCGGCCGGCCGTACACGACGAAATCGCACAGAACGTTTTCGCCGCCGCCTACAACGCCGGCATCTACGTCGGCCAGCTGCGGACGCGGCTGGCCGTGCCCGGCTACGAGAGTTCCGGTCCCCGTGAGGCTGCCGCCGCGCTGCTGCAGCTCATCGCTCAAAAACGACCTGGAGAGGAGTGCCGGCTCGATGACGGCAATGATTGAATCCAACGAGAGCGACTTTACGCTGCTCGGTCGCGGCAAGGTGCGCGATGTCTATGAGATGGAGTGCGGCGACCTGCTCATCGTCACCACCGATCGTATCTCAGCCTTCGATGTGATCCTTCCTACCGCGATCCCGGGCAAGGGCGTGGCTTTGACGCAGCTGTCGGCTTTCTGGTTTGGCCTGACGAAGGGGATTATTGCCAATCATGTTATCGACGCCGATCCGTTCCGCGACGACCCGGCGCGCGAACATCTGCACGGACGCACGATGCGCGTGCGCCGCGCCGATCCACTGCCGATTGAAGCGATCGTGCGCGGCTATCTCACCGGGTCCGGGCGCGCCGAGTACGATCGCACTGGCGCGGTCTGTGGCGTTGAGCTGCCTGCCGTCCTGGTTGAAGCGAGCAAGCTGCCGCAGCCGATCTTCACGCCGTCGACCAAAGCTCAGGTTGGCACGCACGACGAAAACATCGACTTCACTCAGACAGTCGGGCTCATCGGTGTCGAGTTGGCCACCCAAGTGCGCGATGCCGCCCTCAGGTTGTACGAGTTCGCCGCCGACTACGCTCGCGAACGTGGCATCATCATCGCCGATACAAAGTTTGAGTTCGGCCTGCTCAACGACGAGCTGATCCTCATTGACGAGGCACTTACGCCCGACTCGTCGCGTTTCTGGCCGCTCGACGGCTATGCACCCGGCCACTCGCAGCCGAGTTTCGACAAACAATTCGTGCGTGACTACCTTGAGAAGCTCGATTGGGACAAAACTGCGCCGGGACCCGAATTGCCGCCCGACGTCGTCGCCGGCACGGCTGCCAAGTACGAGGAAGCGCTGCGGCGGTTAACGCAGACCTGAACCGCCCGGACACTTCAAACCATCCCGTGTGGCGGTCGCTGCGACCGAAAGGCTGCCGGTTGCCATGCTCGCGGCGAGCCACGCCCATGGTCGGCGTTGCGCCGACTGCGCGGGGTTCTGGCAGTGGCCGGTCAGCGATAGGTGGCCGTGAATGCAGTGGCGCTGGCTCGCTCGGCGATGCCGAGAAGCGAGCGCAGACGAGCTAGAAACTCATCGTTTTGGCGCAGCCGGCGGCCGTCAATCGAGCCGGCGGCGACGATGCCGCGCACGCTGCTCGTGAGAAGCAGGGCATCGTCCTCGCTGAGATCTGTTACCAGCGTGTGGCGTTCGCTGGACGGGATGCCCGCCGTCTGCGCCAGCTCCATGATCTTGGCGCGAATGACGCCGGGCAGAATGGCCCCGTTGGTTGGTGCCGTGCTCAGTACTCCGCCACGCACGACGAACACGTTGGCGGTTGTTGCCTCGTACATCCGCCCTTCTTCGTCGACGAACACGGCGTCGTCGGCACCGGCCGCTTTGGCTGCCCGTTGGGCGATGTGGGAAGCGATGAAGCTGTTTGACTTCAGTGCCGCGGTGGCGCGCAGCATTCTGCTCGAAATGAGCGTCAGGGGCCGGGTCGGCAGCGGTCGCACCTCGGTTAAGACGAGGAGGGCTGGCTTACCATCGGGAGGGCCGGCCGTGACCAGCACCCGACAGGCACCGCTGGCGACTCCGCTGGCGACGCTCAGTTGCATGATCTGGTCGGCCAGAGCGTCGCGCCCGCAGGGAGCCGCGATGCCGACCTGCACGAGGCCATTCTCGAGTCGCGCAACGTGCTCATCGAAAAAGACCGGGATGCCCTGACTGAGCTTTATCGTTTCGTAGAGACCCAGGCCGTGGGTCAGCGCGCGGTCGAGGGCCGAAACGGTGGCCTCTTTCGACTCGACGAAAGCGCCGTTGAGCATGACGAGGGACATGTTTTCAGTCTATCGCACGCCGGTGGTGGATGTCGTCACCGGCGGCCGGCGCGGACTCACCCGGCCTCGTACCCTTCGCTGTGTGCCAGGGTGCGAAATTTCGTGTACTCACTGACAAAGCCCAAGCGCACCTTGTCGGTGGGTCCGTTGCGGTGTTTGGCCACGATGAGATCAACGGTGCCCTTGCGCGTCTCGTCTTTGGGGTCAGCGTGGATGAACATGACCACATCGGCGTCCTGCTCGATGGCTCCTGACTCGCGCAGGTCGCTCAACTTGGGCTCGCCACTGCGCATCTCCGGTGCTCTGTTGAGCTGTGAGATCGCGATGACGGGGATCGCGAGTTCGCGCGCCAGTTGCTTGAGTGAACGGGAGATGTTGGATACTTCCTGTTGGCGATTCTCGGCGCGTCGATCGCCGACCATGAGTTGCAGGTAATCGACGATGACCAGTGATAGTGGGTGGCGGCTCTTGAGACGACGGGCCTTGGCACGTAGCTCAAACATGTTGAGGCCGGCCGAGTCATCGATGTACAGCTCGGCCTCGCTGAGTTTTTCGGCTGCTCCGACCAGCTTGCTCACGTCTGCGTCGCTGAGCAGCTTGGGGGTGCGCAGCTTGAGCGAGCTGACGCGCGCCTGTGAGCACATCATGCGGTCACCCAGTTCCTGGGCACTCATCTCGAGACTGAAGACGGCTACCGACCCCTTGCCCTCGACGGCGATGTTGTGAGCAAAGTTGAGCGCCAGCGACGTCTTGCCCATACCGGGGCGAGCGGCGAGGACGATAAGGTTGCTCGGCTGAAGGCCGCCCAATACGCGGTCAATGTCGGCGAAGCCGGTTGCCAGGCCGCTGATCTCGCGGTCTTTCTTCATCTCCTGGATACGGACGAAGTTGCTGGCCACAATGTCTTTGATGCTCTGGAACTCGGCCGTGCGTCGTCCCTGCGAGATGGCGAACACCTTTTGCTCACAGCGGTCGAGCATCTCGGCGGTTTCGCCGACGGGGCGATAGCCAAGCTCGGCGATTTCGTTGCCAACGCGAATGAGGGCACGCAGGACACTCTGCTCACGCACAATCTCGGCGTACTGACCCGCGTTGGCTGCCGCTGGCACGAACTCGGCCAGCGTGTGCAGATAATCGCGACCACCAGCGCGCTCGAGTTCGCCGCGTCGTTCGAGTTCGGCCCCGAGGGTGATGATATCGACCTCGGTACCCTTCTCGTAGAGTCCGAGGATCGCGTCGTACGCAACGCCGTGCGACGTGCGGTAAAAGTCTTCGACGGCGATTGTCTCGGCGACGATCGGGATCGCGTTCGGGTTTACGAGCATCGCCCCGAGCACCGACATCTCGGCCTCGAGGTTCTGCGGTTGCGTCTGGCCCATCTGCGGGCCCGTTATCTCGGCCGCCACGCCAAACTCCCCGGCTCGCTGTCGCTGCGGACGACG
>JBKQWK010000050.1:0-3222 GCA_052139595.1 Thermoleophilia bacterium | reverse complement strand
CTCTCAGTCGCCGCCTGTGGCGTTCCCGCCGTCGCCCTGTGTGGTCGCACGATGCCCGCCTGGCTGCCCGGCCGCCTGCTAGGCGCGCGCGTCTTCGTCGCCCTTGACTGGTACGAGGCCGAAGCCGAGCGCAAGGCTAGCGCGATCGTCGCCGCCCTGGCCGCCGCTGGCGCCAGAACCTACCGTCTCACGCCGCCTGGCGAAGGCGACTGGAACGATTACCTCATGACCGCTGGCCTGGCGACGATGCGCGCCGCCCTTGGCGCGGCCGTTGCCGGCGCCGTCGCACCGCTGCGCTGATTTCGGTACGCTCAGCCGGCGAGAGCGGGATGAGCTCACGGGCGACGCGCTCGGTGTCTGGCGTGTTACCCATGGGTAACATCTGCACGACCTCGGCCGCCTCAATATGACGGTAGGCGCTGATGCGACTCCATCCCCAGCGCTCCTTGCAGTACGCCTCGAAGGTGGCGTGTGTCTCGCGGTAGAGTCGCTGGTCGCGGATCTCCATGAGTGCGTTGCCGACCTCGACGAAGGTCTGCTGGCCACGTTCGATAATGGTTTCCAGATCAGCGAGGGTCCGCGTCGTGGCTACGGTGCTCATGGCGTCACCTTGGCTAGCCACGGGAAATGCCTGGTTGTGTTCCCGGTCAGAGTCGCCAGTTTGTAATGTTCGCCAGCTACATCGGGTCCGACGATGATCTCGTCGACGGACAATCCATTACCCGGGTATACGCGGACGAGGTACTCCCGCTCGTTCGCATACAACTCAATGCGGTTTCCGCTAGGGGTTCTGTACCAGCCCAGGCACGTCGTCACCATGGCGAAATAAGCGGATATTTCATCCAGACCAGCATGTGCGTGTTGACGACGTAGTGGCCGACCTTCACACAGGGAATCTCGGTATAGCCGCCCTCAACCATGCGCGGCAGGAGGTTGGCTGCGTCACAGACGCCGCGAGCACGGATCCTCTGCATGCGCCGCGTGTAACTCTTGGCGCGGGCGCGAAAAGCGTTACCCGGTTCAACAGGCACGCCGTTTTCGTCGCACTTGGGTTGCGTTGTACCAAGAAACAGCTCGGCCTCAAGCAGACCGCATTCGCGCTGCTTATAGAGCGCCAGCGCATCCGGCGGCAGTGAATCAAGAGGGTCATCCGGGGGCGCCACGACGGACGCCCCCGCTTGTTTGATTGCCAGGTCGTATGCGGGTGCCATCACGACGCCTCTTGCTTTGCGCGCATCATGCCGGTGATCTGCTCTTTGAAAATAGCTATCACCCGTGACGCCTCATCCTTGGTCAGCAGAGCGCGACTAGTCTTGCCTGTTTCCTCCTCCATCCAGGTGCGCCAGGTGGCCTCGTCGACGTGGTGGATGTTCTCGAGGTCGTTGACCTGGGCGCCGAGCATGCGGTTCTGCTGTGTGGTCGACGGCTCCGGCGGTAGATCCTCGGCACCAACGCCCAGCTCCTTGAATTCGGCCTCGTCGGCGTCGATGGCGTCGGGCAGGTCATCGTGAGCATCGTCGTAGTCGGAATCGTCCGCAGCGCCGTCAGCGGCCTCTGGGGAAGCGACAGGCGGTGTTTCACTCGCGCCTCCCGTCGGGACCAGCGTCTGCTTCACGATCTTGCGCCCAAGGTGGGCCGCGAACGTCAGCGGCTTCGTGAGCTGGGGCGACCCTTTGATTCTGAGGCACATGCCGGATTCGCTCAGTCCGCTCGCGTCCGGTACCGCGTGCAGCGTGATCTTCTTGCCAATCCACTCGCCGGTATCGTCGCCGAACATGGCGCGCAGGCAGGTGCCGTTGGTCTTGTTCATCACGAACTGCTTCTCGGTCTTCTCAAAGGCGACGATGGCGGCGCCTTCCTCGCCGCCGGCGCCGTTAGAAAGCATCTCGCGGGTGACGGACTTGATCTTCAGCGTGACGGGGCGACCTTTTAGCTCACCGGCCTTCAGGTACGCTCCCGGGTAAAGCTCATCGAATGAAAGTCCTCTCATGACAGCACCTCAATGGAGTCGCTGAACTCGCCCAGCGCCCAGCTAGGCAGTTCGAGCTCGGTTTGTTGCGGATAGCGGCCCGCCCAGTTGTCGCGACGGCGGCAGACAGAAAGGGTGCGCAGGTATTCGTCGACCAGGTCATCGCCAGCGAGCGCGGCGTCGGCGCCGACGCGAAACACGGCAACGTCAAACGGCGGGTCGTACTCGACGGCGATGATGCGTGCCGGCCGCGGATCGGACTTTGACGTAGCTGCTAGACCGCGTTTGTAGAAAGCAAACTGGCCGTGATATTGCATTCTGGCGGCGACGGCACCGAACTCGCGTGCGTCGACGCTCTTGCAGGTTTTCAGGTCGACGAGGCTGCGACCTTGTAGCCAATCGATGCGGGCCTTGCAGGCGATACCGGTCGCCGCGTCCGTCCACTCGACGGTCACCTCCGGCCGTCCCGTCGTCAGCAGCGCAGCGGCGACGGGGTGAGCACGGACGGCGTTGCGAATATCGAGGCAGCGTTCATACTCGTCGACCTTGAGGATCGTCCGACCCTCATTGGCTGCCTCGAACTCGGTCCAGTCGGAGCCGGCGCGACGGGCGCCGCGATAGACGGCGTAATCGAGCGGGAATCGGTCCGGCTCCAAGACGGCACAGTGGACGGCGCGCCCCATGAGCATCGCCGGCGTGTCCTCGCGCGGGTGCGTGAGGCTGTAGCGGTAATGGAGCGGGCTCTTACCGATGGCCTTGAGTGAGGACCAGTTGACGGAGTCGATCTGTTGATATTCGGCGAAGGTCAGGGAGGTCATGCGGCCTCACCCGCCTGACGCACTTCGAGGTCAATCAGGTCCTCTGCCGCAGGGATATTGCAGCCGCCTAGCCGGGAGATGATCCTCTCAGCGGCGTCGATCTGTCGCACGAGGTCGGCAGTGTAGGCCACCTCGTCGGCGAGTCTCTGATTGAGCTTCGCGACTTCGTGCGCGTGATCGGCGCGGATCGTGTCGATCAGGGCAATCAGATCTGCGTACTGGTCGCCGGTCATGCCGCACCGCCCGTGTTCCAGCTGCGGCGTTGGCCGAGCTGCAGCGGTGGCAGACTGTCACAGCCGCGCTCGCGGTCGTCATCGAGATCGGTCTCGTCGTCGTTCGGCTCGGGGCGGTCGCTCGACTCGGTCGTGAGCCAGGAATCGTAGTCGCCGAGGATGTGCCGGGCGCTCATCTCGCCACGACCGGAAGGACGATGGC
>JBKQWK010000049.1:0-19676 GCA_052139595.1 Thermoleophilia bacterium | reverse complement strand
GTAGGCAATGGCGATGAACAAGAATGCAATGACGACTGCGCTGTAGATCAAGTCTCCCATGCCGGGCACCATACCGCGCTTGACCTTAAGCGCTCGTGAAGATGGTGTGGGTGGGTGTTAAGAGTGTGTATAGAGATGCCGAGCGTGAGCGGTGCGTGACGGTAACCAGTGTGCGGTTGGCCGGCAGGCACGGGAGCGCCAGTTGCCAAAATCAGCCGAAATCAGCGCTCACCGAGAAGTCCGCCTACCTGGCATTGCTATCTGTGCCTGGCGGGCTGGCTCTGCTTGGGTCGGCGACAACGAGCACGTCGACGGAGTCGGTCTCGCGCATGATCCTGGCGATCAGTGACGAGCCGCGCAGTACCTCATCGAGGCGGGAGCGCTTGGATGCACCGATGACCATGAAGGTGGCCCGGGTCTCAAGGGCAAAGGCCAGGAGAGCGTCGGCGTCTGAATCGCCACTGAGTTCCTTGACGTTGCCTCCGAGCGAACGGGCGAGTGCAAACAGGTCGGCCAGCTCGTGCTGATGGCGGCCCATCGTCTCGCCCGGCGTGTGGACGTGGACGACCCAGAACTGGCCCTGTAGTCGCTTCGCCAGGCGGTATCCGCGACGCACCAGTTTCTTGGCCACAGAACCTGTCTTGATACAGACGACAATCCGCTCCTCCGTCGCCCATGGGCTCCGAACCTCATGCTCCTCGATGTAGCCCTCGAGGCTCTCGTCTACCTCTTCAGCGGTCTTGCGCAGGGCCAGCTCGCGCAGAGCGATCAGGTTGCCGCGGCGAAAGAAGTTCTGCAACGCGCCCGGTATCTTCTCAAGGTCATAGACGACGCCACGCTCAAGTCGGTTGAGCAGAGCGTCTGCTGTCAGGTCGACGAGCACCACCTCATCAGCCCGGTCAAGGACTGAGTCAGGCAAGGTCTCTTGCACGCGTACGCCGGTGATCTGAAAGACGGCGTCGTTGAGGCTTTCGAAGTGTTGCACGTTGACGGTCGAAATGACGTGGATGCCGGCGGCGAGGATCTCATCGACGCTTTGCCAGCGCTTCGTGTGCTGCGTGCCGGGAATGTTGGTGTGTGCGAGTTCGTCGATCAGCACCCAGGCAGGGTGGCGCGCGATCACCGCTGCCGTATCGAGCTCTTCAAACGCCCTGCCGCGATACTCGATAGCTTTGCGTGGTACTTGCTCGAGACCAGCGACCATCTCGGCCGTTTCGCGCCGACCATGGGCCTCGACGAAGCCGATGACGATGTCCTCGCCACGCTCAGCTCGCCGGTGAGCCTCGGCGAGCATGGTGAACGTCTTGCCGACGCCGGGTGCATAGCCGAGAAAGATCTTGTGCCGCCCGCGCTTGCGTACCGTTCGCAGACTGAACGCTTCGGTCGAGTCGCGGGCGGCTTCGCCGGCCTCGTCGGCGCCCGTTTCGCTCACGGCGCTGTCGGCCCCCAGGCGGTGTCCAGGGCGAGGTTAAGTTCGAGAACGTTGACACGCGGCTCGCCGAGAAAGCCAAGCTGACGGCCGCTGGTGTAGCGGGTAACCATCGTCAGAACTTGGCCGATGGTCTTGCCGCGCGCCGCCGCCACACGCGCAGCTTGGGCGCGCGCATTGGCCACCGTGATGTCCGGGTCGAGCCCGCTGCCGGAGGCGGTCACCATGTCCACTGGGATCGATCCTTTGCGCAAGCTGGGATTCTCGGCCAAGGCGGCCGTGACGCGTTGCTGCACGGTCTGCATGAGTACCTTGCTTGTCGGTCCCAGATTCGACGGCGATGAGGCCATGGCATCATAACCGCTGCCGGCCGCCGATGGACGTGGGTGAAAGTATCCCGGGGCGGTGAATGCCTGTGCGATGAGGGTCGAACCAACAACCTGGCCGGCCTTTCTGACCAAGCTGCCGTCGGCCTTGCTCGGGAAGATGGCCTGAGCCAGGCCGGTGACGGCGAGCGGATAGAGGATCCCCAGGATGATCGCTGTGACAATTGTCATTCGTAGTGCTGTGCCAATGTAGCGCATGTTGTTGCCCTCGTCCTTACGTCGTGAGGTGAAGCGCGACCAGGATCATGTCGATGACCTTGATGCCGATGAACGGCGCAATGACACCGCCCAGTCCGTAGACAAGCAGGTTGAAGCGCAGCAGAGCGGCAGCACCGATCGGCCGGTACTTGACCCCGCGCAGCGCCAGGGGAATGAGCGCCACGATGACCAGGGCGTTGAAAATCACGGCCGACAGCACGGCGCTGTGCGGCGAGTGCAGACCCATGACATTGAGTTTGCGAAGCTCAGGAAACGCGACCATGAACATCGCCGGGATGATCGCGAAGTACTTGGCGACGTCGTTGGCGATACTGAACGTGGTCAAGGCGCCGCGAGTGATGAGCAGCTGCTTGCCGATGCCGACGATCTCGATCAGTTTGGTTGGGTTGCTGTCGAGGTCGACCATATTGCCGGCTTCTTTGGCAGCGCTTGTGCCGGTGTTCATGGCGACGCCCACGTCTGCCTGTGCCAAAGCGGGGGCGTCATTGGTGCCGTCACCCGTCATCGCCACAAGCTTGCCTTGCTGTTGCTCGCTGCGGATGAGCTCCATTTTTGTCTCTGGTGTTGCCTCAGCGAGAAAATCGTCAACGCCGGCTTCTTTGGCGATGACCGCCGCCGTCAGCGGATTGTCGCCGGTGATCATGATCGTGCGAATACCCATGGCGCGCAATTCGTCGAAGCGTTCTTTGATGCCGCCCTTGACGATGTCTTTCAGGTGAATCACGCCTAGCGCCTGGTCGTCGCGAGCGACGGCGAGCGGTGTGCCACCCTGCATGCTCACAGCAGCGATCGCCTTTTCGAGTTCATCCGGCACGGCACCGCCGCGGCCGCGGATCCAGGCGATGACGGCGTCGCCGGCACCCTTGCGGATCGAGTGACCGTCGATGTCGATGCCGCTCATGCGTGTCTGCGCGGTGAACTCGACAAAGATCGCCTTTTCGGGATCGAGGTGGCGGTCACGAAAGCCAAACTGCTTCGCGAGCACGACGATTGAGCGTCCCTCTGGCGTTTCGTCGGCCAGTGAAGCAAGTTGCGCCGCGTCGGCAAGATCGGTTTCGCTGATCCCGGGCATGGGGACGAACTCGGTCGCCTGGCGGTTGCCAAGCGTGATCGTACCGGTCTTGTCGAGCAGTAGAGTGTCGACATCGCCGGCCGCCTCGACGGCACGGCCACTCATGGCGAGCACGTTGTGGCGAACCAGACGGTCCATGCCGGCGATACCTATTGCCGAGAGCAAGCCACCGATCGTTGTCGGGATGAGGCAGACGAGCAGGGCGATGAGGATCGTCACTGACTGCGGCGCGCCACTGTAAATGGAGAACGGCTGCAACGTCACGATGACGATCAAAAAGATGATCGTCAGCCCGGCGAGGAGGATATTGAGGGCGATTTCGTTGGGCGTCTTCTGTCGCTCAGCACCTTCGACCAGGGCAATCATACGGTCGAGGAAGGTCTGGCCGGGGTCAGACGTGATCTCGACTCTGATCTGGTCAGAAAGCACCCGGGTGCCGCCAGTGACGGCGCTGCGGTCGCCGCCGCTTTCACGGATGACCGGTGCCGACTCACCGGTGATCGCCGACTCGTCGACTGAAGCGATGCCCTCGACGACGTCACCGTCACCGGGAATGACCTCACCGGCTGAAACGATGACCACGTCACCACGGCGCAATGATGCCGCTGCCACCTGCGTGATGCCATCGCCGGTGACGAGGTTAGCGACGGTTTCCGTCTTCGTCTTGCGCAGGGCTTCGGCCTGGGCTTTGCCTCGCCCTTCAGCCATCGCCGTGGCAAAGTTGGCAAAGATCACCGTAAACCACAGCCAGCCGGTGATTGCGCCGACAAACGATGTGTCTGAACCGCCCGTGATGAGACCAAGAATGAAGTAGTAGGTTGTGACGACACTGCCGACCTCGACCACAAACATGACGGGGTTGCGGGCCACGTCTCGTGGGTCGAGCTTACGCAAAGCGCTCCAGATCGCGGGTACGATGAGTCCGCGCATTGCCGCTGGCCGCCGTTTTGTCTGCCGGCTCGTCTGTGTGTCGTTGTCGTCAGTCATTATCTGCCACCTGCTAGAAGAGCTTGCCGGCGTTCATGAGAAAGTGTTCAACGATCGGTCCGAGCGCCAGCGCGGGAAAGTACGTCAGGGCGCCGACGATAAGGATGACTCCGACGACCAGAACGACGAAGATAGGGCCGGTCGTGGGGAACGTGCCGACGGACGGCGCCTGCACCTTCTTGCCGGCCAGCGAACCGGCCAAGGCAAGGCAGGGGATGATGAAGAAGAAGCGCCCCCAAAGCATTGCCAGGCCGCCGATCGTGCCCCAGAAGCGGCCACTGGCGGTAAGGCCGGCGAAGGCGCTGCCATTGTTGCCGGTCTGCGAAATGGTCGCATAGAGGATCTCGGAGAGGCCATGCGGGCCATGGTTGAGCGTCGCGTTCGTGCCGGCGTGTACGACGCTGGCCAGGGCCGCGAAGCCCAGGGCGGTGACGCTGAAGTACAGGATCGCCAGCACGGCCAACTTCATTTCGCGGCCCTCGATCTTCTTACCGAGGTACTCCGGTGTTCGTCCGACCATGAGACCGGCGATGAACACCGCCAGAATAGCGTTGATGAGCAGGCCCATGATGCCCACGCCGACGCCGCCGAAGACAACCTCACCGAGGGCAATGTTGAGCATCGCCATGCCGCCGGCCAGCGGCGTGAGGCTGTCCTGAGCGTTATTTACGGCGCCGGTTGAGGTGTCGGTGGTGATCGTCGAGAAGAGGATCGAGCCGGCAATGCCGAAGCGTACTTCCTTGCCTTCCATGTTGCCGCCTGCCTGCGTCGCGGTGGCGGCTTGTGTCACCCCCAACCGCGTCAGATTGGGGTTGCCGCTCTGCTCGCTGGCGTACATCACGCTAACGCTCACCACCAGGAGCACCATGGCGGCGGCAAAGAGAGCCCAGCCTTGTCGCTGATTGCCAGCGAAACGGCCGAAGGTGTATGTGAACGCCACCGGAATGGCAAGTATTGCCAGCATTTCGATGAAGTTGGTAAGCGGTGTCGGGTTCTCGAAGGGGTGAGCCGAGTTGGCGTTAAAGAAGCCACCGCCGTTGGTGCCAAGCTCCTTGATGATCTCCTGTGACGCGACGGGGCCTTGGGCGATCGTCTGTACGACTCCTTGCACGGTGAGCGCGTGCGTGGGGCCATTGAGATTCTGCACGACGCCTTGCGATACGAGAACCATAGCGCCAACGATGGAAATTGGCAGCAGGACGTAGAGGATGCTGCGCGTCATGTCGACCCAGAAGTTGCCGAGCTCTTTGCCTGAACGACGCGTAAGGCCGCGGATAAAGGCCACCGCAACAGCCATGCCGATCGCCGCCGAGACGAAATTCTCGCGCGCCAGGGCCAGCATCTGCGTCAGGTAGCTCACCTGCGACTCGGGGACGTATGCCTGCCAGTTGGTGTTGGTGGCAAAGCTGATCGCCGTGTTGAAGGCGACCGTCGGTTTCATATCGGGCACGTGGGCCGGGTTCCAGGGCAGATGACCCTGCAGCCGCAAGACGAGATAGATGAAAAAGAGGACGACGAAGTTGAAGATGAGCAACGAGAGCAGGTAGCCGGTAACGCCCATCTCGCGTTTTTCATCGACGCCGCACAGTCTGTAGATGAGCCGCTCGACGGGCCGCACGACCGGGTCCATGAACGTATGCTCGTGGCGGAAGACGTGCGCCATGTACAGGCCCAGCGGCTTGGCAATGAGCCCGAGCAAAACAAGGTAACCGAGTATCTCAACGATTCCCCAGACCATCAGCACGCCTGTTTAGAACTTCTCGGGTCGCAGGAGCGCATAGACCAGATACACGAGCAGGCCCAAGGCGACAATACCGAGGATGAGGTATGACCAGTTCATCGCGGTTTACAGGTGCGGCGTGACGCGCACGTAGGCAACGGCGATGAGCAGGAACGCAATGACGACCGCGCTGTAGATCAAATCTCCCATGCCGGGCACTATATCGCGCTTCACCTTAAGCGCTCGTGAAGATGGTGTGGGTGGGTGTTAAGAGTGTGTATAGAGATGCCGAGCGTGAGCGGTGCGTGACGGTGACCAGTGTGCGGTTGGCCGACAGGCACGGGAGCGCCAGTAACGCCGTGGCCCACACATCTGTTGCACGGGGCGCCGCGAGTTGCCGACACGCGGGCGGCTATCCCACGCGTCGCAGTTCACTCGCCCTCGCCGCCTGAGTCGTCCGATGGCAGATAGGCAGATAGGACGTCCTCGTGACGGCGCTCACACCCCAGACGCAGGGTGACCGCAAGTCCACTCAGGCAACGACGTGCCCGACGTGCTCTTGGTTCGGCAGAGTTATCCTGCGCCAGCAGCAGGGTATCGCGGTTTCGCACTGCGTCCAGAAACTGACGGCTGCGATCGCCCCTTCCTCATCCTTGAGGCACTCTTTACACGCCGTGCACCCGTCTTTACGGCCTCTTGAGAGGCGCCCGGGTAAAGTTGGCCACAGAAGTGGAGATGTCGCGTAGATCGGCCCGGGAGGTCGCCATGGAACTCATCGCTGTCGATACGGTTGCCCTCGGGATCGGAGTTACCTTCCTGCTCATGATTGTCCTCGCAGTCGTCGCGTTCTGGCTTCACAACAGGCTCCTCCAGCGCGCGGTCCAGCAGCGTCTTGACAACCTCCGGACACAGCGGCCGCAAGCTACCGCGTCCGAGTCACCAGTTGTCGCCAACCGTCGAAACATCGCAAGGTTTCGAGTCGGGCTAACCGACGAGCGTTGGCGGGAGACAAGGCAATCCAGCGGCGCAAACGACCAGGTCGATGCACCACCCGCTACTCGTCGCCCAGTCGGCAACAAGGCGACACGCGTGGTCAGTGCGCCCCGTGTCGCTCCACGCTCGCATTCTCCACGCTCGCATTCTCTATGATAGTGGGAGAGTCGGTTCTCGCGTGAGCGCCGGCGAGCGATTGTAGCTGGCCGGTAAGAAGCCCTGCCAAGCGAGCGCTTCCGACGCCGACAGACGCCTACCGGGCGAGTTCTGCAATCGCGGCTGGTTGCCCTCGCGGCGTCACTCTTGGATCAGGATCTGTAACTCTTTGAGCGTGAGGCAGACCGCGCCGTTTAGGAGTCGCATCTCAGTTTGCCGTTGAAGTGCGCACCGGACAACGTGACCTGTGATCGTCGCAATAGAGGCCACTGTGCTGGTATAAACGGCGTCGGCCGACAGCCTGCCGACCTCACGGCCAGGTCCACTCGCAACTCCGACTCCAACCCCAACTCAAGATGTCAGACTGAGGCTCCTCAAGCTTAGGCCTGACCGAAGTGGCGACCGGCCGAACACCACAGCCGAGCAGCCACCTCGCTGAATCCGTGACGGTCGCCCGTGGATCGGCGAACCTGGCTTCTTGACCATCGGTCGGCCACCGACTATCGTCACAGGCGCGCGTGCAGCATCTGTGTCTGTAGCATTTCGGAGTGTGACGGGCTCGCTAGGATAAGCTGCAAAGCGTAAGGCAACGCCCCGGCAGCCGACGGTTGTCGGGGCGTCCTTTTTGGCGTTACTTGAGCGCGATGTCAGCTACCGCTTCTCTCCCGCCCCTTGTGTATGATGACTGGGATGTCGCTTTATCTCTTGTCAAGGAGGAAGCATGGGGATCCGCGTCGGTCTTGACATCGGCATCACATTCGTGGGGTGGTGTGTCATCGACAGTGACGCGGAAACGATAGCCGGCCTTGGTGTGCGCACGTTCGCCAAGGCGGAGTCTGCGAAGAACGGTCAGCCATCGGCACGCCCCCGGCGCCTGGCTCGCTCTCTCCGGCGTCGCCGGCGACGGCGGCGAGTGCGTATGCGAGAACTGCGCCGTCTGCTCGTCTTGCGTGGACTCATCTCCGAGAAGGGCTTAGCGACAGTCTACGTCGTCGGCCGTGACACGAAGACGCCCTACCAGCTTCGCGCCGATGGACTCGATCGCCGCCTTTCCGATGAAGAGTGGCTGCGTGTCCTGACGCAGTTATGCAAGCGCCGTGGATTCAAGTCCAGGAAGCTCTCGGGCAAGACAGACAAGAATGAGGGCCTCGTCAAGGGGGCCATTGCCAATAACCAAGCGCTCATGGAAGAGAAGGGCTACCGCACAGCCGGCGAGATGTACCTGTGCGACAAGCGCTTCGCCGAGTCGCAGCGCAACCGCAGCGACTACAAGGGCGCCATCTCGCGGGAGCTCCTGCTCAAGGAAGTGAACGTGCTCTTCGAGAGCCAGCGGCGCCTTGGCAACCCGCACGCCGCGGAAGACTTCGAGGCACAATACACGGCGATTCTCAACTGGCAGGCGCCCGTCAACGAAGGCAATGCTCTGCTCGCCCTCGTCGGCCTTTGCCGCCTCGACAGGACAAACAAACGCATCCCTTTGGCCTGCCCGACCTTTGAACGGTTTCGCGCTGTCGACAAGCTGCACAACGTACGCTACACCGTTCCTCTCTCCTCCAAGCATCACCGCCTGTCGACGGAACAGCGCACGGCAGTGTTCGCCAAGATCTTCAGCAAGCGCACCGCGGTGACCTATGCCGATGTGCGCAAGACCTGCGAGCTACCTGAAAGGGCGCGCTTTGTCAGCGTGCGCTATGACCACCGGCAACCCGATGACCTCTCTGCCGAGAAGAAAGAGAAGCTACCGTATCCGAAAGCCTGGCATGAGATGCACAAGTGCGTAGGTGAGGTCTCACCGGGAGCTTGGAACGCACTTGCCGCCGAGCCTGACCTCCTCGATGCCGTGGCGACGGTGCTGACCTACTACAAGCTTGATGAGAGCATCCACCGCGAACTCGCGCTACTTGGTCTTGATGATGAGGTTGTGGCAGCGCTCTCTGGCTGTCGCTTTTCCGGCAATGCCCACCTCTCACGTGAAACGCTACTCGCAATCCTGCCACACATGGAGGCTGGCCTGACCTACACAGAAGCATGCACAGTCGTAGGCTTCCGCCGTTCGGAAAAGCCTGAAGGCCAGCGCCACGACAAACTGCCGGCCATCCCCGCAGACGAGGTGCGTGACCCAGTTGTGCTCCGTGCCCTCAGTCAATCGCGCAAGGTGCTGAATGCCATCATCCGAGAATACGGTCAGATTGAGGACCTCCACGTGCAGTTCGCTCGCGACGTCGGCCGCTCCTTCCAAGACCGACGAGCGATCGAGCGTCGACAGAAGGAGAATCTTGCGCGTACGGAGTCCTTGTGTGAGCGCATGCAGATAGACTTCGACATCATCAATCCGCGACCACTTGCGATCACGAAGTTCAAACTGTGGCGTGAACAAGACGGCCGCTGCGCCTACAGCGGCGCTTACATCGATCCGAAACGCCTGCTCTCCGGCGAGCCGGGCGTAGCCCAGGTCGATCACATCCTGCCACACTCGCGCTCCTTCGATGACAGCTACTTGAACAAGGTCCTTGTGACCAACGCCGAGAACGAGCATAAGCACGAGCGCACGCCATTCGAGTACTTCGGCAGTGACCAGCAACGGTGGCATGAGTTTGAAGAACGTGTGCACCTCTGGCCGGTTTCGCAGGCAAAGAAGGAGCGCCTGCTGCGCAGGGAGTTCGACGAGCGCGCTGCCGAGAAGCATCGCGAGCGCAACCTCGTCGACACGCGCTGGGTCGCTCGCTTTCTGAAGAACTTTGTCGAAGAGAACCTACGTTTCGCAGGCGAGAACACGGCACCAGTGTCAGCCGTAAACGGGGGCGCGACAGCCTACCTCAGAAAGGCCTGGGGGCTGCAGAAGGTGTGCACCGACGGCGATCTACAGCACGCGCTTGATGCAGCTGTACTCGTCGCTACCACGTGCAGCATGGTTCAAACGGTCAGTTCTTTCTTCTCCGGCCGCTATCTCAGGGCGAGAGATGGTGCCTACGTGGATCCGGCGACTGGCGAGATGACCGACACCAAGCCTCTACTTCAGCCATGGCTTGGCTTTCGCAAGCAGCTCGTCGCGATGCTTAAAGCCCGCCTTGACGATCCCCTTGCCGACCTTGGCAATGACACTCTCACCCCGCGGCCGATTCTCGTGAGCCGCATGCCACGACGCACGGTGCGTGGCGAGATGCACAAAGAAACGGTGCGACGTATTGAGGGTAAAGACGATCGAGGGCGTCTCCGCACCAGCAAAAGTGTGCCCTTGCAACGGTTGACTGCGATCACCCTCAACAACATGGTCGGAAGAGAACGCGATCGCGAGTTGTTTGATCTCTTGCGGACGCGCATGGACGACTACGGAGGAGATGCGGCCAGAGCTTTCGCAAAACCAATCTATAAGCCCACGCGCGAGGCCCGCGTGGCTCCTCGGGTGCGCGCCATCCGCGCTTACGACGAACCAGCAAGTGGCGGCGTCCGGGTTCGCGACGGCCTGGCTGACAACGGCGCCATGGTCCGCGTCGATGTTTTCGCGAAGGACGGCAGCTTCTATCTCGTGCCGGTGTACGTGCAACATGTGCTGCACGGTAAGCTGCCGCAGGCCGCCTGCATCGGCCGCAAGGCTGAAAAGGACTGGCTCTTCATGGACGACACTTACACCTTCCGTTTCTCGTTGTACTCGGATGACTTGCTGCGATTGGAGAAACGCAACGGCAGAGCAACACAACTCGTATTCGGCTATTACAAGATGATGAATCGCTCAGCCGCGAGCATCACGGTTGATGGCCACGACTCGTCGTGGACACAGTCGGGCATCGGTGTTGTCCGGGGGGTCGTCGCCTTCGATAAGCTCGATGGCGATATCCTCGGTCGCCATGTATCTCGCGTTCGCAGCGAGCCACGTCGTGGCTTTTCGGTCGATCACGATCGCAAGTGAGGCCGATATGCGCGTAAGCAATGGTCAGCTGATCGTGGCAACCACGAAGTGAGCATCTCTGCGCAGGACATCAACTCTGCTGACCTTGGACTCGCTGGCCGCCACAACGCCGGCCCGCGCGGCTTGAGCCGCCGCCGACGAACACTGCGATGCGCTCAGACCAGCACTGGATGTACCGCACCTGGTTATCTGGACACCATCAGCCGAGAACGCGCAGGCTCCTTCATATGCTATGACGGACCGGGCCATGCTATTGCTTGTCGGTCAGCCACTCAGACAAGAGAAAACCGTTGATGGACAGCTGCAAATCTGGCCTTAAGCGTCAAAACTTGAGCGTCAAAACTGTCGCTCCGCACCGCTAAGAAACCGCCACAAACAAGCGGTTTCTTAGCGGTGCCGTCTAGCACTTCGGAGTGTGACGGGGGGCTAGAACTCAACAAACCAAGGCTAATTGCCCACATCAGTTTACCACTTCGGAGTTTGTGTCCGCCCGCAATTGCGGTGCCGGTGCAGTCGTGCGCGTCGATCGACTGAGAAAGCTGATTCACGAGTATCATCGAACAGCAGCCTGAATCGAGATAAACACCACCTCAGGTCGCGCCGTAAATACCCGCGCTGCTCAACGCTCGCCGCCTCTTGACGTTGCACGGCCAGCTGCCCGGGCTCCAGCTCGCAGCCGGCCACCCAACGCACCAGCCGAAGCAGCCATCCCCAGACGTGTAGAGGGGCGGGCTGCCTTACGGCCGCCCGCCCGTCGCTGCGCCGTATCTCGTTACGCTCCTAATAATTGCCGCTTGAGCTCAGTTCCTGCCACGTTCCTGGAAGCACATTCGTGCTCGTCGTCGCGGCGGTCGTCTGCAGGTTACTCAAGGCCGTTGGATTGTACTCCACGTGTGTGTTGCCACCGAAGGTGATGTCGCATGTGACGAAGACTGCCCGACGACGTCAATCCACGAATTAGAGCCGCCATCAATCAATTTTACACCGCCGCCCAACCGGCGCCGAGCGCAATGTCTCCCCAGACGCGGACGGCGCCAGCGTCCTCACGGGCACCAACGCCGTCCATCAACGGGTTCGCTCAGTCGGTATGTATGGTTACTGCGTAGCGATCTGCGCCCAAGTGCCGGGCACAAGCGTGGCGATCGTCGCGCTGCCCACCTGGATGCTGTTCACCACGTTGCCGTTGTAGGCAAGGTTCGTATTGCCCGAGAAGATAGCCGCTTGGGCACTCAGCACGCTACCGTTGACCGTGCCGTTGCCGCTGAAAGTCACACTGCCCGTTGTCGCCGCCAGCAGCCCGTAAAAGGCGGAGTTGCCCGACCATGTGACGTTACCGCCGGTGCTGATGGCGACGCACGGCTTCATGTCGGCACCCACACCGTCCCCACCCCAAATCGCGTTGCCGCTCAGGGTGATGCTGCCAGCCGCCACGAGCAGCGGCATCTTACAGTTGCCGTTGCCGCTGAGGGTGACGTTCCCACCAACCCAGGTTGGACCAAGGTTAGTGAGCGTCAGGTTACCGGAGCCGGTCAACGAACCGCCGACGTAAAGCGAACCGATGCTTAGATTGCAGTTTCCCGAGATGGTCAGATTACCCGACACGTACAGTGAGCCCAGGTTGTAGGTCCCGTTGCTCGAGATAGTGGCGGAGCCGGTGACATCGACCGCAGTGGCGGTAGCCGGAATCGTCCCGTTGTTGGGAACAACGGTCACCCCGGCAGGAGCCTGGGGGGTCGCCTGCGCGAGGTTCGTCAGGTAGGTAATGGCACTCGGCGGCAACCAAGTACCTATGCTCGTCGGCACCGTACTGTCGTTCTGCGTCTTGACTGAACTCCAGGAGTTATTGCCTGACGCGGTGAGCGTATTCCTGACCTTGATGCCCATTGAGCTTAGATTGTTGTTGCCGGAGAGCGTGGCGTTGCCGTTCACGTACACCGAGCCGGTGGGCACACCGTTCGACAGCGGCGAAGTTAGGGTGTTGTTGCCGCTCATCGTGGTGTTGCCACCTGAGTAGAGCGCGCATCCCGGCACCATCGTACTGATGCCCACGTTGGTTTGCAGGATTTGCGTCTGCAGCCGCACCGACTCGCCGCCGACGTTGGCCTGCGACTGCATCAGCAGGTGACTGGAATCGCTGCCCGGCGACATCGTCACGGTCACGAACGACTTGCCCACTGATGTCGGGAACTGCGTTGTGCTAAACATAGTGCGCGGATCTGTCGACAGCGTGACCGCCGTGTTGGCGGCCGGCGGCGACGACGGCCAGCTTGAGCTCAGCGTGAACAGCCCCATGTCGAGCCCGGCCTCAGCCACATTGAACGCGTTAGAGCGCGTTGTCACCGTCAGGGTGGCGCCCTTGTCGTTGACCGTGGCCATCGTGACCGTCGCGGCGAGGATCGCGAGCGCGCTGATGACGCCGAGCACCAGAATCAAAGCAACCCCCTCCTCGCTGCGGCATCTCTTCATGGCGGTACTCCCTTCTATTCCTGCCGCAGGTTGCGCGGCTGCACGGTGCTTTGGAGATCAAAGTACACAGGGGCGTGGTGCGGATTAACGTCCGAAATGACGTTGATGTTCACGTTGACGATGTTGCTAAGGTCGGCGGCTGGGACCGATGTCGTGCCGCTGGCAAGCGAGCCAGTAGCGGTGTAGGTCGCGCCCGTCGTCTGCAGGTTGCCGCTGGTGTCGTAGTAGGTGTACGTGAACACGTCAGCCCGATCGCTGAGATTGCCCGTACCGCTGGGGTCCTGATTGACACAATAGGTTGAGACCGCCTCGCACAGGTCACCACTGTCAATGATGTTGTTGCCATTGGTGTCCACCTGGCGGTAAAGCGTCCATACGCCGGTCGAGGAGTTCTGGCGGTAGGAGTAGGACACGAGCACGATCTGCCCGCTCGGCTGATCGTACGAGGTGTAGAAGCTGATGGTGTAGGAGGACGCCACGATGATCGGCGACTGCCCCGCGTACGGGCCACTGGTCGGGATCTGCGCGTCGCGAATCTCCGCGACCATATCGGCCATGGCGTCACGCGCCGTCTGACGCGCCTGCTCGCTGCTTATCGTGAACGCATAGCCATTCTGCAAATTGATCCACGTCATCACGATCATGGTGGTGACGATCGTCAGGATGGTCATCGCCACCACCAGCTCGATGAGCGTAATCCCGCGCTCGCCTTGCGCTCTGCGGTAGGGGGTGGCGGCAGACATCAGGCTGCCTCAGAAGCTCACGGCGACGCTCGTATTCTGCGTCAACGTGATGTCTTGGATGATCTGTGAACCGTTGTATGTGGCCGTGATGGTGTAAGAGCCGTACGGTAGGCCGGTCCACACCGCGCCCGCTGAAGTACTGATTGTCTGCAGGCCCCAGTCCACCGGCACAGGCTGGGCATCTGTCTCCACAACGTCAACGGTGGCGGGGAACTTGTTCACGGTGACCGTAAGTTTCTCTACAGGAGGAGTTGCCGTGTTCACCACCAACGTCGGCGTGAAACCCGACACCAACCCGTCGGTATCGAATGCGACGACCGAGTAGGTGTGGGCGACCGAGTAGCCGATGGTATCGGTGTAGGTCGCGGTCGAGCCGGCAGCCAGGCCGGGCGCGAATCTGGCGTAGGGCAGCGTGCCGCCGTCGCGATAGATGAAGTAGGCTGGCGCCATGCCCGACGAGTCGGCGGGGACTGTCCAGCTGAGCACGGCCGTGGCGTTGTTGCGCGTGGCGCTGAAGTTGGTCGGAGTACCCGGCGGTGTCGTAACGGTCTGGACCGCCGGCTTGCCGTTCGCTGCGACCCAGGTGCTCAGGTTGCCGTCGGTGTCAACCACACAGACCTGATAGTAGTAGGTGGTGCCGTTTGTCAGACCCGTGTCGATGTAGCCCGACGCCTGGAAATTGCTCGCCAAGGGCGACAACGAGCCTGACGAGGTGCCACGCTGAATCTCGTAATAGGCGAAGTCGGAGGCCGTGCTGTTGTTCCAGGTGAGCAGCAGACAGCCGTTACCGGGTGTGATCGTGAGACCCGTCACCGGCCCAGGCGCCTGCCCCGTGATCAGCTGGGCCTTACGCGTGAACGGGTTGCCAGGTATCTGACTAGACGATGTGGCCTGCGCGGTGAACGAGAACGTGTCGTTGGCCGCGGCGCCGCTCTGGTTCCAGCTCACGGTGTACTCGCCGTTCGTGCCCGACACGGCGCTGGGCGTGAGGGTCACGGGCGTGAACGTCGCGTTACTGGTATCAGCAACTGTTATCGTGACCGTGCCGATGCCGGAGTCGTTGCTGCCGGCGTCCTGAGGATTGATGTACACATTGATCACCGTAGGCGCGCCCGCGAGCTGGTTGAGACCGTTCAGAGGGCTCAGCGTCATATTGTCGATCCCGGGTCCGCTGAACTGGCGCGAGATCACCGTCTCCTCGGTTACTGTTCCCGTTGCCTTGAACACGTCCGCCCACGACACGGTTACGGTCACCTGCGCGTTCTGCACGGACGTCGCTGAGGCGCTCGCGGGATTGAAGACCACGTTGTAGGAGACCGTATAGATCTTCGCCGAACTCCCCGTGTATCTCTTTACGGTGGGATTGAACTCGCCGCCCATCCAGGTGGTAAGGTCCACGGGATAAGGCAGTTGGAGGTTCTGGAGCTGGTCGAACTGAAGCTCGCGGACCTGCTCCATCTCCTGTTGGGCGATGCTCTGCGCTGTCACTCGCATCTGGTCGCTCGAGGCGGCCTTGGCTGTGTTCGCAAACAGCGGCACGAAAGCCGCGAAGGCGATTGCGGCAATCAGGATCGCCACCAGCAGCTCGATGAGGCTGAAGCCAGCTTGGTCGCGGCGTAGTCTCGTGATCATGCCCAGTCTCCAGACGGCAGGGTACTGTTCTTCATGCGATCAATAGTATCGACAGGTAAACGCTGATGCTGAATACCCGGCACCAAAACCGTTGTCCGCATTGGCCGTGCTCCAGCCTGCAGAGTATGGCTGTCGTCACCATCGACAACACTTCTTTCGGCCGCGCCGAGGAGAAGCCTGCGCACAGTGAGTCGCCTGACTCTGGGAGATTCTCTGGCGCGGCTGACCGGATCCCATCCATCGGTCCACATCTTGTGATAGTCCCCAGTCATCTTCGGCGTGGCAGACTGGGGATCGTAGTTGGCCAGTGCATAGCCCGAGCAAACGATCGTCTCCGCCGTCGGCGGACGTTGCCTCAGTGTGCTGTGTTGTCGCAGGCTGTTGTATAGCCGACCCCAGTTGGCGATGAGGATCTGCGCCTCCTTGAGGGCGTAGAAGAGTTCGCCTTTAGGCAGATCGTCGCGCAGCTTGCAACCGAGGTGCGCACCGGACTACCAATTATGTGCGGGTGCCCGCCAACCATGCGCGTAGATCCTGAACTATGCTGAGAAGCTGCTGCAAATCGGCAACTTAGGTGAGCAGATCGAGTGACCCGCCTGCCGTCCGGAGCCGCGCTCTGCCAACATCTGCCAACAACGACTCTACAAAGACGTCGAGATAGCGCCCGCGGCAGCGACCAGCCTGCCAAAAATGCGCGCCGCATCGGCGTCCATGCCCGGCGTCACGTGCGAGTAGATGTCCATGGTGATGGTGATCGACCTGTGGCCAAGGCGCTCCTGGACGATCTTGGCCGGCACACCGGCCTGCAAGAGCAGCGTAGCGTGGGTGTGACGCAGGCCGTGCAGCGAGAGCTTAGGCAACGCCGCCCCCACGACCGCACTGGAGAACCAGTGGCTCACGGTGCAAGGCACCAAAGGATCGCCGGCCGCCGTGGTAAAGACGAAGTGCGCTTCCAGGGCCTCGGCTGCGTCGGCCAGCTCCTCGAGTTGCGCCTGGGCGTGGGCGCGCAGGACGGCGATCGTGGCGGAGTCGATCTGCACGACGCGGGCCCGGTCGCTCTTGGTGGGCGTCTCTCTGACCACGCCATCGACGCCCACCCGCGATTTGCTGACCGAGATGAAGCCGTGCTCGAGATCGATGTCGTCCCAGCGCAGGGCGAGCGCCTCGCCCCGTCGCATGCCGGTCATCGCCAGCGTGTGCCACAGGACGTGCAGGCGCTCGTCTTTGGTGGCGCCGAGGAAGGCAGCAAGCTCAGCGGCGCTCCAGGCGTTGATCTTGGCGTCGCGCGCCTGGTTGCCGACGCCGGGCAGTTCGATGTCGTCGGCCGGGTTGCGGGCCAGCAGGTTGGCACGCACGGCGTCGCGCAGGGCGCGGTGCAAGGTTACGTGGATGTGATGCAGCGTACTGGCCGCAAGTGGGCGTCCCCTGTCTTCGCCACCCCGTTGTAGCCAGGCGTAGTGGGCGCTGATGCGCTCGCGCGTGAGCTGCTGCAACCTGATCGTCCCGAGCTTGGTCGGCGCTAAGTGGTTGTCGACGTGCGAGCGGTAGCTCGCCCGCGTCGTCTCGCGCAACTTGCCGACTGCAAGCGAAGGCAACCACTCGTCAGTCAGCCACTCGCCCAGCGTCAGGTCGTCACGTGCGACGTGCGTTCCCTGGCCGAGTTCGTGTAGCGCGTTGATGCGCGCCTTCTTGGCTTCAGCCTTCGTCTCGAAACCGCCCATCCATTGCTGGCGCCGCTCGCTGGTGTTGCGCAACGCAGCGCCGCAGTTGGGGCAAGCCGGCAGCGGTCGATGTCCCAGCCACCAGCGGTTCGGCCGTTTCTTGGCGGCCGTACAGACTGGGCAGCGCTGGGCTGGCTGCACACCGAGGTCGAGGTAGAAACCTGGCTTGCCGTGCGGCCCGCGACCGTCGCGCACACCGCCTCTCATCTTGCCGACGTTGTCTCTGCTCGTGCTCATGTCGCCCCTCCTCGTTTGTCATTGTCACGGGTGGCATCGGGCCACTCGACACCGGTAAGACGACTCCAGGCCGTGCGACAGTCAAGTCCAAAACGACGGGCACTGCGATCGTCGGTCGGGTACTGCCAGTCGGGGTAACGTTCATTCCACCTCTCTCTGAGGTCTCGCCAGTGGGCGCCTTGGCGGCCGTGGGCGTCGGTGAACAACGCCAGAGCCAGCTGTTTGTCGTCCATCGCCCTGTCGCGACCAACGACGACGAGCACGCGCCGCAATTCGTGGTAGAAGCGGGCCACGGCACTGGGAGTCATGCGCGGATCGATGTTCAGCTCGATGCGCGAGGCAGGACCGAAGAATCGCCCCGGTTGATCACCCCTACTGAGGCGCAAGCGGCCGATGATCTTGGGGAACTGGGGACTGCAGCCGCTTAAGATGAAGGCGACCACCTGGTGTTCCTCAAACCAGCAGGGAACGGCATCCATGAGATGCTCAGCGAGCCACTTGAGCTCGGCGAGCACGCTGTCGTTGCGAATGCTGATCGTCTTGGCCTGGACGTGCTGCCAGTCCGAACTCTCGGCCGGGGGCGCGCAGTAGTGGAGCTCGCGCGGTTTTGTCGCCCGCCGGCAGGCAAGCTCACGGGTATGCGTGCCGCCGGGCACGGCGATGCGGCTCTTGCGGGGATGGGCGTGCTCGACGTCGCCATAAATCACCTCGCCCTTGCGCACTCGCTCAGCCGCGCGGGTGAGGTAGTCGGCATACTCCTCAGGGGAGAACGGTCGCGTCCCGGCCAGATACTCCGCCTCGCTTCTTGCTGACGCCCGATGTTCCGTGAGTTCATCTCCGAGCAGCAGGCCATCGGTTAGTTCCGTGCCATCGCTGAGCTTGCCCTCGAAGCGCGACTCGCTCACCGGCATCCTGAGGTAGACCGGCGCTGGCGCTCCCTCGGCCTTGCGCTGCGTCTCGATCCAGTTGACGATCTGCTTGCCCAGCAGAAGCCGCCCCGCGAGGTAACGGGCCCGAAACTCACCTACCGCAGGAAACGCCTCCGTAACGGTGCGGGCGACGACATCGGCCAGGGCCGCGGAGCGCTTGTCAGGCCCGATGGTGCGCACCCGCTCGCTGGGCATCCGCGGCTTCTTCTTGGGCCCCAGCAGCTCCAAAAGGCCTTCGTACTTCTGCTCGAGCTGCGCGTTGGCCAGGGGATCGCCTCGCTCGAACCTGGTCAGCAGCTCGGGTTCGAACTTACGCAGGTAGTTCCAGATCTGGGGATCGATGCTGTCCTTATCCATGCCTTACCTCCTTAAGAAGCCCGTCTTGCGAGCAGAGCTGCGAGGGCTTGTTTGGCGCGTGCGAAATCGGTTGAGCGGTGCACGAGGTAGGGGTCCCGCGCAAGGCTTTCGCCGACGACGAAGTCGCTGCCCATAACGCGCGCTTGGGCGAGCGGCATCTGGCAGGGTCTATCGTCACGCACTATGCGCTGGACCGGACGCCCGGACTCATCGTCGGGATCGATCATTGCTGCCGGGTCGAGGCTATAGTCGGCGAGCAGCGGCGTGTCCCACTCGTCTTGGCGTTCAGCGTCGTTCGCAAACGCCTCGAACGACATCTTTGCTTCCTGCATATCCTGCCGCCGCCTTTTGAGGGCATCCCTCATCGCTCCGTCGATCCGCCAGCTGGCGTAGGTTGCAAATAAAGTGTCCCTGGCGCGATCGAACCGCCGAGCTGCCTGGACGAGAGCGAGGTTGCCCTCGGCGATGAGTTCCTCCCTGTCCAGGCCGAATTTCAGGTAGCGCCTGGAGATGTTCGAGACCAGGTTCCGGTTGACTTCGATCAGATGATCCCTGGCGAAACGCTTTTCCCCGCGATGGTCTGTCATTAGAGTCTCCTTCTCGTCGTGATACTTCATAAACAGGGCCAGCATATCACTACCTTTTACATTTGCACAACCATAATCAGGCAGAGAATCGTCTGCTGACAGCTGCCTACTGAAACTCACTTTCTGCTGCCTGAG
>JBKQWK010000048.1:0-11267 GCA_052139595.1 Thermoleophilia bacterium | reverse complement strand
CTGCCGCGGCCGAAGGCCGCGGCACGTCGGCTTGCCAGCTCGGCGTCAAGGCGGCCGATGCCGCTGAGCACCGGGCCGAGCAAACGAATCGCATCGACGCCCCGGTCAGGGTTGTCGCCGGCCGCCTCGACGCCGTGGCTGGCGACCTCAAACCAGGCGAAGCCGCCGTGGGCAATGACAACGTCGAGGTTGGTCCGCTCGGGCAGGATGGCGGCGTCGGGCCTGTAGCGTTCGACCAGTGCTGAAGCGCCGGCGCTGACCCACTCTTCGTCTACACAGCCGGCAAAGTAGACGTCGCCGCGGAGAAAGGCCGGGAACTCAGCCAGGCGCTCGAGAGCGACGACGGCAGCGGCGATGCCGGCCTTCATATCATTACTGCCCCGGCCAAAGAGCTGGGAGGCGAAGGTAATCGGTTGAAAGGCGGCCTTTTCGGCACCGACGACATCCATATGGGCAACGAACATGAGACTTCGCCCGCCACCGCTGCCGGCCAGTTTGGCGACCAAGTTGGGCCGCCCCGGGGCGACATCCCACAAATCGATCTCGAGACCTGCCTTGGCGAGGCGGGTGGCGAGAAACTGCGCCAGTTCGGCTTCGCCGGGCGCCTTGGCCACCAGTGATGGGTTGGTCGAGTCAATGCGCACGAGCTGTTCGAGCAGGTCGATCAAGGAGTTGCTTGTGTCCACGCCGTTATCCTTCCGTCACTTCGCGACGAGCCACTCGTGGTGACATTGCTGTTGTTTCGCCGTCAGTAGCGTGTCACCTTGCGCAGGCCACGCGGCTTATCCGGGTCGAAGCCGCGTGCCAACGAGAGGTGGTAAGCCAGCAACTGACCGGGGAGTACGGCGACCAGCGGCGTTAGCGGCTCGGGCGTGCTCAGCGGCAGCTCAAGCACGCCGGAGGCAGCGAATCCGCCGGTTGCTCCAGGATTTCGTCTCGCATGTAGGACGCTCACCGCGCACAATCTCGGTCCCTGTCCCAAGTCCAGGCGCCGGCAGTGCCGCTGTATCAGCCGAACGTCAACTCCGTGTTTTCAAAACGGACGCACGGCTGGTATTTGCATCCAGTGTGGATTTTCGACTTTCTTGATTACTGGCTGAGCAGGTAAGCTTGTGGGGAGACGGCCCGCGCTGGGCGCGGGCCAAGGCGTGAACCACAAGAAGGAGTGAGCTCGGCACGATGATGGAGACACACAAGCCGCTGGTCGCCTGTGTGGGCGATAACTGTCTCACTCGCTACGAAGGATCGACCATAGAGGTGGTCGCCGGCCACGCCGCCAACGTGGCTGTTCGCCTGAGTCACGCCGGGATGGAGAGCGTGTACATCGGCGTTGTCGGCGCCGACCCCGATGGGGATGCCGTGCGCGCCGGGCTCGCTGCCGAGGGCGTCGACGTCTCGCACCTTGTGGTCGGCGAGGGTAGCACCAGTGTTGCCGTGTTGCGCCCGATCGGCGACGAACAGCAGATCGTCAGCGCCGATCCCGGCGTCTCCGCCAGCTTGCACGTCAATGGCGCTCAGGTGCCATTTCTGCTCGAGTGCACGTGGGTCCACTGCGCTGGCCTGAGTGAGGCCGACGGTGGGGCTCTGACGCTGCTTGCGGCCGAAGGCGTGTCGCTGAGCTATGACTTTGGCGACACGTGGACCGAGAAACTCGTGGGCACCTTTGCGCCCCATCTTGAAGTGGCATTCTTTAACGGCCGTGACCTGACCGAAGATGAAGCCCGCCGCCATGTGCAGCGCGTCGTCGCCTCCGGCGCGCGCTGTGCTATCACCACGCGCGGCCGTTACGGCGTGGTGGCCTGGGGTGAGGGGCGTCTGTTTGAGCGCGCGGCGCGCCACGTTATGATTGTTGACACACTCGGCGCCGGCGACGCGTTCATTGCCGGCTTCATCGTCTCCACTCTGGCCGGTGGTGCTGCGGACGAGGCCATCGAGCGCGGCATCGGCGAAGCAACGGCGGCTTGTGCTCACTTTGGTGCCTGGCGTTCGCGCGGCGAGCGCATTTTTCGCTGAACGCCGGCGAGCCGGTCAGTCCCGGTTTTGCAGCAGGAGCATGGCCACGTCATCAGCGAAAGCGCCGCCATTGGCGCGCCGCGCTACGGCGAGTACGCGGTCCAGGGCGGCGCCGGGATCGCCGTCGAGTTCGCGTGTCACGACGGCACGCAATCGCTCCAGACCAAAGCGTTCGCGTGCCCCCGGCTCGGCAAATCCTTCGACCAGACCGTCGGTATAGAGCAGCAGCGCCCAATGGTCGGGTAACTCAATCTCGCTGACCTGCCAGGCAGCTTCGTCGGGTGGCAGTATGCCGAGAGGGGGGCCGTAGGGGACGAAGACCTCGCTTGTCGTTTGCGTGCTCGGCGACTCGCTCACGCGCTGGCGCGCGGTGTCGCCACTCACGGCAGATTCCTCGGCTCTCCGATCACTGCGGTCAAGAAGCAGTGGTCGGTGATGGCCGGCGAGGATGATGCGCACGCGGCGCAGGTCGGCGTTAACCCAGACCAGGCAGATCGTAGCAAACTCCTCCGGGCCGCGTCGGTCACGCAGCATGAGTGCATCGAGGTTTCTCACCAGCATCAGAGGTTCTATCCCCGCCAGCGCCAGTGAGCGCCAGGAGGAGCGCAGCATGGCGCCCATGGCAGCAGCATCGGGACCGTGCCCGCTGACGTCGCCGATGACGAGCGCCAGAGTGCCGTCGGGCTGTTCGATTGCGCCGAGAAAGTCGCCACCGATGTTCATGCGCTGCTCGCCGGCACGGTAGCGAAAATCGAAATCGAGGTCCCGTGTTTTCAGGTGAAAGCGCGGCAAGAGGCGGGCCTCGAGGCTGTGGAAGAGAGCCTCCACCTCATTCCGGGCAACCAGGCGCTCGCTGCGCTCGATTGCTGCGCTTGCTTCACCGGCGAAGCGCGTGACGAGGCCCAGCGTCTCTTCGCTGATCGCGGGCGACTTTTCGAGCCAGCCAAGGAACATGACGGCATCGACGTGGACGCCGTGCGCCACTGGCAACCACATCATGGAGCGAAAACCTTCACGCATCAGGTAGCGCTGTGCGTCGTTGCCGGCCACACCGCTGGCCTCGCTCACGGCGTCCAGACCGTAGTGTTTCTGAGCGTCGTCGATGACCTGAATTTGACGGGTGCGTAGCACATCAGTGAGTTCTGGGAACTCAGCCAGATCCCAGCTGGTCTGGGTCGCCGGTCGCGGCGCGCGTGCGAGCAGACTGAGGAGCTGGTCGTTCACGGTCCAGTAGGACGAGCCGGCGCAGCCAAATAGGTCGATTGCCGTCTCGCAAACCGCCTGAGCGACGGCTCGCGGCGCGGCATCGGCCGAGAGCTGCTGCGAAAAGTCGAGCAACTGCTCGAGCGAACGGCGCATGCGAACGGCGGCGGTGGTGTCGGCAAGCGTCAGGAAGACGGTCGCGATGTCGTTCTGGGTGCAGCGCGCGGAGAGCGTGAACACACGCTCGCGTTCGTGTACCGGCAACCGCACCTCGTTCTGGCGCACCCGGCCGCGCTCGCCGCGGGCGCAAGAGTCCAGGGCGGCGATTATGGCGCTGTCCAGCTGGGGTATGAGATCAACCAGCGGCCTGCCTTCCCAGTCATCGCGCGCGAAAAGACGGCGCAAGCGGTCGTTGGCGTGGGCGCAGGCGAGGTCGCTGCCCAAAAAAAGACCAACCGCCGTATCGGCGGCGTCGAGCGTGAGGCGCAGCTGCTCTTCATGTTCGTCAATCTCGGCGATCGATGCTGCCAGGCGGCGGCGTTGATGTTGAGAGACGATCCCGGCGAGCAGAGCAACAAGGATCCACAAAATGACCGTCAGAATGGTCGCGTCGAGCCGGTAGTGGTGGCGCCCGGCGGCAACGGTGGTCGCAAAGAAGATGCCGCCGACGAAGGCAACGGCGCCGCCCGGCCAGGGTCCCAGAACGATGGCCGTAGCAAGGCTGACCGCGGTTGCTAGAGCGCCTGGCATGCCAAAGAACGGCAGCGGGTCAATGATCGCAAACGGAAGCAGCGCAAGCAGCTCGACAACGGCGGCGGCGAGAACAGTCAGCTGCCAGTGACGGCGCAGAACTGCGCCCCAGCCGGAGAGAGTGCCGTACACGCGCGCCGTGGCGGGGAGACGTTCAGCGCCGATGCGCTGGGGTTCGGGACGAGCGCTGGGCTTGATCTCGCCGCTCGAGCGTGGAGTGCTCATACGCGTATGGTAGCACTGCAGCGATGCTGAAAACGATCGATGAATGACGGCAAGGATCCAGCGGGTGTCGCCGGGCAAAATTGACGCTTGCGGCGTCGGCAGCGAAGGGGTACCCTGTCGCGATGCCTTCCTGGCATCGCATCACACTCGAAGAGTTGCACGACCGTCGGTGGGAGCTGCTGGCTCTCACGTCGGTCGGTGCCTTCATGACTCCGCTCGACGGCAGTATCGTTTCGGTTGCTCTGGGCAAAATGGGCTTCGATCTGAAGCTCAGTTTCGGTGCTTCGATCTGGGTTCAGGCTGCCTACCTGCTGGCTACCGCGGTTCTGCTGATTCCTGTTGGTCGCCTGGCAGATCACCATGGCCGGGTGCGCTTCTACCTTGCCGGAGTGGTCATCTTCACGCTTGGCTCCCTGCTTTCCGGCTTCAGCATGAACGGCACCTGGCTGATCTCGAGCCGCGTGCTTCAGGGCGCCGGCGGCGCCCTGCTCGCGGCGACGTCAGCGGCGATCGTCACCGCCGTCTTTCCGCCCAAAGAGCGTGGCAAGGCCCTCGGCATCAACGTCATGGCGGTCTACATCGGCCTCGCCGTTGGCCCTGTGCTCGGTGGGCAGATCGTCGACAACTTCGGTTGGCGCTGGATCTTCTTCGTCAATATTCCGATCGGCATCGTCACCTTCATTTGGGGCTCGTTCTTGTTGCCACGCAGCGAGCGGCCAAACGAAGCCGCTCCCCGCAACGACTTGGTCGGGGCGATCTTGCTGGGCGCATTCCTCATTGCCCTGTTGGTACCGCTGACGTTTGCTCAGGAGTGGGGCTGGGCCGCGGCAAGCACCATTGTCCTGCTCGTTGTCTCGGTCGCCAGCCTGGTCGGCTTCGCTTACACCGAACTGCACGTCAAGGATCCGCTGCTCGATCTCGATCTGGTGCTGCACAACCGCCTCTTTGCCACCGCCAACGCGGCTGCTTTGCTCAACTATATGGCGCTCTACGCGATTAGCATTCTCACGGCTATTTACCTTGAGATCGTGCAGGGGCGGTCGGCCGGCGTGACCGGTTGGCTGATGGTTGCCCAACCAGCGATGATGGCCATCCTCAGCCCGGTGGCCGGTCGCTTGAGCGACCGGTTCGGCTCGCGCGTCCTCAGTACCGCGGGTATGGCGCTCGTCGCCGCCGGCATGGTGATGCTGGCGACTGTGCCGATCACGGCCGGAGTCGCCCGGGTGATGGTCAGTCTGGCTGTCGTCGGCATCGGTATGGCAGCCTTCAGTGCTCCCAACACCAGCGCCATTATGGGCAGTGTTGAACGCAGCAAGCTGAGTCTGGCCAGCGCCTTTCTGGGCACCATGCGGGTTACCGGCCAGGCAATGAGCGTGGCTGTGCTCGGTGCTATTGCCGCCAGCAAGCTGGGCGTCTCGGGCAGTCGCCTCATCTATACGAACGGTCAGGCCGTCGGCCCGACCGCGCACGGCGCCGCCACGACGACGGCCGAAGCTGCCGCCCATCAGGCTGCTCTGCACATCATTCAGAACTACGCCTTGGGCTACAAGTACGCCATGTTCACCGGCGCTGGCCTGGCCCTTACCGGCGCGCTCGCTTCGCTGACGCGCCCCACGCAGGTGCCGCAGGTGCCCGGCGGGCCGCCGCCGGCTCCGGCCGGGGCACCGGGCCCATCGCCGGCGGGCGCGCCGCCGTCTGCCGCGGCGGCGGCGGCGCCAACTCAGCACTGAGCCGCGCTCCGGCTGCGCTCCCTGCTCGAACGTGAGATCGCTGCCAGGCGCGACGAGTTCATCGCTACGCTCGAAAAGCGCCTCGGGCAGCGTACGTATGGCGAGCGCCTGTTCACAATTCGCTGAACTGTGGCGCAGAGGCAGCATGCCAGACAGTCCGCTTGAGCACGTGCTCCTTGACATCTATATCTGTTCTGACATCAGATGCCTCGTGTGAGACGCAGCACCGACACGCTGCTGGTGTGGCTGCACGGGCGAGGTGCGCACCCTGCCGCTCTCAGCGGATACCCGTCTCGAGGCCGGTCTGCTCTTGCGCAGACTGCAGCGTGGGGATCGCTCAGCCTGTCACAGTCGCGGCCGATGTCGGTCATCGGCAGGCAGTGTCATGATTTGCGCTTGGTCGATGCCAGCGTCACATGGTGGATCGTCTACCGCATCGACGCCGACGCCATCGTCGTGCTCGATGTGTTCGCCAAGAAGACGCAGGCGACCCCCAAAGTCCGTGAGCGATGCCTGCAATCACCGGTTGCGCGACTACGATCTGATTGTGGCCGAGAAGGAGTGAACAGCATGGATAAAGCCAAGAAAGACCGCTTGGCGGCCGCCGGCTGACGCAGCGGTGACGCGGCCGACTTCCTCGAACTGACAGCGGAGGAAGCTACGTTCATCGAGCTCAAGCTGGCGCTTGGCGACCACCTGCGCGATCTGCGCCGGCGCAACTCGTGGACGCAATCACAGGTCGCGCAACGGCTCGGCTCAAGCCAGTCACGGGTTGCCAAGATGGAGGCCGATGCATCGGTCTCGCTGGATCTGCTGGTCAAGTCGGTGCTGGCCCTGGGAGCATCTCGCAGCGAGGTCCGCAGTGTGATCGCCAAGGCGGCGGACACGTGCATCACTCTGACGTCTTCACGTGCTCATACGCACGTTGAGGCGCGCGACGTTCGGGTTGTCCGCCGAGCGTTGGCCGGAGGGCCGCACAGCCGTCATGAGCCGTCCCCGCAACCGCGTTTGGTCGATCTGCCGTTCGGCAGCTCGGCGGCGCTGTTCTTCGACCGGCACCTCTACCAGCCGCTTTTGGCCTGCTCGCAAAACGACGTTGTCGAGGTGCGGCCGGTCGCGCTCAACGACGGCGAGCGCGACTTCGTGCGCGACCTGCGCACGCTGTGGGCGCGCGAGCGGGCTCCCGTCGGGGACGGGAACGACGCCCGCGGCGGCTCTGGGGGCGGCGCCGGCGGCAAGGCGATTGGCACCGCCACCGGGCTCTTCACCGGTGTGCAGCTCTATCTGCTGCGTAATCAGAGTCGCGGCCGCGGTGTCGGCTTCTTCGAGGCTGGCAACTTTTACCCCGACTTCATCCTCTGGCTCGTCGAGGGCGTTGGCGCCGAATCTCTGGGCCAGGCCAGTCGCTGGGCCGGGGCGAATCGCCGTCCGGAGGCCTCCATCAGCACATCGTCTTCATCGATCCCAAGGGACTCCGCAATATCGAGGGGCCAAACGACCCTAAACTGCGTTTCGCCGAGACGATCAAGGATCTGGAGCGGCAGCTGGACGAGCCCACGGTGTCGCTCGACTCGTTCATCGTCTCGCGCACGCCGCTGAACCAGCTCTCCTGGCGGGACGGCGGCATGAGCGAGGTCGATTTCGCGCGCCGCCACGTCGTGCGGCAAACGCCGGGCGACACAGGGTACGTCGAGCAGATCGCACAGAATGTTCTGGGCCTGAGGCGATCGCAAACGGCGTAAAACCGTCGGCTGACCAGACGAATGGTGCAGGAATCGTTGCCTGGCTAGACAACGATGCAACGGTGCCTGCCGTCGTACCTGGATGGTAGCGCTACATTAAAACTTTGCGCTGTGCGGGTACGTCGCTCTGGCGCCGGTCCGCCGATCAGTTGACTGCTGTGAGCTCAGGGCATTCGGCCGACTACACGCACAGCCTGAGCGCGCTCGGCACAATCTCGACAGTCAGAGGCAGGCGACCGAGCGGCTCGCCATCGACATCAAGCAGGTAGGGTTTGCCGGCATTGCGGCCGTGAATGGCGACGTCCGCTTCGTCCAGCTCCATCTCGATGCGCGTACAGCGAATGTGCTCGACACCGGCGATGGCAAGGTGCTCACCACGGTAAACGCTGGGCAGCTTACGCACGAACTCTGACTTGGTCGGGACGGTGACCATGACGACGTCAAGGAGGCCATCGTCCGGCAGCGCCGGCGGGCAGACGTGCATGCCGGCGCCGAACCAGCTGCCGTTGCAGACGGCGACGATCCAGGCCTCAACCTGGCGCTCGATGAGCGCCGAGGGTGCGGCGGCAGAGAAGCGTTCGGCCGCACTTCTGCCGCCGTGCGTATCATCGCCGTCGGTTCCGCCGCCGGTGAGCGCGTGCCTGTTGCCGGCATCGCTGTCCGGTACCCACATGCGAATTTGTAACGGGCGGCGTCGACAGGCGCCGAGCGCTCGTAAGGAAGCGATGTAGTAGGCGCCGCCGCCGCCGATGAACGGCGGACTCTGGCTGACGTAGCGGTCGACGAGGCCGCCCAGACCGGCGCTGAGGACGTTGATGAAGTAGTGGTCGATGGTTGCGCCGCCTTCGTCGACGAACGTCGCCTTGCCGACATCGACGCGTCGTTCGCGGCCGCTGGTGAGCGCTGCCAAATAGGCATCGAGCTGGTGCTCGAGGCCTAGGCTGCGGCGAAAGTCGCCACCCGTGCCCATTGCAATGAGGCCGACCCGCGGCTCGCCGTGGTCAACCTGCGACGCAATCAGATCAGCCTGTGACCTGCCGTGGTCAACCTGCGGCGCAATGAGATCGGCCCGCGGTTCGGTGACGCCAGCCCATGGCTCGCTGCCGCTGGGACTCGGCGGGTCAGCGCCCGGGTCTTTCGCCGTCTGCCTGCCCTGTGCCTGAAGAACGCCGTTGGCGACCTCGCTCAGCGTGCCGTCGCCGCCGACGGCAATGATCAGGTCGTGGCCCTCAGCGACGCCGCGCCGCGCCAACTCGACGGCATGTCCCTGGCGCGCCGTGTACACAATGTCAACGTCGCCGAGCTTGCTCTCGATGGTGGTGAGCATGCTGGGAAAATTGCGACCGGTGCGCGCCGATCCGCTCGTTGGGTTGACGATGAGGAGGGGGCGCACCATGCGCACAACTTGTCAGAGAAGCGACCTTTTGTCCATCAGCACGGCAGTAATTGAGGGCACGCCGCCGCCGGTGGTTGTCGCCGCCGACCGCTGTTCGTTGCAGATGGGCGCGAGAGATCTGTTGCCGACTAAAGTATCTGCCGATACAACAGCAGCTTGAGCGTCGCGTTCAATCTGATCGGTGAAGAGCCTCGCGAGAGGAGAGTGGGGTGAGCCAGTACATTGTGACCGTGACGGTGTCGTTTCTCTTTGCCTGGGCACTGGCACTGGCGGGCTCCACGCTCTGGCTACGCCTGTGGTCGCGGCGCCAGCAGAAGCTGCGCCTGGCATCGAAGCAGCGTGGCAGCCACAGGTACAGCGCTTTGCGCTTGACACGGCGCCGCTGGCAACGCTGCGTGGCCGCGAGCGACAGGTCGTTCTGAACCTGGTCTTGCGCTACGCGGCGGTACTCCGTGGTGGTGAGGTTGAGCGAATTGCCGCCTACCTGGAGCGCGAGGGCTTCGTTGCCCAGGCACTGGCGGAGCTGCGTTCGCGGCGCCGCTGGCGGCGCGCTCGCTGGCGGCCAGTGGCGACCAGCGAGCGGTAGCTGCTCTCTCCGCCGTACTTGTCGATGAGTCGCAGTGGGCGGCCTCGGCCGTCGTGGCACATCTGCTCGGCATGGGCGCCGAGGTCGTGCCGATCTTGAGCGAGATTGTGGCGAGGGCAAACGATGGCGACCAGGAAGCTAGGCAGACGGCCATTACTGCCGTGCGTGTCTTGGGCGAGACGCGCGACTCGCAGGCCACGCCAATACTGTTCGATCTGCTGGCGCACTCGCCAGATCTTGATCTGCACGCCCGGGCGGCGGCGGCACTGGGCGCCATTGGCGACCCGCAGACGCTGCCGGCACTGTTGCCTAAGCTGCGCGACCCAGCCTGGCAGGTGCGCGCCCAAGCTGCGCGCTCGCTGGGTCTTCTGGGCAGCAGCATGGCCGTCCTCGCGCTGCAGAGCGCCATCTTTGACGAGAGCTGGTGGGTGCGGCAGAACTGCGCCGAAGCGCTGAGCCGTCTCGGCACAGTCGGCCAGCGGGCACTGCACAGTTTGAGCCTCGCGGACGACCGCTACGTGCGCGAGCGGGTTGCGGCCGTGCTTGAGCCGTTGGCGCGCGCGCAGGCGCAGGTGCAACCCGAGTCTGCGCTACAGCCCCCATCTCAGTCTCAACCCCAGCCATCGGTGGCGACCTGATGAGCGCTGTCGCCACCGGTATCAGCCTCTTCTTTCTCGCGTACTTCCTGCTCCTCGATATCGTCTACGCGATCCTCTTCTTCATTTCCTTTTGAGACTCGGGCGCCTACGTCCGTCGCCTGGCTGTCGGTGGTGAAGAAACCATTCTCAGCTCGCCGTTTGCGCCGCCGATCTCGGTGATCATGCCGGCTTTTAACGAGGCAGCCTCGATCGTCGCCTCGGTTGATGCGATGCGGTTGCTGGAGTACAGCCAGTACGAAATCGTCGTCGTCGACGACGGCTCGAGTGATGCGACGCTCGACCAGCTGATCGCCGCTTATGAACTCGTGCCGACCAAGGCGCCGCTACGGGTGCAGATCACGACGCAGCCGGTGCGGGCGATCTATGTCTCGCAGCGGATTCCCAACCGCAGCCGGTGCGGGCGATCTATGTCTCGCAGCGGATTCCCAACCTGGTTGTGCTCAGTAAAGAGCATGCCGGCAAGGCCGATGCCTTGAATGCCGGCACTAACGCCGCCCGCTACCCGCTCGTCTGTACGACCGATGCCGATGCGGTGCTGGAAAAGAACGCGCTGCAGCGGGTTGCCCGTCCCTTCCTCGAACGGCCGCGGGAGACGGTCGCCGTCGCTGGCGTGGTGCGCATCGTCAACGGCGCACGGTCGTGGCCGGCCGTGTCACCCAGGCGGGCACGCCGCGCGATTTTCTCGCTGCGCTGCAGACGGTCGAGTATTTGCGTGCCTACTTGGCCACGCGCACGGCGTTAAACCGCCTCGGCGCCCAGTTCCTGGTCGCCGGCGCCTTTGGTGTCTTCAGAAACGATGCTCTCATTGATGGGGGAGGATTCAGCACGACGACGATCACAGAAGACCTCGAAGTAGTCTTTCGCCTGAACGCCCGCGCGCGGCGCAAAGGGCAGCCGCACCGAGTGGTGTTCATCCCCGATCCAGTTGTCTGGACTGAGGCGCCGGAGGATCTGAAGGGTCTG
>JBKQWK010000047.1:0-9312 GCA_052139595.1 Thermoleophilia bacterium | reverse complement strand
GTAGCCGAGACGAAGGGCCTAGCCGATCTGGACGTGCCGCTCAAGATGGCGCGCCTTCGCCAGTGGTGCGAAGACATCAACCGCGTCCAGAAAGATGTGAAGTATGGCTTTGTCTACGTCGATCAGGCGAGCTTCGACAGTTACCGGCCGGAGTCGTTCAAGCAGCTGCTTGATGGCTTCAGGGAGTACCAGGTGGGGCCCAGGCAGAATGGTAGATGACAGAGGCTTCCGAGTCGGAAACTACTTGACCGCCAAGCGGAATGACTGATTTCAAGCGACTCGGCCCTGCGAAGATCCCGAGGCTTCCTTCACCCGAGGCGACAGAAAGAATCTAATCGCCCGCGACGCCGTGTGGCCGGCCGCCGTCAAGGGGCTACGCCGCAAAGTCAGCTCGTCCGGTCACCGAGCATGCTAGCTGTGGCCGAGCTTGGGTCGCAAGGGTGACAATTGCCGCCTGCTCTGCTCTGTCGCAAGCGTCAGCGCCCAGATCAACGCATCGATGTGGGCGTGCGCACGCGGGAGGAACTGCCCGACGTGATCGACGAATGGCAAAGGGCGATCGCGGCTGCGATTGTAGAGCTGTGGCGGCTGTTGCTTTCACTCCCCGTGACGTCGGCATCTCGTCGGCCGCCGCCCATTTGTGCCAGCACGGTGGCCTCTTTTGCGACGGCTACAGGTCACGTTGTCCGGTGCCGCTAGGCCAGTTAGCCGTCGCCAATCACCTGCCGCATTCGCACTCGCGCTGCTCGCCCCTGCACTCACGCCAGAACCGTTTCTGGCGCTATCACAGGAAGCGGACCAACGAATGGGGCAGGTCACCCTCAGATAGACCTCCTCGTACTTGACGCTCCTCCACAGAGACGTTCGACGAAAACGATGTCCACCCAGCGGCCGCGCCGGTCCATCCTGATCGCCACGCCGCGAGAGAATAGGGCGTGTGAAGCCTTCCACACTGACCTGGGAGCCCTATCGGTGTTGGATCTCCGGTGCTTCCCGCACTGCTCCAGCTCCTCGATCGTCTCGCTGCAGAAGGAGCCGCCGAGCGTGTTCGAAAAGCCTTAGTTCAGGCTCAGACCGTGAGTCCAGGCGAGGAAGGCGCTGCTCAGAAAAGCCATGGCCTGCGGTTCAAGGAAGACCACGGTATCGTGACTTTCGTCGTGCAGAGCGATCAAGTCGAGGTCGCGGTTGTAGAGCAGGCGCAGCTGATCGCCGTCGTCTTGCTCAGCGCCTTCCCAGATGACGATGTCGAATTCACTCACCGCTGATCCCTCCACTGGTTCGTCACAACACAACAGGTTGGGCCGGTGTAATCGTGACGGTGATCGTCTCCGGATCGTCGAGGCGATGGGCAGCCCACTTCTGCAGATAGAGGGTGCCGATCACCGTCGGCTGATCTGACTCTGGTTCTTCGTAACGCACGGTGTTCTTCGTCTCCTTTGTCTGATGTAGTGTGACGGTCAGTGGTTCCATCGGTCCTCATTTCGGCGCTGTGATTGGTTGTGAGCGGAGCCTATCACCGGTCGGTGAGGAGGCTGCGTTTGTGGCGCGAGACGCGCCTCTGGCCATGGTCATCCCTCTTTGCACTACCAACGCCGCCAAGGCTGTCACGGGCAACGAGACGGGCCTGCTTTGCCGGCTGCTGAGGTCGTTAAGCCAACTACTACTCGCCCGACCCGTCGTGTGGCGATTCTCGACGTTTGACGCCGCCTGTAGCCGGACCCGCGCGTCTTCATGACGGTATCGACACCGGTACTCGTTAGCCGGTCATCTCGCGTCCGTAATGGGGGCCAGGGATGCGGTTGCGGCACGTCCTAGTGCCAACGCGACTACTCAGTCGCCGAACGCACCGCAGGGCCATTCCCGGCATTTGGCGCGGCCTGTAGCTGAAAGCTAACGCGTGTTCTTGGCAGTGGTGGGCACAACTCGCACGATTTGTCCGTCGCCGCTCGTGGGCCGTCGTTGTGCGCACCAGAGGGCCACGCACTGCTCAGCAAGCTCGAACCGTGGCCCCCTCTTTACTATGGACGCGTGCAGGTGCATCTGAAGGCCAGGCAGTGCTCAGCTAGAGTACGGGGAGCGCAGGGGTCGAACCCTCCGACGAGAAGCGGGCACAGCTCGCCTGGAGATAGCGATCGTTGATGTCGCTCGGCATGTCGTCCTCACGCCAGCTCTTGCCGACTTGAATAGCTCTCATGTTGAAGTCGAGGAATGGGGCGACGGGCCGCATCAACTCGTCCAGTACATCCCGCACGGCGATTAGGGCTTCCACTGGAAGTCTCGCGCTCGCTGTTGCCGTTGACGGGAATCGGCTTGCGCCTCCTGCCTCCTCTGGCGCCATTGACTCAATGCTGGGGATGATGGTCTGTCTCACGACTGAGACGAAAAATGTATAATGTTTGTCAGGCTGTTGCCGATGTGTTGACTGGCAAGAAGGGGGACTCGTGCAGGGACAGGGAACGGAACCTCAGGTGGTAGTCAGCGTGACGATCAAGCCCGTTCGCGCGGGAACCATCCGGGTCGAAGTGGTTTCCCCAGGGCATGCCGGAAGCGTGCCATCGAAGCCGATGAGGCTCCCGATCCTTCGTAGCTTCACGGCCGCGAAGTCGCCTGAGCTATCGCGCTAGACGCACTTGCGTCGTTCTGCCACCTCGCTCCAACGAGCGTGGACTTGTAGCCCTTGACCGGGGCCTGTCGGGCGACCTCTTGCTGCACGAGGCTCTGGATCATGTTTGGTAGTTGCTGCTGCAGTTGACCCGCCAGCTGCTGGAACGCCGCGTTCTGGGCTTCGGGCAACGACTCCGCTCCTGCGCCGTCGGGCATAGGGAGATTGAGGTTCACGTTGATCTGCAGTTGCGGCGGCCACTGCCGTTGCACCTCGACCTCCATCTCTCCCGAGAATGACGTCAAGCCCCACTCGGATTCGACTATCGCGCTGGTGATGCTCTCGCGCTTCTTGTCTGCCCCGGCGAGGAAACTCACAGGATCCATGGGCTCCAGAAGCCTGAGTTCGCTTTCGTAGCACAGGTACAGGTCCCACATGAGCCGCTCCAGCTCGGTGTCATCGTCAGCGACTGGCAATCCGATCTCCCGTGCCTCGGTCCTACTGATTGCGTGGCCGTGAGCATACGTGCGCTCAGCGAGCGTCTCGATGATGAATGTGCTCTTCTGCTCCTCGAGGCCGTCCACGTGGCTCTCGAGCATCTTCGCGGCCACGGCTCGGATGTGGGAATGGGTCCGATATATGTTGCCGAGCAAGACGGGACCCGGGGCTTCGTTCAATGCACCCAAAGCGGCGATCAAGCCGCTCTGATCGGTAACCCCGGCCCGTTCTCTGACGAAGTTCAGATAGGCCATCACGTCTTCGACGCTGATCTGCTCCTGAACGGCTGTCCCCTCGTTGCCCTGTCTTTGTATGTTCAGGATGGGATCAATCGGTCCAAGCTCGCCTTTACGACCGAGCACGACCTCATCGGCCCCGAGAGTGATGAGAGTCGCAGCACTGTGTGCCCTGAAGGGCACGAGGACGCCAAATCGCTTCGCGAACGCGCGGATCATGGAGACGATGCGCCACGGCACGTCTACGGCTCCGCCGCGGCTGTAAAGGTACAGGTCCACCTTGGGAAGAGTGCCGTAGTCCGATAGACCAAGCAGGTGATCGTACAGCGGACGCACCGCATCCTCACCTATCTGCGCGCTATATCCTGGAGGTCCCTGTCGGTCGCCGCAAATGTAGGTGATGACCTTTGAGCCCCTCGCATCCTGGATTGCACGTATGACGTCCAGGCGCCTTTCCCGGCTGTTGTCCATGCCTCCCCCCGAGTCCTATCTAGCCCCTTCGCACGCGGTGACGAACTCGCTGCCATCGTGCGCCGCGCGATCGCCGCCCATAGGCTATACCATCTTGGCCGGACGCAACACAGTCAGCGGGATCGGCCCAGGTGGAGCGCGCGTTCAGGAGCTTGACCGGCGCACTCGGGTAGTGCTCTGGGGCCAGCAACGCCGGACACCGAGTGCGTCGCCATTCCTGCGTGCTCCGTGGCGCTGGTGAGGGCGACCTTGAGCAAGGCCCCGCGTCACGGAGATATGAATGCGCTTGCTGACAACGACCGACCCGCCGCTCCGGGTGCGTGGGTGCCGGGCCGCCTTCGTCGCCCTTCAGTTGTTCAGGTTGTGCTCGTGCGTGTCCACGCCCGTTGTGTCCACGCTTTGTCCACGGGACCCGCTGAAACTGGTTCATCATGGGCTGCGACGGGTGATAACGACCGCAGGCAGAATGTTGCCTCTGTGCAGGTATTATGTGGGATTCAGGCCCAGCGACTGCGACGCCTGATAATGGCCCGGTCCGGAATCGCACCCAGGAGGTCAGCGGTTCGATTCCGCTATGCTCCACCACTTCTTCACCCGCGCTCCCGCGCAACCTCTATTTCGCCTCGAGCACGGCCATGATCGCGTTACGCACGAGCGCGTCGGGGCGCTGGGGCGACGCTGCCCGGCAGGGCAGAGCGCCGCGGCTCTGAGAACACGGCCCTGCAACCTGCGACGCATCCGGCGACTGCAAACGGGCGAGACGAGTGAGGGGGGCGGCAAAGCCGCCCCTCTCACTCCGGCCAGTGAACTTCAGCCGATGGTTAAGATTGCTGGTTTTCAGTTGACCGTTATCGTCTCAGTTGACCGTTATCGTGTGTGTCGCCGAGACGTTGCCGACGTTGGCCTTGTCGCCCAGGAAACGCAGGCGCAAGAACAGTCGACCTGACGTCGCCGGGGCTCGCCAGCTGAGCGTAGCGGTTGACGAGCTACTGAGCTTGACGATGTTCACTGTCGACCAGGTGCGTCCGTTGTGTGAGAGCTGGACGTACACCTTCTGGCCGGCCTTGGCCGGTGCCACGGAGGCACTGAGATTAACCACGCCGCGCGGCTGCACGCTGTTGCCTGAGGTGCGCAGGATCACCAGAGCTTTGACCGAGACGGTCGCTTCGGTGCCCCGGCCGAGACCGGGGAACCCATCGGCATCGTTGCCCTGGGTCACGTAGACGAGTGAGTTCGTGGTCAGCGGCTTGCTCGGCCGCAGCACGAAGGGAGTGCCGAGTGCCGACGAGGCTGAGCCGGTGACGCCGGCGAGACTGTAGAGCTGGTTGACTGAGTGCCGCACCCACAGTTGGACAACGCCGGTGGCGGCGCTAGCCGGGATCCCGGCGTTGGTGATGCGGTGGCCGCTGATCGTCAGATTGACGCTACTGCCATAGACGACCGTGTAGTGCGTACTCACGCCGGTCGGCTGATGACAGGTGTCACAGGTGATGGCGTGAATGTTGTGACGGGCGGCCGCATCGTAGAGAAGGCCGTCGGCCGGATTGCGGCTATCGTCGGTCAGATGGCATTTGAGGCAGAGCTGATCGGGAATGGCAACCGGTTCGCAGCTCCAGGTGTCGCCGTTGAGGTAGGCGAGGCCGGGGTCGGGGAACGCAACTCCCCGGGTCGCAAAGCGGGCGCCCCCGGAAGCCTGACGACCGCTACCGGCCACTCGGTGTAGCATCGTGCGCAACCGATGCTCGCCCGTGGGAGGTGCTTCATGTTCCACCTGGCCGTGCCGCTGTGGCAGATCGCCGTGCGCTCAATCGTCATCTTTCTCGTGCTGATGATCGGCTTGCGCCTGTTCGGCAAACGCGAAGTAGGTCAGTTCACCGTCTTCGACCTCGTGCTGGTGCTGCTCGTGGCAAACGCGGTACAGCCGGCAATGACCGGGCCGGACAATTCGCTCACCGGCGGCGTCGTGATCATTGTCGCGCTGCTGGCGCTGAACCTGCTGCTGGCGCAGTGGCGCACGCGCAGCCGGCTGGGCCGGCGCCTCCTTGCCGGTCACCCGACGGTGATCGCGCAGAAGGGCAGGTGGCTGAGCGCCGCCCTGCATCGCGAGGGGCTGGACACCGACGACGCTATGATGGCGCTGCGTGAGCACGGCATCAGCGACGTCAGCGACGTCGAGCTGGCCGTGCTCGAAACCGACGGCTCGATCAGCGTCGTACCCACCGGCCAAAGCGTTTTGAACAGCCGGCACAAGGTACGCTACCGCAAGCGGAGTTAGGAGGGTCGGAGCATGGAGTCTGTCAACTGCCCGGTCTGCGGCGGCGAGCCGGGCGCCGCCGTTGTCGCTGCCGGCGACCGGCTCGGCGTCGCCTCGCCGGACGATCGGTTCACCATCGTCCGTTGCCGGCGCTGCGGCCTAGCGTACACGAACCCGCGACCAACGGCCGCCGAGATCGGCGCCTACTACCCGCCGGGCTACAACGGCGACACCCGCCGGAGCGGCAGCGTCGCCCGACTCGAAGATGCCTACCGGCGCCGCCAGCAAGGCGAGGTGCTGCGCTGGCTGGCGAGCCGGCGGCCGCAGCGCGGCCGGCTCCTCGACGTCGGCTGCGGCAGCGGCGATCTGCTGCTCGCCCTAAGCGCCGACGGCTGGACCGTCGGCGGCGTCGAGCCCGACGCCGCCGGTGCTGCCCTCGCCCGCGGCCGCGGCCTGGATGTGGTCACCGGCCGCTTCGAAGACGTCGAGCTGCCAGCGGACTTCGCCGTAATTGTTTTCTCCGGCGTGCTCGAACACGTCGCCGACCCGGTTGCCGCGCTGCGCCGGGCGCGGGCGCTGCTGGCGCCCGGCGGGCTGCTGGCGGTGCTCCATTTGCCGCTGCTCGACTCGCCTCAGGCGCGCGCCTTTGGCGCCCGCTGGCTGGCACTCGACCTGCCCCGGCATCTGACTCACTTCGAGAACGCCACGTTCGCCATGACCGCGGCTGCCGCTGGTCTGCGCATTGTCGGCCGCGAGTCGTACTCGCAACGGCACAGCGCCGCCCAGCTCGTAGCCAGCGCCGTGCCGCGACTGCAGAAGCACCGCTTCTACCTCGCTGAGGCGAGTAGCGCCGGCAGCAGGGCGGGTGCCAGCGGCGACGCTCAGACCAGTGGCGACGCGCCCGCGGACGCAGACCGCCGCCGAACGACCGCCAGTGGTATGACTGCGACGGCCGCGCGTCTGACCCCTCTGGCCAAGCGCGGCCTGTATCTAGCTCTGACCAGCGCTGTGCGACCGTACAGCAAGGTCGAGGCGGCGCTCGGTCGATCGGCGATCTGCTCGTTCTTTCTCGAAGCCGCCGAATAGACAGACGCGCCCAGACGCCGACGCGGCAACCGCCGCCGCGCTCGAGCCTCCGCGGCGGCCGGGTTTAGCTCGCCGCAGGCGGCGCAGCCGCCGCAGTGCCATCGCTGCCAGGGATGTCGCTGGCGCCGCCGCCGATGCCGCCCAGGTTGATCGTGACGGCTTCCAGGTCGAGCCGCACCTCCCGCGAGCCGCACTGCGGGCAAATAGGCTGTGGCGTCTCGGTGACAAATTCATCGCCGCAGGCGAGGCACGTGGCCGCGACCGGCTCACTGCCAAAATGCAGCTTCGCGTGCCGCAGCACATCATCGCTCCGCGCCAGTGCCGCGAAGGATGAGCGAATGGACTCCTCGCTGACGTCGGTCGCTGCCACCCCAACGATGTAGAGATCGCTGACCGTGTTCGCACCGGCACTTGCCGCCGCCTCGCGAGCAAGGTCGAGGATGCTTTGAGTGATGTCAACTTCGTGCACGCATCCCCCTCCGCCGGGGCCGCTTGCGCCTGCGGCGGCGGCCCGCTTCTTTGACCACGTCGCGCTAATTGTACCCTCTCAACAAGCCGCCTTATCGAGCGCCCTGTTGATCCATCGCGGCGGACACTAGATTGACGCATACCGCCATTAATAAGCATTCTTAACGACAAGGACGCACCACTAAGCTAACTCTATGACGATATTCGCATAATAAATCACTTGTTGTACGGGCACGATTCTGATAGACCACGGCCAGACGCGAGGGTGGGCGCGCCCGACTGTCGTGGCAACACCACGGTGTCCGCGCCGCACCCTTGCCACAGGGGACACAATTCAGCCAGTGAGAGGGAGACGCCGATGAAAGTTCTGATCGTTGGTGCCGGCATGCAGGGCCAGGTGATCACTTGGAACCTGGGGCGCAATCCGGCCGTCACAGAGATCGTCGTTGGCGACTACGACGAGGCGCGGGCTGCGTTCGTTGCCGACCAGGTCGGCAACGGCAAGGCCCGCGCCCTCAAACTCGACGCCGCCGACAGCGACGCCGTCGCCCGGGCTGCCGAAAAGGCCAAACTCGTCTGCAACGCCGTCGTCCCGGAGTTCAACACATCGATCATGACCGGCTGCCTGAAGGCCGGGGCAAGCTATCAGGACATGGCCCAGGGTCAGACCCGCACACGCACAATCGAGGAGGCATACCTCGACCAGATGAGCTTTGCCGACGAGTTCGCCAAGGCCGGACTGACGGCGCTCCTCAGCACCGGCATGGACCCTGGCGTCACCAACACCTTTGCCGCCTGCGGCTACGAAGACCTCGACCGCTGCTTTGAAATCCGACTCAAGGACTACGCTCTCTTCGCCAGTCCCGTGCCCCTGCAGGTCTGGTCGCAAGAGACTTACTACACTGACTGCGCGCAGCCGCCGCTCCTCTACGAGGACGGCGCATTCAAGCGGGTCGAGATCTTCGGGCGCCGCGAGAAGTACGAGTTTCCCGAGCCGTTCGGCCTCGGCACCGTTATTTGTCACGACCACGAAGAGGTCGTCACCCTGCCGCGCACGCTGCCTAGAGCGCTGGGCGACAAGGGTCTGCGCCACGTCGACTTCAAGATGGGCGGCGACGAAGCCGGCCTCGATGCCGATCTCGCTCTGGTCGCCTCGGGCATGACCAGCAAGTACCCCGTCACGCTCAAAGACGGCAGCCAGGTGCGCCCGATCGACGTGTTCGTCGCCACGCTCAAGCCCAACCCGCCGGCCGAAGAACTGGCCCGACTTGCTCTGGCCGGCGAGATCACCGACTACGGCGTGATCACCGTCGATTGCATCGGCGAGAAGGACGGCAAGCCGGCCAGCATCGGCTACAACATCTTCCCGCCCGACATCAAGTGGGTAAACGGCCAGATCCCCGGCGCCACCTGCGTGTCGTACGGCACGAGCACACCGGCTTCGATCTACGCCGAGTTCATTGTCGAAGGCAGGATTGACGTGAAAGGCATGATCTGCCCGGAGGAGTTGCCGCGCAGCGTGCGCGACGCTTTCATCGTCGAATGCGGCCGGCGCAACCTGCCGATCACGCGCAAGGACGTCGTTACCGTCACCTGACAGGGCGCAGCAAAGCAGTGAAACGACGTGAGGCCGGGAGCGCCGGGTCAGTTACCGCCGGTTTTGCGCGCCATGACCGCCCATGTTCCTTCTTCGACCA
>JBKQWK010000046.1:0-28367 GCA_052139595.1 Thermoleophilia bacterium | reverse complement strand
GAGCCTCTGACCACGACTCAGTCCTCGCTGTTGCTCAGTCGCCTTTTGCTCTGGTGTACGGCGGTGCTGAGCGGACCACATGGCGATGCCTACGACGACATTCTGCAGCGTATCGGCGCCTCCCTGGTCCGTTTGCTGCCCAGCCAGCCAACAGCGTTCCTGGAGCGCGACGCCCTCCTGCGAGACCTGGTCAGACACGCCGCGAAACGTCCGGCCCTGACTACAGTCTTTTTTGATCTCTATCGCCCGGTTCTCCTGGCCGGCTATCGGCGGGCCAGAGAGCGGCTGGGCGTGCCCGAGTGGGCGCTGGCCCAGGGCGCTGGCCTGACCGACGCCGCGGCCATCGTCGAACGGTTCGCCTTCCTCGCCAAACAGCGCCTCGCCGACCTCGACGGCAGTGTTGCAACTGCTGCCAACGAAGAGCTGCTTTCTCCGCAACGGCCCACGTTCACCGATATTCTCGGGCAAGCAATCCACCAGCTTTCCCGTATCGAGAACCTCGAGGATCGCTTCGCGGTGTGCCTCTACTTTCTCAAAGACGACACGCTGGGCTATCGCCAGAATGAGGTCATGGCCGATCTGCTGCGGATCGTCAAACAGCTCCTGCAGCCGGCCAAGCACATGGACGTCGAGGAAATCCTCAGTCGTTTGACCGTCTTCTTCCGCGATCGGGATAACCAGTTCTTGCTCATGCGCCTGAACTGCTACGAAGCAATCGGTGTGGCCGTCGGTGAGGCGTGCAACGTCAAGGCGGCCGATCACCTGATTGCGGACATTCTCTACTGGCGCTTCCAGTACCCCGAGATCAAGGGCGCCACAGATCAGTGGGAGACGGTGGTCAATCCCTACCATCTGCCCAAAATCCGCTGCTGGATGCATATCATCGAGTCGAACCCGGCGCTCTACGAGCGCCTGGCTGCCGCTCTCAATGTGCAACTGCGCCTGGGCGGCGTGTACATCGCCGACACCGACCTCTTCCAGCGCGACGTCACCCGTTTCTTGAATGCCGACATCCGCCCTATCTATTTCGTCGCCAAACAGCTCCTGCGTACGTTTCCCGTCTACTTTCACGACGTCGGTGCCGAGGGCGAACTGCGCTCTGTATCTACGGAGGTCGACGCGATCTGTGAGCGCCGTGACACGCTCATGCACTTTCTGCGCAAGCAGTCACACGCGGAGTCCTCAAACCGGCTCGTGTCGTTCAGTCGCGCCGTGCTGCACTACTGGATAACCCTCGACCCGGCAGAGTTAGGGCCCTTTTTGCCGGCCGGCATCATGGCAACGGTGCGCGGCGAGCAGGTATGGGCGCAAGGTCCTCACGCAACACTCGTGGCCCTGCAGCGACAGCTGGCTGTGCCGCCGATCGATGGCTTTCTCGACCGGCTTCTGGCGTTACCTCCGGCCGCACTTGAGGCCGAACTCGCCAAGCCACAGACGGCTGACACAGCAGGCTCAGGCAGCTCTGCCGCCACAACCGACGACGCAGCAATCCGCAACGGGACGAGCCATGAGGCCGACCATCGGCGAGTGGCCCTCATGGTGCGCATGTACCAGCTGCTGGCGCATAAGTACCGCCTGTCGGCCGACGACGTCGGCGAGGCGGTCGGCCAGCACCTGCAGCTTGCTGCCGACGTACGGGCGCGATTTCGGCGTGCGCAGGCTCGCTGGCAAGCCCATCCCATGCCGGTCACACGAGACCGGCTCCTCGACGCGGGGCTGACCGTTCTTGAGAAGCTGAAGGCCATCGCTTTGAGCCCGACGGTCTCAACGCCGGTCGAGAACATCTATCAGAAACGTCATATCGCAGCCGGTATCCCCTCGATCTACGGCAACTACAGCGAGGCCAAGTTCGATGCCCTCGGCCTTTCCTTCCGCCTGGAAGGCCTCATCGGCAGACTGCTCGATGACCTCGCGGCAGAAGGCGTCGAGCCCTACGTGACCCGCGACTCTCTACGACGCATGGCTGCCGCGATCCGCCACTTCGAGCGGGCTCTCGCTGTGGACGGGATCAAATCCCGGGCTCTGGAAGCCACCCTGAGCATGCTCGAAGCAAGCTTCAGCAGTCATAACTTCACCTTCCGACAGTACCAGAACGTCTTCCAGCTCCTCGTCAATAGCGTTACCGAGCTTTCGGCAACCTCCATTCTCAGCCACGACCAGGTCCTGAACACCGTCCTCACCCACGATTCGCGTCAGTGTGAAGCGCGCGGCATGTCGGTGGAGGCGGTCTCAGAAATGATCCTCCGCGAGGCGCTGGTGTCGGCCTTGGGCATGCAGGCCCTGGATCGCTACGTAACTGCCGCGTTGCGGCAGATCTCTATGCTCAATGGGCGCCTGAGCTGCCAGGCCCTGACACGCATGATGAACTATGACCCTGAACGGCTGGTGTCACCGATCCACGAACTCAAGCCCAGCACAGACGGCCAGATGAGCCTCGGTTTCAAGGGCTTGGGGCTCAAGCAAATGGCCTCGTACGGCCACAAGGTGCCCGAGGGTTTCGTTCTCACGACCGAGCTGTTCGACGCCATGCCGGCGATGTCGTACAAGCCCCTTTACGACGACGCCATCGAACGCCTGCGCCAGGCCGTCCATCAGCTCGAGAAGCAGACCCATCTGCGCCTGGGCGACGCCAGGCGGCCACTGCTCCTGTCGGTGCGCTCGGGAGCTGCCATCTCCATGCCCGGCCTGATGACAACCTTCGTTAATGTCGGACTCACCGACGAACTGGCCGAGACGCGCGCGCACCTGCCGGGACTCGAGTGGGCAACCTGGGACAGCTACCGGCGCTTCCTGCAATCATGGGCGATGTCTGCCGGCATTGATCGCGACGTCTTTGACGCCATCATGACCGAGTTCAAGGACCGTTACGGTGTGGAGCAGAAACTGGACTTCACGCCGGCGCAGATGCGTGAAATCGCTTTCACTTACAAGGCCCAGGCGCGGACGGCGGGCGTGGTCTTTGTCGACGACCCCTTCGGTCAGGTAGTCGCCTGCGTTTTCAACGTGCTGCAGTCGTGGGACACACCGCACGCCCGCCTCTACCGGCAATACATGGATGTCGCCGAGGAGTGGGGCACCGCGGTGGTGGTGCAACGAATGGTCTTCGGCAACCTGAGCCGCGAATCAGGGTCTGGCGTGACCTTCACGCACAACCCGCTTGAGCCGTACAGCCGGCAGGTGCGTCTGTTCGGCGACTTTGCCGTGCGCAGCCAAGGCGAGGATCTGGTCGGCGGGCTGGTGTTCCCGCTGCCTATCTCGGAGGCCCAGCGTGTCGGCAGCCCGACGTACCGGAGCACGGAGCACTCCCTGGAGAGAGATTACCCCGATGTCTACCGCCAGCTCCTCGCGGTCGCTCGCAACCTGGTAAGTGAGCATGAGTTTGACCCGCAGGAGATCGAGTTCACGTTCGAGTCGCCGGCCGCCGACGACCTCTATGTGCTGCAGAAACGGGCCGTGGTTCAGGAACAAGCCAAAGATGCCGCTTACTTCGACACAGCGTCGAGCAACTATGGCTCGCCGGTCGCGGTCGGCATGGGCGTTGCCGGCGGCGCTTACTCGGGGCGCATCGCCGTCAACGCCCACCATATCGACCAGCTGCTCGCGGATGCGCCCACAGAAAACATCGTCCTCTTGCGGCCCGACACCGTGCCCGAAGATATCGCCATCATCACGCGTGTGAACGGTATTTTGACGGCCCGCGGCGGTGTCACTTCGCACGCTGCTGTCACCGCCAAACGCCTCGGCAAGACGGCCGTCGTCGACTGCCGTGATCTCGAGGTGATTGAGCGTGATGGTTCAGCGCGCCTGGCCGGGCATGAGCTGCATGCCGGCGACTGGTTGTCGATTGACGGACGCACCGGCAACATCTTTCTCGGCCGTATCCCGACAATGACATAGTCGGCCCCGGTACTGGCAGCTCTGACGCTGCCCGGGCAGGAATATCCGCACCGGCAGCCGAACAGACGACAGTATAGCTGATAAGCGTGCCGGCCACGTGCAAGCAACTGCTGGAGGCAGAGATGAGTGAGGAGCAGCAGCCGCAGCCGAGCGGGCAAGCGCAACCCATGTCGCGTTCTGTTACCGCCATGGCCGAAGCGCTCGGCGTAACTCAGCATTCGTTGCATGAGCGGCTCGACTTCGAAAACACCGACTTTGCCTGGCGCCGACTGTTCTCGGAACTTTTTGGCACCTTCCTCCTGGTCTTCGTCGCTGCCGGCGGCGGCATCGTCAACGCCCGCTTCGGCGGCCATGCCGTGCCCCTGGCCGCTCGCGTTGTCGCCCCAGGGGTCATGGTGATGAGCATTATTCTCTTCATGGGCGGGGTTTCGGGCGCGCACCTCAACCCGGCGGTGAGCATTGCCTTCGCCCTGCGCCGCGACTTTGCCTGGAGGCGGGTACCTGGCTACATCGTGGCGCAGTTCGCCGGTGGCCTGCTGGCCACGGAGCTTCTGGTCGGCCTGCTTGGCAAACAGGGTGGCGCCAGCCTGACACTGCCCGGCGCCGGTATCAGCACGACCACCGCCCTGATCTGGGAGATCGTCCTTACTGCCGGTCTTGTGAGCGTGATTCTCGGCACCTCGTCGGGCGCCCAGAGCATCGGCTGGGGCGCCGCCATCGGAGTCGGCGGTTACATCGCCCTCGCCGGCCTCATCGGCGCCCCCGTTAGCGGTGCCTCAATGAATCCGGTGCGCTCTCTGGCACCGGTCGTCATCGTCGGCCTGCACACCGCCTGGTGGGCCTACCTCGTTGGCCCGCTGGCCGGAGCCTCGATCGCCGTCGGCATCGCCTGGGCTCTGCGCGGTAGTGGCGGCGGCGTCACCGGCCGCCGCGCCGCCTCCGGCACTCTCGGCGACCTCTGGCGGCCGGGACCCGTAGCACCCCTTCTCGCGCGCCTGAACGACGAGCACGAGCCGGCCGCCGCGCCGACCGCGACTCCACCCAACAACAACGCCTGACCAGACGCTTGAACGGCGCCAGTCGGTAACGTCGCTTGGCCGCAGCTATGTCCAGATCCGTGCCTGCACCTCTCGACGGGCAAGCCGTGGTACCATAATGCCTCGCGTCGCATGCACACGTGCCGTGGCGCGCTAGTGCCCCCATCGTCTAGTGGCCTAGGACACCGGCCTTTCAAGCCGGCAGCACGGATTCGAATTCCGTTGGGGGCACCACTGATTTCCCGGTGTTCTGTGATTTTAGCGCCTGGAACTTGGGCAGACCGTTGCCGAACTGTTGCCATCCGTCGCCGGCTGCGAGCGCTTGATCGTCTCTACCACAGCGGTGGACAAGAACGGCCACAGCCGTGACCCTGGTGTGAGGTGACCACTACGCTTCTCTCCGCCCGCATGGATATTCTTTATCAACTGACCTGCGGGCAGACTCACACCATATAGCCGATGTCGGAGCCGGCCGTGGGATACGCCCACACCGTGTCGGCGACCTCGTCCACGGTGAGACCCTGGCGCACGGCGAGCGCGAACACGTTGATAATCTCTTCAGCATTCGCACCCAGCACGTGCGCACCTAGCAGCCTGCGGCTGCCCTTCTCACGCACAACTTTCGCCCCGGTGTGGGTGAGCCCGAGACGGCGCGTCGTGAACCAGCCGCTCGTATCGTTGATCACCACCTCGACATCATCGCGGCTCTCGGCATCGTGGACGCTCATGCCTACCCCGGCGAGGGGTGGATCGGTGAAGGCAACGCTGGCCGTGGCCCGCGGGTCGTAAGCGGCCGACTCTCCCAGGATTGTCTTGACGACGACTCGCGCCTGACGAGACGCCGGCGGCGTCAGCGGAGCACCAACCGCAGCCGCGTCACCGGCGGCGAAGACAAGCGGGTTAGTCACACTGCGAAGATGCTCGTCAACGAGCACGCCAATGGCGCTCGCTGTCACGCCGGCCGCGGCGAGGTCGAGTTCTGCGAGATCCGGCATCCGGCCGGCACCGTGGACGACGAGATCGGCCGCAATCACCCCGACCGGCGTCTGCACCGCGAAGGTGCCGTCCTCGCGACGTATCGCCAGCGTCGGCGTGTCGAGCAGCACCTCAATGCCGAAACTGCGATAACGTTTGATCACCAGCGCCGCCAGATCGGGGTCGAAGCCTTTAAGCACGCGAGACGAACGGTGCACAATCGTCACTTGAGAACCAGCGCGCCGTGCGAGCGCTGCGAACTCGAACGAGATGTAGCCGCCGCCGACGAAGACGATTCGCGGCGGCAGCTCATCGAGGTCCATGAAGCCGTCGGCGTGCACGAGGAGACCCTCGCCAGGGATGTCGAGCGGCCGTGGTGCGGCGCCTGTCGCGATGACGATCGCACCCGCCCGCAGACGCTCGCCGTCGATTTCGACCACGTCGGCGCCAACGAAGTGGGCGGCGCCGTGAAACAGGGTGGCGCCAGCGTCCAGGAGCCGCTTTTCTGTGCGCTGTGGCACACCCCCGACGAACTCCCGTTTGCGACGTATGAGACCGCTCCAGTCGATATGCACGTCGCCTTCCAGGCCGTGCCCGGTCAGCGCCTGCACGCGACCGACTGCCTCGGCAGCGGCCAGCAGCACCTTTTTCGGATCGCAACCACGCTGGGCACAGGTGCCACCGTAGGGAGCGCGGTCGGTAACCGCCACCTTGAGACCGGCGGCTGCACAGTCGGCAGCGATCGAGCCTCCAGCCACCCCAGTGCCGATCACCACCACATCGTAATCATTCATTGAAGCCTCCTCGAGGTACACAGCCTCTTCACTCGTGCGACCGCACCGTCACGCTACTCACTGATGGGCCAAGCGGCTCCTGAAGACCGCGAACCGACGACTGTGTCAACCGAAACTGCGACGGACGTCAGCTCACATACGCCCAGTTGTTCCAGAATGCCTTGATCTTCTTCCCGCCGCGTGCCAACTCCAGCACGAGATCCTCCGGAGGGTGACGATCGGTGAAGGAGACGCACAGGTCGGACCCAGCGCCGAGGACGGATTGAAAGCGAAGCTTCTCATCCGACGGGCGCTCCGTGCCAGCCTCCAGCAAAATGACCTTGCCTGCATACACGCCGTGGACGGTCGCCCAAAGATAGAGGCTGCCGCCGTGGTCGCGCACGAAGTCGCGGGCCTGATCAAAAGCAATGACATTCACGGACTTGCCGCCGAACTCGACGATCGTTGCCTCGGCGCGATCGATGCTCACAGGCTTCATGGCTTGCCTCCTCGTTGGCCGCCCGTCGGCAGCGGCCGGGACGGGGCTCTCGTCACCCGGATTTTTCCGCCCCGAAACCCGCCTCGGATCTGCGAGCGTCACGTCTCCGTCGCAGATCCGAGACAAGCCTCAGCAGCAGAAAGGGAGCGGCGGCATCCTCGTGACGCTCACGACCTTGGTGACGATGGCGATACTCCGTAAGTCTGCCGTCGCCCATCCTGTGCGCTAGCGCGACGATGCCGGTGAGGCTCCGCCTACGCCACGAAGGTCGCCGCGCGCCAGACGACGAGCGCTACCAGCACAAGCAACACACCGGCGACCACGGCGACGTCGCCGGCGTTAAAGCCCGAACGCAGCGGACGCCGTCCAAAGCGGGTGAGCAGCTCAAGAGTCACGATGCCGCCGACGAGGCCGCCGACGTGCCCCTGCCAGGAGATGCCGGCACTCGTGAAGGTGAGAACCAAGTTGAGCCCCATCCAGAAGACCAGCTGACCGAGCAGTTGACCGGGATAGGCATGACGGTTGCGATAGACGTGCACAAGCAGCGCCGCAAAGATGCCGAAGATGGCGGTCGAAGCACCGACGGTGAGCGCGTTCATGGGCGACCAGACGAGGACGGCAACGTTACCGGCCAGGCCTGAGAGCAGATACAGAGCTAGGTACTTGCTGCGCCCCGCCAGCTGTTCGAAGAACGTCCCGATGAAGTAGAGCGAGAGCATGTTGACGCCGATATGCAGGATTCCTTCGTGCAGAAACATCGCTGCCACGAGGCGCCAGTACTGGTGTTCAAGCACGATGTAGGGCGTGAAAAGGCCGCCCAGGCGGACCAGAGTATTTATGGGGATGGCCGTGATCTGCCCCTGACCGGCAAGCACCTCGATGATGAACACAGCCGCGTTGATCGCGATCAACGCCCGCGTGACCGGGCTTCTGCCGGCGCCCAGGACGCCGCCACTTGATTGCCAGCGGGCACGAGTCTGGTCACGCGTGACCACACGCGCCCGTCCCTGAGTGCGTCGCTGCTCGGCGACACAGTCAGGACACCAGAAGCCAACCGCCGCCGGCGTCATGCACTCGTAACAGATCGGCCGCCCGCAGCGCGAGCACGAAACACCGGTCTCGCGATCGGGGTGGCGGTAGCAGTGGCGCACCTCAAGATCGTCCGGCATGCTCAGATCGAACTCTTCGATCGGTGGTTCATCGCTCATGAACCGCACCGTTCCCAAAGGCGGTGCCAGATAACCGCCGCTGACCAGAGGAAGCCGTGCCAGCTTGAGCCGCCGGGCCGCCTGCTGAGCGTTGTCGGGCGAATCGTCGTTCCCTCTGTCACGGCAGCGTGATGGTGACGTCGATCGCTTGCGGATCGTCGAGACGGTGAGCGGCCCACTTTTGCAGGTAGAGGGTGCCAATCACGATCGGCTGATCCGACTCCGGCTCTTCGTAGCGAACCGTATTCTTGGTCTCGCGTGTGCGGCGCAAGCTGACGTGCAGCGGCTCCATCTCTCCTCCTCCGCGGACACTGATGACGATGTGGCCAGGTGCTACGGCCATCTTAGCTTGTTCGCCAGACTTACGGCGCGGCGACGCTTGCCTCTTCGCCGAGAGCGGCGTCATCGGCTGCGGCCGCGCTGCGCCGTACGCGATCGATACGGCGCAGCACCAGGCCCGCCCAGACGGCACTCAGCAGCGTCGCCACGCCGCCTACGGCCAGAGCGAGACGGGTGCCGTAGTGCCCCGCCAGCCAGCCGATCAATGGAGCCCCGATGGGCGTTGACCCGAGGAAAACGATCGCCCAAAGCGACATGACGCGGCCACGCATGGCGCCACTCGAGTTGAGCTGCAAGAGTGAGTTCGCGGTGGCAATGAACATGACACTGGTGGCCCCCATGGGCACAAGCAGCACCATCACCGTGAGCAGGCTCGGAGCGACGGCGACGGCGAGAATAGACACCCCGAAGGCCAGCGTGACGCCGATCAGCAAGCGATAGTCTGGCCGGCGGCGGGCGGCGATGATAAGGCCGCCGGCCAGAGCGCCGATACCCATGGCGGTTGTCAAGGCGCCGTAGGTACCGCCACCACGGTGGAAGACGCTGCGCGCAAACAGCGGCAGGATCACGCCGAAATTGTAGGCGAGCGTGCCGATGACGGCCATCATGAGGAGCGGGACTCGCAGCTGCCACGCCTGCCACGCGTAGTGAAGGCCAGCCCTCACCTGGCCCTTGGCGCGCCGCAAGGCCGGCAGACGTTGCAGCTCATGTGGCCGCATCGCGATCAACGATCCGATGACAGCCGCAAACGAAATCGCGTTGAGCAGAAACGTCAACGACATGGACGTAGCCGCTATGAGGATGCCGGCAATGGCGGGCCCCACGACGCGCGAGCTATTCATGATGACGCTGTTGAGAGCCACAGCGTTGGCGAGATCGTCAGGGCCGACCATCTCGACAACGAAGCTTTGCCGAGTCGGGTTATCCGCCACGTTGATGAACCCGTAAAGCAGAGCCAAGACGAAGACCATCCACAGGCGCACCGAACCGGTGACAACGAGTAACCACAGGGCCGCGGCCTGGACAGTGAACGCGGTCTGCGTGGCGATGAGTACCTTACGCTTGTCGAAGCGGTCGGCGATGAGGCCACCAAAGGCACCCAGGAAAAGGACCGGCACAAACTGCAGGGCGACCGTGATACCGAGATCGAAGGCACTGTTGTGGGTGAGATCGAGCACCAGCCAGCCCTGGGCGACCGACTGCATCCAGGTGCCACTCTGCGAGATCGTCTGGCCAACGAACCAGAGACGGTAGTTGCGCGTACGCAGGGAGCGAAAGGTACGCACAACGACGGCGAACCGCTGCTCCGACCCAGTTCCCTTCGTGCTCCTCAACGCAAGCTCGCCAACGATCCTTGCTGGAACAACAAGCTGGTGGCCGAGGCACCGAAGGCGAACTCATCGCGACCGACGCAAGCGAATCGGCACCGCCGCTCGGCCACCAGAAAACCTGTTTCGATTTCCGCCGCCATGTTCACGGACAATAGTTTACCACGCTAATTAACAGCACAAACTATATCCGCGAGAACCCCGCTCACAGCGGACGAAGTGGGCGGTATTCCCGTTGTCACGTTTCATCTGACCAGAGATCAGAGCTGTCAGCGACGCTCAAGAAAGCAGCACTCGCACTACTCAGAATGGCCGGCGCGATGAAGGCAACGCTCGCCTCAGGCCATGCACAGCCCCGCGCATGCACGGCCCCGCGGCCCGCGCGGATAGGCGCATCGTCGCTCAGGCAGCCTACAGTTGACCGCCAATCCAGGCGCCGGCGATCGATTCGTAACTGACGACGGCGCCGGTATGCGGAGCAGCGATCATCTCGCCGCCGCCGACGTAGATGCCCACGTGATAGCTGAAGCTGGCGTCGCCGAAGAAAACGAGATCGCCAGACTCAAGGGCATTGAGCGGCACCGGCGTCGACATGCGCTGCTGCATGGTTGCCCCGTGCGGCAGGCTTATACCGACCTGAGCAAAAACGTACATCACGAGCCCTGAACAATCGAAACCCTGTGTTGGACTCGCGCCGCCCCAGACGTAGGGCACGCCCAGATAGCGCTGGGCGATGGCGACGACGGCTGAGTTACCGGAGCCGATCGCCGGCGGTACGGGGTCGCCGCCCTGCGTGCTGGACCCGCTACTGCCGCCGCTGGCACCTCCGCTGCCGCTTGCGCCTTGCGACTGAGCGCTGGCTGCTGCGGCCGCAGCGGCCGCCTGACGCACGGCGGCGGCCTGTGCCGCTTGAGCGGCCCGTCGCGCTGCCGCTGCGGCCGCTATCTGCTGCTGCTTGATCTGCTGCTGCAGACCGCCGGCAACTGCCTGCTGTTGTTTCACCAGCGCCCGCACAGTGTCGCGCTGCTGCCCGGCCTGCACAACAAGTCTCGCCGCCGCAGCCTTCTCGGCAACCAAGGCGGTCTGCAGGTCCAGCAGCTTCTGTCGCGCCGCCTGCACACTGGTGAGGATTTGCACTCGCTCGGCGCCAAAGCGCTGCCAGGCGTTGAACTGGGTGAGCAGCTGGTCAAAGCTCGACGTATCGAGGACGACGTCGAGAATGCCCGGCTGATCCTGCTCGTACGTCGCCACGACCTCATTGTCGAGCGTCGTCTGCGCCAGTTTCACCTGCGCCTGCGCGATCGGCAACATCTGTTGATTAGCAGCGATCTGAGCCACGACACCACGCAGATTACCCGTCGCCGTGTCGTAGCGCTCAACGGCAGCATCCTCTTGCGCATAAAGGACGTTGAGTTTGGCGTCGACCGCCTGCAAGCGCTGCTTCAGTGTGCTTGCCTGACTGGACGGGGGAACCGTGAGAGCGACGATAGTGAGGCCGCAAAACAGGAGAAGCATCAAGGTGATCAATGTGCGTCGGCCGTTCATGGCTTCGCCTCCTCACGAGGCGCCCCTGATCGCGGTTCGTCGCGACCACGTTCGGCCTCGCAGTGTGCGTTGTCAGTGTGATCGGTTCGACAGCTCGCGCCCTCAGCTTTTCAGCGCGACCGCCAGCGGACGACGGCACGCTAGCACCCACGCTCATGGCGTGCAAGAGGTCCGCCAGCGGCGATGGGTATGACGGAACGCCCTCGACGCCGGCCCTGCGACGGGCCCGCCAGTCGTCAACGGTGCCCGCCGCAGGGCCGGAAATTCTCGCGACAAGCAGGCAGAACGCTTCCTCACTGCCGTTCACGATCGAGTCGATAGCCGGCCGTAGCCGGCGGAGTCGCAGCTCGACGGCCAGCATTCCCGCCATCGCACATCGACACGTACCTTAACGAGCCTTAATGCTTCGCCGGCGCTGTTACTGCCAATCAGGTCTCTGAGCACGCCATTTGTGTGCCGGTCCCGGGTCGCTGTCAGGCCTCAGCCTGCCCGCGCATGACCAACTCGCGGGAAGGAGGCGCCCATTTTCAACAGTTCTTAGTGGTGACGGACCGGCTGGCTCGGCTACCATGGGCAATAAGCATGTGCAGTCACTGTCTCCGCGAGGCGCACCGCCATGAGCAACCAGCCTAATCCAAGATGGCAGCCAATGCCCGGGGGCGACGAGAAACGCCGGCCGAGCATCGTCGACGCAGAAGCATCGCTGTCAAACGCGGCAGCGACGCGACGACCGAACGCTCGGCGACTTGCGGTTGTGGCCAGCGTCCTGGCCATTGCCTTGGCCACAATCATCGTCGGCGGCGGCTTCTCCTACTTTCACACCGGGATCGAAGGTCGATGGGTGACCGTCAGGATCCCCGCTGGCGCCAGCCTTGATCAGATCGGCGCCCTCCTGGCAAGCAAGCACATCGTCGACCGCAGTCGCGCCTTTGTGATCGAAGCCCAGGGCGACGGTCTGGCAACGAGCCTTGTGTCGCACTCCTACCGTCTGCGCGTGAACGAGACCTACCGAAGCCTCATCAGCATGCTCGCCCAAGGAGCCCAGACAACAGCGAACGCGGCACCAGTGATCACGGTCAGGACCGCCGCTGGCAAATCGACGGAGAACGGACACACGGTGACAATCATCGGACACGTAAGATCATCGCCTGAGTTTCGACCGTGAGCAAGGCTACCGAGCAGCGGGTTCTGGACGGCGTCACACAGGAAAGCAAGGCTGTGAGCACGAATAAGTCCTGAACAGGCCAGGGACGAGCGCCACGATCAAAGAGGCGCCGCCTGGCGAAGGTCCCTCGGCGGCAGCTGCAGCTGGTAGCCGCAGTCGGTAGCCACAGTCGGCAGCCACAGCTGCCTGATGTAGGTAGCAGCCCGTGATCGCTAGCCGCAGCCATGGTCGAACGGCACGGCCGCAGCCAGTGTGGCGAAAGGGAGGTTGGCAGTTGCTTTCCGAGGTCGACGGGCAGAGCTTTCGCGACACCGCCTCTGACGATTGATCGTGCCAAGACGCCACAACTCATCGTCCGCCAACACAGGCCGCACCGCCGCGAAGGCGTGGGCGGCAATGGTTGACACGCCGGCCCCCAGTCTGTCGCACGAGGACCTCGACCGTGCCGACGACCGCGCCCGGGTGTTTTGGGCGCGGCGGCGTGGCAATCACTGGATGCTGCTCTGGCTGCTGATCGGCCCGGGGGTTCTCGCCATGATTGGCGAGAACGACGGGCCGAGCATGATCTCCTACGCGGCGACCGGTGCAACGTACGGTTATGGCTTCTTCATCCCCTTCATCGTCGTCACCTTCATCGCCGCGATCATCGTTCAAGAAATGTGCATGCGTGTCGGCGCCGTTACACACCGAGGCTACGGCGAACTCGTCTTTCAGCGCTACGGCAAGCTGTGGGGCTGGTTCAACGCCGGCGACCTTGTGCTCACCAATCTCGTAACGCTGGTTGCCGAGTTCGTCGCCCTGCGTGTAGGGCTGGCGTACTTCCACCTCGGTGCCTGGGTGGCCGTGGTGCTCGGCCTCGTGCTCGTCACCTTCGCCCAGAGCGGCCATCGCTACTGGCGCTGGGAGCGCATTTCGCTCGGCTTGGCCGTCTTCAACCTGCTCTTTCTCGCCGCGGCGGTGTTGAACAGGCCCCACTGGGGAGCCGCCGGCAAGGCGCTGGTCACCTTTTCGCCGTTTCCCGGCGGCAGCTTCAACACGATTCTCCTCCTGCTGGCTTCAACCATCGGCGCGACGGTGACGCCATGGATGATCTTCTTTCAGCAGAGCGCGACGGTCGACAAGGGCATGACCTCGCGCGACATGCGGCAGGGCCGTATGGACACCGCCATCGGCGGCGTTGTCGCCGCCGCCTGCGGCTGCGGCGCCCTTATCGCCGCCGCCATTCTTACGCAACACGGTGGAGCCACGGTGCAGGGACTCACCGGCGCCGGCTTCCCGGCGGCCATGAAACGAGCTGGTGGCGCCGGGTCAATGCTCTTTGCTCTTGGGCTCATCGAAGCCGGAGCGCTCGCCCTGTTGACAATCTCGGCGAGCACCGGGTACGCCGTGGCGGAAAGTCTGGGCGTGCACCACAGCTTCAATTACTCATTGCGCCGGGCCCTGCTCTTCTACGCCTGCAACATCGGTGCGGCCTTGGTCGCCGGCTCGGTCATCCTGATCCCGGGAGCACCGCTGCTCTCCATCGCACTTAATGCCAACGTGCTCGCCACGGTGCTGTTGCCGGTAGCACTCGTGTTCCTGCTCATGCTGGCCAACGATCGCGAACTCATGGGTCCGTGGGTCAACACGCGCAAGACCAACATTAGCGCTGTCGTTGTGGCCACCGCCGTGGCCGTTTGTGGCGCCGCCTACGGCATCGACTCGTTCCTCATCGGCGCCCATCTGATCAAGTCGTAAGCCATGGTGCCACCCTTAACACCGCCGACAACTGCCGATCATCCGCCGTGTGCGGATTATTACGACAACGACCTGGTCGGCTATCTCGAACGCGACCAGCTCGAGGAGTCGATGCACAGGCCGGCGCCGCCCAAATACCTGGGTACCCGCGCCCGCGTCGGGCTGTGGCTGTTGCGCGTCTTCGTCATCGTCATCAGTGTCATGGTCATCTATACGTTTGTTATCCAGCTTCATTGACGACCCGCCAGCCGGTGACGGAGGCCTGCGCGGCCGGCAATAATGGCCGCTGGCCAGGCATCCGTCCTGCCGTAGCACCGGACGACGAGGAAAGCGACCGTTACCCGCCGCAGCACTGAGCGACGAGGCCAGTGACCATCGCCCGCCCCGTCGCTCCTGATCGCTCGCTCAGCTGGCAGCGACCTGCTCGCGCGCGGCGACAAACTGCGCGACGGCGAAGTCGATATCGGCCGGCTCGTGCAGAGCCGACAGCTGCACGCGAATGCGAGCCTCGCCCTTGGGCACCACCGGATAGAAAAAGCCGACCGCGTACACACCCTGGCGGAGGAGCGCCGACGCCATTTCCTGCGCCACGCGCGCCTCGCCGACCATCACCGGCACAATCGGATGGCCGGCGCCGCGCGTGGCGAAGCCGGCGGTTTCGATCGCGCTGCGGAACCGGTCCGTATTGGCGCGCAGGCGAGCCACGAGTTCGGGCGAACGCTGCACAACTTCGAGCGCCGTGACCGAAGCGGCGGCGATCACCGGCGCCAGGGTGTTGGAGAAGAGGTACGGCCGCGAGCGCTGGCGCAGCAAGGCGATGATGTCCCGGCGCCCACTGGTGTAGCCGCCACTGGCACCACCAAGTGCCTTGCCCAGCGTGCCGGTAATGATGTCCACACGACCCATGACATCGGCGTACTCATGTGTGCCCCGGCCGCCAGCACCGAGCACGCCGACGGCGTGTGAGTCGTCCAGCATGACGAGAGCATCGTAACGCTCGGCAAGGTCGCAGATCTCGGCAAGAGGCGCGATCACGCCGTCCATCGAGAAAACGCCGTCGGTGGCGATAAGCCGAACGCGGGCAGCGCTCGCCTCGCGCAGCTTTGCTTCAAGATCGGCCATGTCGCCGTTGCGATACCGGTAGCGCTGCGCCTTACACAGGCGAATCCCGTCAATGACGCTGGCATGATTGAGGGCGTCGCTAATAACGGCGTCTTCGGGGCCGAGCAGCGTCTCGAACAAACCACCGTTGGCGTCGAAGCACGACGAGTAGAGGATCGTGTCGTCGGTGCCCAGAAAGGCCGAGAGCGCTGCTTCGAGCTGCTTGTGCGGCACCTGGGTGCCACAGATAAAGCGCACCGACGACAGACCGTAGCCCCACTCATCGAGCGCCCTGTGGGCGGCCGCCAGCACATCGGGGTGCGACGAAAGACCAAGGTAGTTGTTGGCGCACATGTTGAGGACGCGACGTCCATCGCCGGCTAGCGTCAGCCAGGCGCCTTGCGGGCTGTCGATCGTGTACTCCGGCTTGAAGAGTCCTTCGTCGCGTGTCTGCTGCAACGTCTCGGTCAATCGACTGCGAAGCTGTTCGCCGTACATCTCTCTCCTCCTCGCCTGCGAATCGTCACTGCTCGTGCGCAGCCGGCCACTCAAGGATCACCTTGCCCGAGTGGCCCGAACACATGATGTCAAACGCCTTCTCGTAATCGGCCACGGCAAAATGATGGGTTATGACTTGAGAGACGTCGAGTCCGCTCTGCACCATCGCCGTCATCTTGTACCAGGTCTCGAACATTTCGCGGCCATAGATGCCCTTGAGCGTCAGCCCCTTGAAAATAACATTCTCCCAATCGACTGCCGCCTGATGCTCCAGGAAACCGAGCAGGGCTATTTTGCCGCCATGAGCCATGGCGGCCAGCATGCCCTGCAGAGCCGTGACGTTGCCCGACATCTCCAGGCCAACGTCAAAGCCCTCCGTCATACCCAGGTCGGCCATGGCGTCGGTGACGCTCTGCTGCGAGACGTCAACACAGCGATCGGCGCCCATCTGGGCGGCGATACCGAGGCGGTAAGGATTCACGTCAGTCACCACCACGTAGCGAGCGCCGGCGTGGCGGCAGACGGCCACGGCCATGATGCCGACCGGTCCGGCGCCGGTAATGAGCACATCCTCACCGACCAGATCAAACGAGAGCGCCGTGTGCACGGCGTTGCCGAGCGGGTCGAAGACGGCCAGCGTGTCGAGGGGGATGCTGGGGTCGGCCTGCCAGACGTTGGCCGCCGGCAGTGCCAAATATTCGGCAAAGGCGCCGGGACGGTTGGAGCCGACGCTGGAGGTATTGGCACAGAGATGACGTCGGCCGGCGCGGCAGTTGCGGCAGTGACCGCAGACAACGTGGCCTTCGCCGGTAACCAGTTCGTCGACGTAGAGGTCACGCACCCGCGCGCCAACGGCGGCCACGCGGCCAACAAACTCGTGGCCGATCGTCATCGGCACCGGTACCGTACGCTGCGCCCACTCGTCCCAGTTGTAGATGTGTACATCGGTACCGCAGATGGCCGTCTTCAACACGCGAATGAGGACCTCATCGTCGCCCACCGCCGGCACAGATACTTCCTGCAGTGTCAGGCCAGGCGCGGACTGCGTCTTTACCAATGCCTGCATGGTCTTCGTCGCTGCGCTCATTGCGCACACTCCCTTGTTGGCCCTGCCAGGTCAATTCCCCTTGAAGGCGACCAGCCCGCGGTTCCTTGACCTGGCAACCAGCCCGCGGTTCCTTGACCTTAGTAAGTTTTGACCGCACAAAGCAAGATGTTTGCGGAACCGGCGAGCCAATGCATGTCAACACCCGCGTGAACGGCAACGGTTGGCGCGCGCAAGTCGGACAGCTACACTCCGCCATACAGCTTGATTCACCACCTGAGGAGGCAACAGTGGCCAGCGTAGTCATATCGGCAGGCATATGTGGGTTCACGACACGCGTTGAAGCGCACCAGGAAAGCATGCGTGAAGCCACAGTGTCGATCACGAGCGACTGCCCTCACATAATCAAACTTGCCGAGGATCTGCACACCGTTGACCCGTTTCGCGAAATCAGTTTTCGTGGCGAAGGGCCACTGACGCTGGCCCTGGGCGCCAAGTATTGTGCTCACCCCGCGTGTCCCGTGCCCTCCGGTATTATCAAGGCGATCGAGGTCGCCTCTGGTCTGGCGCTGCCCGCCGACGTGCACATGACGATATCGCGAGACTAAGCACGACCGCGGTAGCGGCCACCGCGTTCCCGATTCTGAGCGCAGTCCGGTACCTACGAGCACACAGGCTCAGTGCGCGGTCACCCGTGTTCCCATCAGCCGCGCACCGGCGGCGTCAGCGGCCCCAAATCGCGAAGCAGACAGACAGGCGTCTGCTCGTGGCCCTGACCGAGAGGATTGTCGCGCATGAGGTAGTCCACCAGGTCGCGATCGACGCCGGGTGAAGCGCCGAGCACCTTGGCTGTGAGGTCATTGGCGTCGATGACGGCCATGCCCACGCCGCCGCCGATCTCGTCACTGACGAATTGGGCCAGCCTTGCCGCCACGCCATTCGGATCAGCTGGCCCCAGCTTGGCCTGCGTGTTGTGTGGCGGCAGGGTGTTCGCGGTTGGTCCGTCGATCGCTTCAACCGCAGATCCGGCCACCCTGTAGAACCAGCCTTTGCGGCGCAGCAGTTTGCCGGCTGCAGATGCTGCCGTTGCCGCAAGAATACGCGTCGTGCCGGCTTCGTCGATAGCCAGTTGCATCGTCTCCGGCACACCCAGGCCGATGCCATGCGGCGTGCGCGTCACTGCCCGGCTGAGGCCGCGCGCCAGACGCGTCGGCCGTATCTCGTCGAGAGCAAACGAGCGACCCTGGCTGGCGGCAATCGGCTTCTCGGCCATGACGACGATGTCGCCCGGCTGCACCCGCGCCACGACCTGGCGCCGGAACAGGTCCTCCAGGCTGTCGCCACGGCCGACAAGGTCCGTTCTCAGCGGCAGGCGCGCATAGACACGGCCGGCGCGGGCCGCGAACAGGTGCTTCAGCGCATTTGGCGCATAGTCGGCCAGCAGCCGCTCGGCCTCGGCGGCAGCGGCGACACGGCCGGAGTCAGCACGGCCGCGTGCACCCGCGCTGTCGTCGGCCGACAGCAACAAGGCCGGCACCAGCTCGTCGCCGCCGGCAGCGACGCTGCCCCGGCGGCGCACACCAACCGGCGCCGGTGCCGTCAGTGCCGCCTCGACGTCAACGCCAGCGACGACGGCACTACGGTCACAGAACTCGCGCAGCCACAGCTCCACGTTGGCGGCGCGCCAGAAGAACATCGACTCCTCAACCTCGCCCCGGCAGCAGGCACGAAACGCGCTCACGACGGCGGCGCCATCCCAGTACGGTCGCGCCTGAAAACTGGGCGATTGGTAGAGACTCGTGAAGACGGCCCGCCGTGCCTTGATCCAGCGCATCTCCGGCGTGGTGAAACCGACCTTCCAGCGCCGCAGACGAATTTTCTCCGGCAGCGTTCCCTTGAGGGCGGCGCGCAGAATCCAGCGGCTCCAGCCGTCACGTACGATGGCCGTGTCGGGCAGACTGAGGATGTGGTCGACGAACTCCTGATCGAGGTAGGGCACGCGTGACTCGATACTGAACGCCATGGAGTTGCGATCCTCATAACGCAGCAGACAGGGCAGACTGTAGGTGAGCAGATCCTGCAGCAAGCGCTGCTTGAGATCGTCCTGGGTGCGGCCGTAGCCGGGGTCAACGACACGGTCGAGAAAGCCCGGCTGCAGGAGCTGACGCGTGTCGAGTCGCCGGTGCCGCTGGCCTAGCCTGCGGCGCGCCAGCGGCCAGAGCACATCCCGGGAAGCGGCGGCCTCGCGCCGCAACTCTGCGTATCGCTTCTGCTTGCGCAGCTGGCGCAGGTAGACGAGCTGGTACGGCACGTAGCCGGCAATCAGTTCGTCGCCGCCTTGCCCGTCGAGCAGCACCGTCACCTGCTCGCGAGCACTGCGCATGACGCACCACTGCGCGTACGGGCCGGTGCTGACAATCGGCTCTTCCTGGTGCCAGATGAAATCGCGCAGCTCATCGACGAACTCTGGCGAGGTGGGGTTCGTGTAGGTCGTGTCCGCATCGGTGCTCTCGACCGCCACTTCGATGAACGCCCGTTCGTCGATCGGATCGCCATCGAACACGGCGCTGAACGTCTTCAGGTGACCGCGCAAGGATGCCGCGTCAGGCGCCGCCTCCTTGAGGAGCTCACTCATGAAAGCGACAATGGTCGTCGAATCGAGCCCACCGGAGAGGCACGACCCCACCGGCACTTCGGCGACGAGGCGCCGTTCGACGCTCGTGCGAAAGAGATGGCGAAAGAGGTCGGGGTCGGCACTGCCGTCGCTCCGCAACTCGGGTGTCCAGTAGGCCGTGGCAGCGAGCGGAGCCGTCAGTGGGCCGGCGGCAAGCGGGGCGGCGGCAAGCGGTAGCTCGATCCAGCTCGCGGCCGGGACATGGTAGACACCGGCAAAAAACGTTTCGGCGCGGTGGTCATGAAAACCGTGCTGCAGGTACTCAAAGATCATCTGCTCTTCGGGGCGAGCGGCCAGGTCGGGATCCTGCAGGAGAGACTTGATCTCGCTGGCAAAGAGCACGCGCCCAGTGTGCGGCGAGCGGGCGTAAAAGAGCGGCTTGATACCGAAATGATCGCGGCACAGGACCAGCTTGCCGGCTGCTTGACGAAAATCGGCGATGGCAAAGCTCCACATGCCGTTGAAACGCGCCGCGCAGTCGGGACCCCACTGCTCGTAAGCGTGAACGATGACTTCGCTGTCGCCGCTACTGCGAAAAACGTGGCCGGCCGCCTCGAGTTCGCTGCGCAGTTCGCGATAGTTGTAGACCTCGCCGTTGTAAACCAGCCACACGCTCTCGTCCTCGTTGGCCAGCGGCTGGTGACCGCCGGCGCGGTCGATGATCGAGAGGCGGCGATGGCCGAGGCTGATCTGCTCGCGCTCGAAAACACCGCCATCATCCGGGCCGCGGTGCAGCAGCACCGCGGCCATGCGGCCAAGCAGTTCGTGATCAGGGACGCCGGTAAAACCGAAGATGCCACACATGAAGCGTCGTCACTCCTAGGGTAGAGTCCACCGTGGGCTTTGCACGCAAGGCGAAGTCACACGATATCACGGCCCGACAGGGGAGCTGTTTGAGCCGAGCAGACGCTCAGCATGGACCGGACAATGCCCATTTCAGCCCTTCGCGAATCGATCGGCGATCGGTGAGCGATCGGTGAGAAAGAACAGACCGGCATTGTGCGCCGGCACAATGGCTCCAGTAAAGTCTAGCTTCACAGGCACAGCGACTCAGCCGGCGGGGACGACCGCAAAGACGCGCCCGCGGCGGGCGCAGGGAGGCGTCATGTATTTCGGAGCGCACGTGAAGGCGAGTGGCGGCGTCTGGAACGCCGTCGCCAACGGCACGGACATCGGCGCCGAGGCGATCCAGATCTTCGCCGGCAGCCCACGCACCTGGAAACCGCAGATTTACGCGGAGGCCGATGCGACGCGCTTTCGCGAGGCGCGCACCGCATCGGCCATCCGTTTCGTCGTCATCCACACCATCTACCTGATCAACCTGGCGACCGTAAATGAGGAGTTCTACGAGAAGTCGGTCGTCAGTCTTGTCGGCGCCGTGACCGCGGCGGAACAGCTCGGCGCCGATGCGATTGTCACCCACGTCGGCTCGCACCAGGGTGCCGGCTTCGAGACTGGTCTGCAGCGCGTGCGTGCTGCCCTCGGTCGCACCCTTGACGAGGTCGCAGACGCCCCGGTACGCGTGCTGCTCGAGAATACCGCCGGCGCCGGCGGCACCATGGGCGTCAGCTTCGAGGAGCTGGCCGCCATGATCGCCAGCGTCGGCGGCGACCCACGTCTGGGAATCTGTCTCGACACGGCGCACCTGTTCGAGGCCGGCCACGACATTCGCACCCGCCAGGGTCTCAACGAGACCCTGGCGCGGCTCGACGCGACCGCCGGCCTCGACCGTCTCGTCATGCTGCATCTTAACGACAGCAAGACGCCCCTGGGATCCAACCGCGACCGTCACGAAAACATCGGCGACGGCGAGCTAGGCAGCGACGCCTTCGCGGGACTTGTCAATCATCCCGCGCTGGCCGACCTGCCCGGCATCCTCGAGGTGCCGGGCCTCGACAGCAACGGTCCCGACCGTGCCAATATCGAGCGCTTGCAAGCACTGCGCAACCGAGCAGAGTAAGACATCGATCGCCGTCGACCGCGAGACCTCGAAGCGCCTGACGGCAGCGAGGGCGGCAGCGAGGGCGGAAGGGTATAATCAAGGCGCCGGGCACGCCCGGCCGAAGCCACGCCGATCCAGCGAGGTACACCATGGAACTGTGCGTAGCCGCCACCGCTCACGATGTCGGCCTTGCCAGCACCATCAAGGGACTGCTCGAATCAGCCGGCATCGAGGCGATGCTTTCCGGCAGCGGCCTCGAGTCGGTCTATCCCGGCACGGCACTTTCCGAGATTCGCATTCTCGTGCGTGAAGCCGACCTGCCGCGCGCGCTCGAGGTCCTCGACGAAGCCGAAGCCGGGGCACTGGCCGACAGCCCAGACGTGTGATCCCCGAGCAGGGTGAGGGGCTCACCGGCGAATCGCTGCCACGGCGCATAGCTGCCGCTCTCGTCGACACCGCAATCCTTGTGGTCCTCACCACGGCCCTTGTCATCATCGCCAGCTATGCCGGTGCGTGGCGCAGCGCCCTGGATGCCTTCGCCATTGCCCTCTGGCTGCTCTACTTTGTTGTCAGCGAGAGCCTGACGGCAACGACGCCGGGGAAGCGTCTCTTCGGCCTGTACGTCCTCGACGAAGGCGGCCAGCGAGCTGAACCGATCGCGCACGTGATCCGCGCTTTGACGCGTCTGCCGGAGGCGCTACTCGTGCTGCCGTATCTGGTGCTCATTGGCAGTTCACCACGCCACCAGCGCCTCGGTGATGTGCTTGCCAATACCGTTGTGCTGCGGCCGAAAACACGGCCTTGAGCAGTGCCTTCTGGCCTCTGGTATACTTTTAAGCTCGCAGACTATTCTCACACTGACCTAGACCCACCAACCCACTGGAGACGTGCTCATGGGACTGTTCGGTCGCGGTAAGGACAACAAGACCGGCCCGGTGTGCGCAGAATGCGGACGCACCCTGTTGGCCGGCGAATGGACCCAGCGTGTCGTCGGCGACGACGGCGAAGAGTTGCTCGTCTGCTCGCTCTGCAGTCGCGACCGATCCGGCGAAACTGGCCCATCGGCGACCGGTTCTGCGGGATCTAATGCCTCCCGGGTCAAAGAGACACGCACCGGCAGCGATGCATTCTGGAAGGCCCTGAAAGACAAGGATGCGCAGATCGAGCATCTTGAGTCGCGTCTCGCTCAGGCCGAGGCCGAGCGACAGGAACTGACGGTGCGCCTAGCGCACTTGCAGCGGCAGGTCAACGGCGAAGCCCCCTACGACGGCTCGCTAACGGGTGCATCGCCGGCAGCGGCAACACCGCCTTTCGCTGCCGCCGAAATCGCGCCGACGACGATCCCGACTGCGCCGCTTGAACCGGCGCCGCTCACACCGGCGACCGTCGAAGCTGTTGCTGACGTCACGGCGGAGGCCGGTTTGGCGAGCGATCAAGCCGCCGCTGAGCCACCCGCAACCCTCACCGGCGGCTTTCACCCTTATGACGCCCTCGGCGAACCGGTGGCTGAGCCACCGGAAGCGCATCCGTACCGCGCCCTCGAGCCCGAGATCATCGAGAAGGACGATCTCGGCGCCACGATGCCCGGCCTCAATCAGGCGTTCATCGACCAGCCCGCAGCCGACCCCAGCAAGACCATGCCGGGCGTTCCCGTCTTTGTCAGCGAAACACCGGCGACCGAGGGTGCCGGTTTCGCCACCGCGATTGCGGCGTCGGGCGATCCCAACGCCGCCCTTCCGACGCCCACCTCGGCGGCGCCCGTGGCACCGATCATGCAGTCAGACGTCTTCGCCGGCGGCGACGCCGTACCAACACCTGCTGGCACCGCGTCAGCAGGTGCCGAACTCGCGTCAACCAGTGAGCCATCTGAAATCGAGGCCGACGCCGCCTCCCTCACCTTGCTGCAGCGCGGTGTCGATCTGCTCAACGTCAGCCCGGTGCCAAAGAAGATCTCGGAGACAAACGAGCACCTGGGCATCCCCTCAGTGCACGTCGGGTTCGACGGCGACACGTTGGCGGTCACCTTTCTCTGGTCAGTGGGTTGGTATCGTTACACGGTCGACATTCAGAGCGCCGGCACGGTGCGCCTGGGCGACCGCGGTTACGACGAACGCCAAGATCTGATCCCGAACGCCGGCGTTCGTGCCGATGGCACGGTTCAGCTTGCGCCGGCCCGCATTACGCGCGCGTCGGCCCACCCTGAGGCGACGCCGCTCACGCGGTCAGGCGGCGCAGCCGCCGCCCAAGCAGCGACACCGAGCGAAACGCCGGCCGAGCGCACCTATGGGGAGCCGGCGCCGACCGTCAACCGCGGCGATATCATCAGCAAGTCATTGGCCGGCAAACGCACCGACGACGAAGACGCCGTCAGCACGTGGGAGCAGCAGCAGGCACGCGAATTCAAGTGGGACCGCTGATCTCGCCAGTATCCGCAGGCACGATCGCAACCCTCGCGTTGACCGCACCTCTTCTTGCTGGCTATACTCTTCGTTCTGACGTGAAGACAATGTAGCGAGGATGCTGTGAAGAGGACCTACCAACCAAACACTCGCAAGCGCGCGAAGACGCACGGCTTTCGCAAGCGCATGAGCACGCGCGCGGGTCAGATGATCCTGAAGAAGCGCCGCCTGAAGGGACGCAAGCGTCTCTCCGCGTAGCCGCCCGGAGCATGGTCAATAAGCGCTCCCGCCTTTCTCGTTCGAGCGACTTCCAGCGCATCTATCGGCAGGGTAGTTCGACGGCGTCGCGCTTTCTGGTCCTGTATTATTTCAAGCGTCCGGCGGCAACCGGCGATGAATCGCCTCGGTTGGGACTCTCGGTCTCGAAGAAGCTCGGCGGCGCGGTTGTGCGCAATCGCCATAAACGCCTGCTCCGCGAGGCGTTTAGCGCCCTGCAGGAGCAGCTTGTCGGAGGCTACGATTACGTGTTGATTGCACGCCCAGCACTGAATGAACTCGTTGCCCGCCAAGATAAGGGCGAGAGCGGCGCTGTGCCTGCTGCGGTGCGGGCGCTGTTCGTGCGCGCCGGCATGCTCGCCGGCGAAGCCGGCGTGGCCGGCGCCACCGCAGACAGCAAGCAGGGCGGCCAACCGTGATCTCGACAATCCTCGGCAAGATCCTCATCGCACCAATTCGCGTTTATCAGCGCTTTATCTCGCCCCTGTTTCCTCAGCGCTGCAAGTACTACCCCAGCTGTTCGCACTACGCCGTCGAAGCCATCCGCGTGCATGGGCCGCTGAGAGGATTTGTTCTCGCTTCTTGGCGCCTCTTGCGCTGCAACCCGCTAAGCGACGGCGGTCTCGACCCCGTCCCTCCGAGAAGGGACTGATGTGATCACCGCTTTACTGACATTCGCCAGCGCACTGAGCCCCATACTGAGCCCTATCGAAACCGTCTTCGAGCCGTTCGTGAAGCTCCTGCACTGGATCCTCGTCGAGCTGCACAGCGTGCTCGGCATATGGGGCTTGGCCATCATCGCTCTGACGATCATCGTACGCCTCATCCTCGTGCCGCTTACCTTCAAGCAGTTTCGCTCGGCGCAGGCGATGGCGGCCCTGCAACCTCACATCAAGGAGCTGCAGCGCAAGTACAAGGGCGACAAGCAGAAACTGCAACAAGAGACGATGCGCCTGTATCAAGCGAATAAGGTCAATCCTTTTGCCTCGTGCTTGCCGATGCTGCTGCAGATCCCCGTGTTCATCAGTCTCTACTGGGCAATCAAGGGAACCCACTACTTGACTGGACCGACCACGGCTGCCTTGGCAAATTCAAGCTTTCTCTGGCTGAAGGCCCTCGGTAAACCCGATCCAACGTATATTCTGCTCATCATCTACGTCGTTTCGCAGCTCGTGAGCACTGAACTCATGATGACGCCGCAGACCGACAAGCAGCAAAAGTGGATCATGCGCGCCATGCCGGTGTTCTTCATCGTTATCTTGCGCTCCTTCCCGTCTGGCCTCTTCCTCTACTGGGTGACGACCAACCTGTGGACGATCGGTCAGCAGCTGATCATCCGCCACCAAATGCCACACGAGGTCGCCGTCGCCAACGTCAAGCTGCCGACAGCCGGCGGCGACGGGGCCAACGACTCGGTCCCAGCCAAGCCGCAAGGTCGCTTCATGCGCGCCATCATGGCTGCTCAGGAGGACCGTGACCGCAAGTCGCCGGCGTCGACCAAGGCAGGTTCCAGGCCGATGGGTAAGACGGGCGCAAAGACAGCGGCGAGACCGGCAGGCAAATCGGGCACCAAGCCGACCGGTAAGCCAGGAACCAAACCGGCGGCAAGGCCTGCGGGTAAGGCAGGAGCAAGACCAACCGCAAAGCCGGTGGGCAAGACTGAGGCAAAGCCAAACGCCAAGCCAGCGGGTAGACCCGGCGCGAAGGTCGCCGGGGCGAAGCCGGCGGCGAAACCTGCCAACCAAGCAGCGGGCGGCGCCAAATCGTCGTCAAACGACAAGCCCACGACCAATCCGCCCGCCGGGTCGAGCACCTGAGCGGCAACAACCAGCACGTAAACCGCCTCTCCCAGCGTCACGAAAGCGAGCGGTAGCGCTATGGACGAAGACACGCACAACACGTTCGAGGATGCTGCGGTCGAAGACAGCATCCTCGACGACGAACGCAGCGACGATGACTTCGCCACGGTCGCGACGGGCGCGACGCTGGACGAGGCCAAGCGCAAAGCTCTCGACCAGCTGCGCAAGATTGTTGCCTACGTCAACGAGGCCGAGGTCGAGTTTATCGTTCTTGACGAGGGGCAGAAGGGCGGCTTTTTGGGCATGGGCAAGACGCAGCCCCGGGTCGAAGCGCGCCTGCGTAGCGGCGCAGCCGCAGCCTGCGAAGTCTCCGACCTGCTGCCGGCTGCCGATGAACTGCGCGTCTTCCTCGCCGAAGTCATTGCCCGCATGGGCCTCGAAGCAACGGTCACCGCCAGCGAAACGCGCGAGACTGTCAGCGCCGACATCGCCGGCAGCGATCTCGGTATCCTCATCGGCCGCCACGGCCAGACCCTCGATGCCTTACAGTATCTGGCTGCCATCGTCATCAACGGCGATCACCACCAGCGCCGTCAGGTCATCGTCGACGCCGAGGGCTACCGCCAGCGGCGCGAACTGTCGCTCAAGGCCTTAGCCGAGCGTACAGCACAGCAAGTAAGTCGCGATGGTGAGCCGGCGGCCCTGCAGCCGATGACGGCCGCCGAGCGCAAGATCATCCACCTGCACCTCAAGGATCACCAGCGCGTCGAGACGGCCAGTGAGGGCCAAGAGCCCTACCGCGCCGTGGTCATCTCGCCCCGGCACAGATAAGCTCTGCGCGCAGCCGGCGCAGTTCGCGCCGGCTGCGTAGCAAGCCTTGCCACGCCAACGCCAGCGCATCTAAGCATTGCTGCCGTTCCTGCCGACAAGACGATTGATGTTGCTTGAAGGCTCGATCCGCCGCTTCAGCCTGGCCGGCATTCTGCAGTTTCTGGCCGCAGCCGGCTGCAGCGGTGTGCTCGAAGTGCGCGACTTCGAAGAGTACGGTTTCATCTATCTGGTCGACGGCCATGTTGAAGCGATTTCGCTGCCCATCAGCGATGAGAAGCTCGGCTCACGCATGGTGAAAGCCGGCCTGCTCAGCGAGCAGCAACTCACCCAGACCCTCATCGATGACACCGCTCGCACCCGCGAGCAGCGAAAGGCCAAACCACTCGGCCAGCGTCTCATCGACATGGGCTACAGTGACGAACAGGCGATTCGCACGATCATGGCGCAACAAACCCTCGACCAAGTGTTTGAACTCGCCCACTGGCAGACTGGCGTTTTCCTGTATGACGAACCCGAGCGCATGCCGGTCTTCCTGGTGAAGATTGCGGCTGACGTGCAATCGTTGTTACTTGATGCCTACCGGCGCATTGATGAGGGAGAGCATGCCAAGAAAAAGGTCGACGTGATCGAAAATGAGGTGTGCTACGCCTGCCCACTGGAAGACGACTGCAACGCCGACATTCGTCAGCGCTTCCTGAAGAACGACTGCTGCCTGTGGCGCGACATGGGAGCGGTGCTTGACGAGCGCTACGACCGGGTACGTGATGCTCGCCAGCTCTACAAATCCCGCGAGAGCGAAGAGAAGGTGGAGCTTGACGCCTCGCTCGACTCGGAAGGATGAAGCCGTGCACGGAACTGAACATCACGCCTTCGCCAGCGATCTGCGCCGCAACCCCGTCTCCGGAGAGCTTGTTGCCGTTGCCCCTGCGCGACGCGAGCGGCCCAGCGATGACGACGCCGAGCGCCCGGCGGCCTGCCCCTTTTGCGAGGGCCACGAGCGGCTGACGCCGCCCGAACTCGACGCCTTGCGTGACGAGGGTGGCGCCGACGAGCCCGGATGGCGTGTGCGCGTCGTACCCAACAAGTACCCCGCCTTCGCCGAAGGGCACGAGGTCATCGTCCACTCGCCAGCACACAACATCGAGTTCGAACAGCTGAGCGCCGATGAGGCGGCCGACGTGATTCTTATGTACCAGCGTCGCCTGGAAGCCCTCTTTGCCCGTGGCGCCGCTGCGGTGACAATTGTCACCAACCGAGGCGCCGGCGCCGGCGCCGCGCTGGCCCACCCGCCAACGCAGG
>JBKQWK010000045.1:0-2732 GCA_052139595.1 Thermoleophilia bacterium | reverse complement strand
AGCGCGTACTCACCGGGCAAGTAGCCAACGTGCTGTCTGATCTCAAAGCTATCGGTGTGAGTGTCGCGGCCGAAAATTCCGGCGCTGCCCGACGTCGGCCTGATCAGATCGAGCAGCGTGCGAATAGTGGTCGTTTTGCCAGCACCGTTGGGGCCGAGAAAGCCAAAAACTTCACCGCGGGCAACGTCGAGATCCAGATTGACGATGCCACGCCGATGACCGTACATCTTGGTCAGTTTGTCGGTAGTAATTGCCGCCGCCACTCGACCTCCCGCTCGCACCGTGACCCCGTGTCGCTGTCGGCAGTCTAGAGTCAACCGCGCTGACGCTCGAGGTACTCTGGCAAGACTCCGCAGATCCCGGTCAATCTTACTGGCTTGGCCGTCCATCGGCGCATCTGGACCGAGCAACACCGGCGACGGCGAAGAACGAGTTACCGGCGATGAGGTGCGCCATCGCGGATGAGGCGAGGGAACAGCGCCGTCGCTGCAGTTCCGCTGCTGCGCAAGATTGGCGGAGGCGTCAACTGAGTCCGCTATCCCATGACAGCGGTGCCACAGTCTGCGATGCGTCAAAGGTGCAGGCGCCCCAGGAGCCGAAATGTCAGCAGGGCAACAGCAATGGCCCAGCCAAAACGAGCCGAAAGGATAAGAAAAGAAGAGAAGAAAGCAGGAAAGTAGAAAAGAAGAAAGTGGTAGCGGGGGCAGGATTCGAACCTGCGACCTTCGGGTTCGCCCCTGGTCATCCGCCGCTCTCGGCCGGAGTCGGCTGTTTTAGGCTGTTTGCAGGAACTTTCCTGCCTCGCTCATCCGCTCACGTCGCCCCCTGTGGCTCCTGTCGGGGGCCGTCGGCTCACGTTTGGAGTACAAATGGAGTACGAAAGCCGGGCTGCGGGAAGCGGCGAAACGCACGGCTGACTCGCTGATACCGAGCTCGCGCGCGATGGCGCCGGCACCGCGGTCGGCCGTCCCCGAACAACGCCAGGCCGTGGCACTTCCTCTTCGTGCGCGATCCGCAGATACGGCAGCGCCTGAGCAAGGTACATCAGTGGGCGACCATGTGTCGCCGCGCCCCGCTCGTCGTCGCCGTACTCGGGCACGCCGACTCGACCTAGTGGGTCGAGGACTGCAGCGCCGCCAGCGAAAATATCCTGCTCGCGGCGCAAGCTCTCGGCTTGGGCGCCGTCTGGATTGGCATCCGCGACGAGGCGACCGCGGGCTACGGTAACGAGAGGGAGACGCTGGAAGCGGTCGGCGCGCTGACCGACACCTGGCGTTGCCTGTGTCTCGTTGCCATCGGCCACCCGGCCGTGACAAAGCCACCCCGTACGCAAGTTCAGGCGGCTAAGCTGTCGTTCGAGCGCTTCGGCAAGCGTTCCCGCTAGACGTCGACTATAGGCACCTCGCGACTCTCAATGAAGGCTCGTCGGCTCCAGTTAAAGGCTGCGTCGAACCGCGGGAATGGCCACGCGATGTGTTCGGCGACTGAGTAGTCGCGTTGGCGCTCGGACGCGCCGAAACCCCGTCCGTTACCGGCATTGCGGACGCGAGACGACCTGCAAACGAGTGCCAGTGTCCGATACCGCGCGGGCCCGGCTACAGACGGCGTCAAACGTCGAGAATAGTCACACGACGGGTCGGGCGAGTAGTAGCGGCTTAATACCTTGGCAAGCGGTAGAGCAGCCCCGTCTCGTCGCCCGTAACCGCCTTGTCGGCGATGGTAGCGCGAAGAAGGATGACCATGGCCAGAGGCACGTTTCGCGCCACAAACGCAGCCTCCGCGCCGGCCGGTGATAGGCTCCGCTCACAAGCAACCACATCGCCGAAATGAGGACCGATGGAACCGCTCACAGTGACCCTGCGCCAGACAAAAGAGACGAAAAACACGGTGCGCTATGAAGAACCGGAATCAGATCAGCCGACCGTGATCGGTACCCTCTACCTGCAGAAGTGGGCTGTCCATCGCCTCGACGACCCAGAGACGATCACGGTCACCATTACGCCCGCCGGACCTGTTGTGTTGTGACGAACTCGTGGAGGGATCATCAGTGAGTGATTTCAGCATCGTCATTTGGGAGGGGGTAGAGCAAGACGACGGCGATCAGCTGCGCCTGCTCTACAACCGCGACCTCGACTTGGTCGCCCTGCACGACGTCAGTCACGATACCGTCGTCTTGCTTGAACCGCAGGCCCTGGCTTCGCTGAGCGGCGCCTTCCTCGCCTGGGCTCACGGTCTGAGCCTGAACTGAGGCTTTTCGAACACGCTCGGCGGCTCCTTCTGCAGCGAGACGATCGAGGAGCTGGAGCGGTGCGGGAAGCACCGGAGATCCAACACCGATCAGGGCTCCCAGGTCAGTGCGGAAGGCTTCACACGCCCTATTCTTCCGCGGCGTGGCGATCAGGATGGACCGGCGCGGCCGCTGGATGGACATCGTTTTCATCGAACGTCTCTATGGAGGAGCGTCAAGTACGAGGAGGTCTATCTGAGGGTGATCTGCCCCATTCGTTGGTCCGCTTCCTGTGATAGCGCCAGAACCGGTTCTGGCGTGAGTGCAGGGGTGAGCAGCACGAGTGCGAATGCGGCAGGTGATTGGCGACGACAAGCTGGCCTAGCGGCACCGGACAACGTGAACTGCCGTCGTCACAAAAAGGCCACAGTGCTGGTACACAGAGAGTGCTGTCGACCACCGGCCGACAGTATGAGAGTGAAAATCAGGGCTAGGGTGCGACGAC
>JBKQWK010000044.1:0-14644 GCA_052139595.1 Thermoleophilia bacterium | reverse complement strand
TCGGCTACCGCAGCTGCCACCCGTACAGCCCGCTCAGCGCAAGCGCATAGAGGATGATGGTGTAATACCAGCGTCCGCCGAGCTTGGGCGTCTCGATCGGTGCCACGTTAAGGGCAGCCAGCACCATCAAGGCGACGTAGATGATGATGGCGAAGGTCGTCAGGCCGACGAGGGGCTTACAGACGAAGAGAAGCGCTAAGACGATGACGTTGTTGTCGAGCGCTAAGCCGCGGTAGGTCGAAGCGCTGAGCAGCCCGAAGACGTTGAAGTAACTCAGCCGGATGGCTCCCGTCGCTAAGATCACGAAGGCACCGGGGATAAACCAGAAACTGAAGCGCCCGACGCTCAAAAGCAGCAGCGCCGGCGCGACGCTGAAACTGACGAGGTCGATCAGTGAGTCGAGTTGGGCGCCGCAGGCCCGCTGCTCGGCGGTGCGTCCTTTCAGGCGGCGCGCAATGCGGCCGTCACTCCAATCAAAGACGACCGCCCAGAGGAGCGCCATCAAGGCCGCCGGGTAGACGCCACGGATCGCGAAGTAGAGGCCGAGCAGCGCCGCGAAAAGCCCAGCCAGCGAGCATAGGTTGGGCAGATCGCGGGCCAGCGAGAGCATCGGCGGCGGACCTGCCGCTGGTCGCGAGGCGCCGCCGCTCACCCCGCCGCTCCGGCGCTGGGAGACCGCCGCCGCGACTTTCGGCCGGCGGGCAGCTGCCTGGCAAACAGCAGCTCGGCCGCAGCCCGATCGGCCGGCGTGTCGATCTCATACCAACTTTCGCTGGGAAAGATCACGGCCAAGGGGGCCATGCTGCCCGCGGCGGCCATCTCCTCGAACACCGACTCGTAGAAACACCCGGTCCGGCCGGCCGCCACATGGCAGTCGAGTCGCTCACAGACCTCGCCCCAGGTGTCGCGGGTAAGACTGCAGATGTTGACTGCCATGAAGTGCTCTGGGTCGGTGCAGTGCTGGCCGTAGACGCCTGGGGGCGGCGGGTAGAAGGCCTTGACGTTGCCGCCTGCGTCGAGGGTGACCGTGGTGCCGCTCATCCATGGCAGTTGCCTGGAAACCGCAATCCGGTCGGGCTGCAGCAGGGGCGCCAGGAGATGATCATCGAAGACGACGTCGCTCTCGACGAGCAGGAAGGCTTCGTCGATCACCTGGCGCGCCAGCCACAGCGAGTAGCTGTTGTTGGTGGTTGCATACAGCGGGCTGACGATGTACTCGATGGCGATGCCGCCGAAGCTCTCGCCGAGGTAGTCGCGGATCATCTCGGCCTGGTAACCGCTGACGATGACGAGGCGTTTGATCCCGTGATTATCGAGGGAGCAGACGAGGCGCTCGAGGATCGGCACACCGTTCACGGAGACGAGACACTTCGGTCGCGCCGCGGTCAACGGTGCCAGTCGGCTACCGAGGCCGGCGGCAAGCAGCAGTGCGGTCCGCACCGGGGCCTGATCGAGCGCCGGCTCGTGGCGATGCATAGGCACTCCTCGCAGCGAGATCTGCTCGAGACGCGCCGGTACAAAGACCAGCACCTGCTCGACGGTCGTCTGCAGTACGTCTGCAGTGTATCTGTATTGCGGCAGCGCCGCGGATCTGGCCGTGCCCGATGCGCTTAGCAGGAGGCGTCAACGTCGCAGACGGGGTCAGTGCTCGTGACTCTCCCCGGTTGGCGCCAAGACAGGTAGCGCTCTTCGCTTGCGACCACTCTCCGGCCTGAAGTTAAGTTTCGCCTGAGCAGGGGCTGAGAAAGACCTGAGAGTGGGCTTACTCGTCCCCACACGCGTGAGGATGGGAATCACTCGGCAAAGACGGGCGCTGGTGCCGTATCGCCGAGCTACTTAATCGGAGAAATGAGGAACGATGGAACCACTCACAGTGACCCTGCGCCAGACAAAAGAGACGAAGAACACGGTGCGCTATGAAGCACCGGAATCAGATCAGCCGACGGTGATCGGTACCCTCTACCTGCAGAAGTGGGCTGTCCATCGCCTCGAAGATCCAGAGAAGATCACGGTTACGGTTGCGTCGGCCTGACCTGTTGTACATTGACGAACCCGTGGAGGGATTAGCGGTGAGAAACTTCAACATCATCATCTGGGAGGGCTTTGAGCAAGACGACGGCGATCAGCTGCGTCTACTCTACAGCCGCGATCTCAACATGGTCGCTCTGCACGAGTCAGTCGCGACGCCGTGGTCTTCCTCGAGCCGCAGGCCATGGCTTTCCTGAGCGGCGCCTTCCTCGCCTGGTCTCACGGTCTGAGCTTGAACTGAGGCTTTCCGAACACGCCCGACGCCTCCTTCTGCAGCGAGACGCTCGAGGAATGGGAGCGGTGCGGGAAGCACCGGAGATCTAACACCGATCAAGGCTCGCAGTTCAGCGCGGAAGGTTTCATAAACGCCCCATTCTCCCGCGGCGTGGCGATCAGCATAGACCGGCGCGGCTGCTGTGATCCTGGTGACTGCGGCGAACGAGCGCACCGCGGCCGCAGCGTTGTCCATGCCCTGACGCGCGCCCGCGGCTCGTAGGCACCCTCGGCTTCGCCGGTCGTCGGGACCTTTGGCAGCCCTCAGCGTCATGATTGACGCCCTTTGCGTAGACGGATCACAGGGTGCAGCAACAGTTTGACGGCTAATGGTTAGCGTGCTAACCTTCTTCCGGCACGTCGTTGATTCCCTTCACAAAAGGCAAACGGTGGTAGAGCGCGGCCCAGACCTCAACATGACCATCCCCGAACTCGACGGCGTCGACGACCTCTCCGCGCAGGTGTTCCGCGCCTTCCTCGGTACAGGCAAGCTGCACATGCACCTCATGATGCGGTTGCTCGCCGACAGCGGCACCCACCCCGGCCAGCTGATGTGCCTGCGGGTGCTCACCGTCAACGACGGGGCCGCCCAGCGCGACCTCGCCGACATGCTGCATGTGGCGCGCCCCACCGTCACCAAGATGCTCCAGGGAATGGAGAAGTCCGGGCTCGTCGAACGCCGTCCGGACGAGGCCGACCAGCGCCTGACGCGCGTGTACCTCACTGACGCTGGCCGCGCCGCCGAAAAGGAGATGATCGTCGTGGCCGCCGACTACGTCAACGCCACCATCGCAACCCTCCCCGAGGCCGACCGTCGCGAACTCGCGCGCCTGCTCGACGAGTTCGGCGCCAGCATCACGCTCGCCATGGAGAAGCAGCAGGAGGCGCGCGCATGATCCGCCTGATGCGCGAGCGCCTCATGCCCTACTGGCGAAAGATCCTGCTGGTGCTTGCCCTGCTGTTCGTGCAGGCGATCACCACCCTCTACCTGCCGACGCTCAATGCCGACCTCATCAACAACGGCGTCGTCAAGGGCGACACGAGATACATCCTGATCACCGGTGCCTTCATGCTGGGGGTCACCCTGGTCCTCGTGATCGCCACCGTCATCGCCGTCTACTGGGGCTCGAAGACGGCCATGGCCTTCGGCCGCGACGTGCGCGGCACCCTCTTTCGCAAAGTCGAGAGCTTCTCGCAGGCCGAGCTCAACCATTTCGGCACGCCCTCGCTGATCACTCGCCTGACCAACGACGTGCAGCAGGTGCAGATGGTGGTACTGATGATGCTGAACGTCACGCTGGCAGCGCCGATCATGGCCATCGGCGGCATCATCATGGCCCTGCGACTCGACGTGCCGCTCTCGAGCGTGATCCTCGTGGCCGTGCCAGTCATGGGCGTCTTCATCGGCCTCGTGCTGACCCGCGCCCTGCCCTTCTTCAGGGCCATGCAGAAGAAGATCGACCGCATCAACCAGGTCACGCGCGAGGTGCTCAGCGGCGTGCGCGTCATCCGCGCCTTCGACCGCGTCGGCTACGAGGAACAGCGCTTCGATGTGGCCAACGCCGACCTCACCGGGACGACGCTGCACGTGACGCGACTGTTCGCCATCATGATCCCGATGCTGACCCTCATCCTGAACCTCTCGACGGTCGCCATCATGTGGTTCGGCAGCATCCAGGTCGCCAACCACGGCATGCCCATCGGCGACCTCACCGCCTTCCTCACGTACATCATGCAGATCCTCATGGCAGTGCTCATGGCGACCATCATGCTCGTCATGGTCCCACGTGCGGCTGCCTCGGCTGAGCGCATCCAGCAGGTGCTGCACGCCGAGATCTCGGTGAACGACCCTGAGACGCCCGTCGTCGATGCGCCCGCGCGGGGCCACGTCGAGTTCAGAGACGTGGAGTTCCGCTACCCCGGCGCCGAGAACCCGGTGCTGAGCCACATCAGCTTCACGTCGGCGCCCGGCGAAATCACCGCCATCGTCGGCAGCACCGGCAGCGGCAAGACAACGCTGATCAACCTGATCCCTCGCTTCTACGACGTCAGCGATGGCAGCGTCTGCGTCGACGGCGTCGACGTGCGCGAGATGGAACTTCAAGACCTCTGGAGCAGGATCGGGCTCGTGCCGCAAAAGGCGTTCCTGTTCAGCGGCACGGTGGCGGACAACCTGCGCTACGGCGACGAGGAGGCCTCCGACGAGGAGCTCTGGCACTCCCTCGAGATCGCCCAGGGCACGGACTTCGTGAGCGAGATGCCCGAGGGGCTCGAGGCGGCGGTCGACCAGGGCGGCGCTAACGTCTCGGGCGGGCAGCGCCAGCGCCTCGCCATCGCCCGAGCGCTCACCAAGCGGGCCAAGATCCAGATCTTCGACGACAGCTTCTCGGCGCTCGACTTCACGACCGACGCGCGCCTACGCGCGGCCCTCAAGAGGGAGACGACCGACGCGACCGTGATCATCGTCGCCCAGCGCGTCGGCACCGTCATGCACGCCGACCAGATCATCGTGCTCGAGGACGGGACGATCGTCGGCAAGGGCACGCACGAGGAGCTCCTCGAGACGAGCACGACCTACCGCGAGATCGTGGAGTCGCAGCTCGGCGCGGAGGGCGTGGCGTGAGCAGCCCGCAGGGTTCATCGCCGCAAAGCGGTGCCGCGCGGAACAATGAGCCGCCGCGACCGCCCGCCAGGCCCCGCGGCCCGGGCGGCGGTCCCGCCGCGGCGCTCGCCCGGCCAACCGAGAAGGCCAAGAACTTCCGCGGCACGCTCAAGCGCATCATCGGCATGCTGAGGCCCGAGCGCTCGCGCATCATCCTCGTCCTGATCCTGGCCATCATCAGTGTTACCCTCGCGGTGCTCGGCCCAAAGATCCTCGGCAACGCGACGAACATCCTCTACCAGGGCATCGTCAGCAAGCAGCTCCCGGCTGGCAGCACGCAGGCGCAGGCCGTCGCCGGACTCAAGCTCAAGGGCGAGTCGACGCTGGCGAAGATGCTCTCGGCGATGCACCTCAACCCCGGACACGGGGTCGACTTCACGGCGCTCTGGCACACGCTGCTGCTGCTTGTCGGCATCTACGCGGTGAGCGCGCTCTTCGGCTGGGGCCAGCAGTACATCATGGCAGGCGCAGCGCAGCGCACCATGTTCCGACTGCGACGCGACGTCGACCTCAAGCTCGCCCGCCTGCCGCTGCGCTACTTCGACGACCACGCCCGCGGCGACGTGCTTTCCCGCATGACCAACGACATCGACAATATCTCGCAGTCGCTGCAGCAGAGCCTCACGCAGATCATCACGTCGGTGCTCACGATCATCGGCGTGCTGATCATGATGCTCACGATCAGCCCGCTGCTGGCCGCCATCTCGATACTCACCGTGCCGCTCTCATTCGTGCTCACGATCTTCATCGCCAAGTACTCACAGAAGCAGTTTGCGGCGCAGTGGCAGCACACCGGCGACCTCGACGGCCACGTCGAGGAGACGTTTACGGGCCACAACGTGGTCAAGGTCTTCGGCCGCCAGGAAGAGGCGGTCGCGACCTTTGACGAGCAGAACGAGCAGCTCTACCAGGCGAGTTTCAAGGCGCAGTTCATCAGCGGCATCATCCTGCCGGTGATGAACTTTGTCAGCAACCTCAACTACGTGGCGATCGCCGTGGTCGGCGGCCTCGGGGTCGCCAACGGCACGGTGTCGCTCGGCGGCGTGACGGCCTTCGTCCAGTACTCGCGCCAATTCACCCAGCCGATCACGCAGGTGGCCAGCATCATGAACGTGCTGCAGTCGACCGCCGCCTCCGCCGAGCGCGTCTTCGAGCTGCTCGACGAGCCCGAAGAGGAGCCCGATCTTGCCGCGCCGGTCAAACTGGAGCACACGCACGGCCACGTCACGCTCGAGAACGTGTCGTTCCGCTACCTGGTCGACACGCCGCTGATCGAAGATCTGAACCTGGACGTGCGGCCCGGCCAGACCGTGGCCATCGTCGGCCCGACGGGCGCCGGCAAGACCACCCTCGTGAACCTCCTCCTGCGCTTCTACGAGATCGACCACGGACGCATCACCGTCGACGGCGTCGACGCGCACGACATGACGCGTGGCGATCTGCGCGACCTGTTCGGCATGGTCTTGCAGGACACCTGGCTGTTCACCGGCACGATCCACGACAACATCGCCTACGGCCGCGAGGGCGCGACTGATGACGAGGTGCGCGCCGCCGCCCAGGCGGCGCGCATCGACCACTTCGTGCGCGCCCTCCCCGATGGCTACGACACCGTGCTCGACGACGACGCCACTGCCGTGTCGCAGGGCGAGAAGCAGCTGCTCACCATCGCTCGTGCCTTCCTCTCCGACCCGGACATCCTGATACTCGACGAGGCCACGAGCTCGGTCGACACGCGCACCGAGGTGCTCATTCAGGAGGCCATGGCGGAGCTCATGAAGGATCGCACGAGCTTCGTCATCGCCCACCGGCTCTCGACCATCCGCGGCGCCGACATCATCCTCGTGATGGACCACGGGCACATCATCGAGCACGGCTCGCACAAGGAGCTCATGGACGCGCGCGGCTTCTACTACGATCTCTACGCCAGCCAGTTCGAGGGGGCGTTCGAAGAGGCCTCGTAAGCCGGCGGGCCGCCGTCCGCTTGACCGGCAGAAGCCGATGCAGTCCGTGCCAGGCTCTCTCGAGACCTTGCCGCGGAATCAGCGCCGATCTCCTCAGAAATGCTTTGCGTCTCTCGGCCTTGCTTCATAGGCGACTGGCGACAGATAGTCAAGGGTAGAGTGGAGCCGCTGACGGTTGTAGAACACCTTGACGTACTCAAAGAGCGCCCGCTTGGTCGCGAAGCGCGTCGGCCAGCTGCGTCGGTAGAAGCTCTTCCTTGAGGGTGGAAAAGAAGCTCTCAGCGACAGCGTTGTCCCAGCACTGTCGTGGCCGCGAGAGCGATTGGACGATGCCGTGCTGGTTTAAGTTGCCGGCGAAACTCAGCTGAGGTGTACTGGCAGCCGCGGTCTTAAGTGGAAGATCAGGCCCGGCGCTGGCTGTCGCTGCTTGACCGCCATCGTCAGTGTTTCACTGACCAGCGAGCTGCGCAGGTGATCAGCCATGGCAAGGCCAACGACGCGCCGACTGGAGAAGTCGATCACCGTGGCGACGTAGGTAAAGCTCTCCCAGGTGCGCACGTAGCTGATATCACCACACCAGGCGGTATCGATCTCATGCGCCTGGGGAGCGAAGTTGCGACCCAGTAGGTCGGCCGTCTTACCTGCCGCCGGATCAGCGATCGTCGTGCGCTTACGCCGCCGCTTAGCGCGGCCGACAAGACCACGCGTGGCCATCAGGCGGGCAACACGCTTGCGACCTACATGCAAACCGCGCTTGCGCAACGCCTGCGTGATGCGCGCTGAGCCATAGATACCGCGGGAGGCCACATGGGCGGCCACGATGTGCTTTAGCAGCTCATCATCGCGACGCCGGCGTTCGGACAGAGCGCGAGCTGACCAGGCATAGTAGGCGGCGCGGGAGACTCTGAGCAGGTCGCACGTCCGCTGGACGCACCCCTGCTGTAGCTTCTCCGCCGCGATGAACGAATAGATGTTCACCGGGTCTTACGTGGCGAAGAGAGCCGTCGCGCGGCGGAGGATGTCGCGCTCCTTGCGCCAGGACACGGTTCTCGCGTCGCAGTCTCGCAAGCTCTTCCCGCTCGGCAGTGGTGAGGCCCGCCTTGTGACCATCATCGATCTCCGCCTTCAGCAACCCAGCGGCGGACCGCTGACGTTGTCAGATCGAGATCACGGGCAACTTGGGCGATCGACTTCTCGCCACTACGACAGAGGCCAACCACCTCTGCCTTGTACTGTCTGGTAAACGACCGCGACGGCCGTCTTCCTTGCTCTCTGCTTGTCATCGCAGACATCCCTTCTTGGCTCTTAACGCCTTATCTTGGCTGTCTGTCAAAACGGGTCAAGGCCGCGCCCGCCGCCCGCCGCGGGAAGGATCGACCTCGCTCGGTTGACAATCCGCGCTACATATCAGGAAACACGTGGCAGCTGTGCCGGACGGTACGCGCTGATGGGTAATTGTGCTGCACAGCGCGAGGTTCTGAGAGGCGTCGGCGATGGCGCGTAGTCGCCAGTTATCGGCGCTGACGAGGCGTCGCGTCGGCAGTTTGTCGGCAATCGCCGTCCGCGAACCGCACCGCAGACCAGTACATGGTCACCTTCGTGGCTCGCTCACGCGCGAGCTGGATGCGGCCTCAAGCCCCCTTGAGGCAGCGTAGCTCTTGACCTGATTGCGGCCGGCGACCTTGGCCGCAAACAGCGCCCTATCGGCCGCCGCGGTCAGTACCTCGCTCGTCTTGCCGTGTTGTGGAAACGTGGCGACGCCGAACGAGGCAGTCACCTGGATGACCGCTGCGTTGCTCGTGATGCGCGTGTCTGCTAACGCCAAGCGCAGCTGCTCTGCGCGCTCACGCGCCCGTTCATGCGTCATGTCGGGGAGGATCAGCACGAACTCCTCGCCGCCGTAGCGGCAGGGAATATCGCTGCCTCGGGCATGGTGCCTCATCAAATCGGCGAACACCCGCAGCACGTCGTCCCCCGACTGGTGGCCGTGGCTGTCGTTGACGGCTTTGAAGTGATCCAGATCACTCATGATTATGCTGACCGGATAACCGTTGCGTTCGGCACGAATCAACTCACTATTGAAGACCTCCGCGAGGTGGCGGCGATTGTACAGGTCAGTCAGAGGGTCGCGGATGGCCTGTTCACGCAGCTGGGCCTGCAGCACCTGAACCTGGCGTTCGGCGCGGATTCGCTCGGTAACGTCGACGACCAGAAGAATCAGTGCGAGCTTGCCGCCGATCTCCATGCCGCTGGTGTGTATCTCGATGTCCACGGTGCTGCCATCCTTGCGCAACCCGCGAAACACATAGTCAACTCCCACGACCTCGCCACTCAGACGCCGGCGCATCTGCTCGGCAACCAAAGGACGGTCCTCCGCGAGCGCAAGCTCAAGGGGACTCAGGCGCAGCATCTCGTCGCTACTGTAGCTGAAGATCTCAGCGAACTTGGAGTTGGTATAGGTGAGCCTCTCCCCCTCCGCGATCGCGATCCCGACCAACGACTGACTTACCAGTCCCCGGAACCGCGCTTCGGACTCCCGCAAGCTTCCGGTAATCCGCTCGTTCTCACGCAGAGCCGATTCCAGTTCCTCAGTCCGACGCCGCACCTGTTCTTGCAGCATGATCGTCATCTGGAACAAGCCGTAGTCAGAACCCTGCGCGTTGGTCGCTGATTCGGAACGGTCCATGAGCACCCGGACGACCTTGTTAAGCCGGACGATCTCGCCCTCTAGGGCCTGAACGTCTGCACGGGCATCCGGCTTTAGCGGGTCAGGCACCATCCGCCTCGGCAGGTCCTGAACCAAAGGCGATCCCCGTCAACGTCTGATTGACATGCACGCCGCAGAACTGCTCGCCGTAGGTATTGAGTCCCACGGCGTTGTTGCGCCGCAGGATGGCGCTGACACGATCCGTGAGACCACTCTGGACGATCTCCAGCTTGCGCAGGATGCAGTCGCAGACGAGAATGAGCTGTGGCGGGCCGATCTCCGCCCCAACCTGAGAGAGGGCCATCTCGAGGTTCGCCACCAGGCCCACGCCCTGAGCCACCCGCAGGACCAAACCCTCCTCAATTGCACTGAAGAACGTCAGACTCCCGTCGGGATTGCTCTTTTGGATGGAACGCACGTAGTTGGCACCATCGATCAGCACAACGACCGGCGAGGCAGCGAAATGGATCGGATCGAGATCACTCGCTGGGACGCCGAGTATGCGTGCGTACTCCTCGGCGGCCGGCAGTCCGTTGATCTCCTTGACGATGCGCTCAGCGGGGTCGGCCTCGGTGACTACCAGCCTCTCGTTTGTCGGCACAAAATGCTGCGTCTTGAACGTTTTGAAGGGCAAGGGCGTGCTGGCCAGAACCAGGACGGCGCTATCAGAGAAGAAACAGCCATCTGAGTAGATGTAGGTGCTGCCAAAATCCAAGCTGTCACCGGCGGACCCGCCGATCACCGGGATCTCGCCCAGCGCCCCTTGCAGTGCGTGCGCCACCAGCTCCTCGCGTACAGACAACCCATCGACGAGCAAGAAGCCGAAGCTGCTCTCGCCACTGGATCTCGCGGCACCGCTTGCCAACCTGTGCAACAGATCTTCAGCAAGGGCTTGGCCGTCGGCGATCTCAAACTGCCGTAGATGCTCGATTCGACCGCTCACCGCCGTGCAGGCATTGCCAGCAAAGCTCACCCCGGCGAGGCTGTGATCACGATACCCGGCAGGTCCGATCTCGCCCGCTGTCGTGCAACCGACAACCAGAACGTTGGCAAACAGACGGCTCATCTCCGCCGCCAGCTCATCACGATCGTATTCGCTGGAACAGAAAAAGATCACCAGCGTCATGTCCGGTTGCGCCACTGCCGCGAAGAATTCCTGCGCAGCCTCACGTGGGTCGAGCGCACACGACTGCGCGATGCGAATGCCGTTCTGACTGTCCATGCTGAGTCCCTTCGTTGCCGATCACCCATGTATCGGCTCATTCGGTTCACTGGCATAGCCCCTGAATGACCCTGGTCACAGAACCAGGTTCCATCCGCTCATTCGCTTCCGCTTTGAAGGTCGTCGGACCGCGACAATCGTCTGCAGGTTGCCCGACTCTCCGAAGGTGACGAGGTCAGGACTCCGTCAAGCGTCGGCAAGCCAAAACCGGAGATTCTTGCCAAAACAGTCCACTTGGCCGCAACGAGCACCGATATCAAGTACAGCAAGAAGACCGTCTCAGACTCCCGGTTTCCTAGCGGGACCTGCCGGAAGAAGTCTGTCGTGAAGGAGTGCGCGATGATATCTGACATAGCCGACAGCCCAGCAAGCAGGCATCAAGAGTTGCATGCTGAGCTGAGCAACGCCGCCCAGCTTGTCACCTTCCGCCAGCAGCTTCGCGAGCTGCTCGCCGCTAGGCACGTGACAGAAGCCGAGCGCGAGGCGATCGTGCTCGCGACCGGGGAAGCTCTCAACAACGCTCTGCGTGCCTGCGAACGCGGCGGACGCGCCGATTGTCAGGCGGAGGCGGTCGTCTCCCTCATTGCCGATTACATCTGTGTCGAAGTGCGTGACGCCGGTGCGGGCAGCGATGGTGCCTGCTTGAACCTGGCCAAGCTAGCCGGCGAGAGCGCTGAGCACGGTCGCGGCCTCCACCTTATGCGAGAGTTGATGGGGAACCTGGAGCTGGTGTCGCGCTCGCAGGGGACTTTGGTGCGCATGATCAAGCAGCTGCCTGGACGCGAGTCACGAAACTGGGCAACAGGCAGCTGACACCGGGCGCCTGGCTTCGTGACTCGTGTCCTGACGCCACGGCAGAGGACGTGCCTGCTCTCGATGGGGTCTGGCCAGCGCTTGAGTCTAGTTACTCAAAGACCAAGCCGGCGCCGGCGGTCACCCGGTGAGCCGGTAACGGATTACTATAGGTATCATCCGGGTAGTGAATAGCAACCACATGACTAGCGCCAGGGCCCTTCTTCTGCGGCCACGCGCTGCTGCTTGTCGGTGCTACAACTAACTGCATGCACGAGCCCGGGGGGACGCGTGAGCGATAAACCGCTCGCCAGCGACCAGCGAACACCAGCCGCGCGAGAAGGCGACCAGATCACGCCATACTTGGCCGCCACTGTGGCCTCGTTTGATGGTGCCGTCATCGGCATGTCGCTGGATGGCACCATCGTGCTCTGGAACGACGCCGCCGAGCGACTTTACGGTTATGCCGCCGTTGAAGCCGTGGGGCGCAACGTGTCGCTCATCGTGCCGCTCGCCGGTAGGGATGAGTTCTCTGACCTCCTTGCGCGCGCCCTGCGCGGCGAGCGCAGCGAACAGAAGCAGACGCAGCGCCAGCACAAGGACGGCGCCAGCATCTCCGTCGCACTCAGCATCGCGTCGGTGTATGACCCGCAGGGCAGGATCGTCGGAGCCACCACAATCACGCACGGCGTGGCAATGGACAGCGGCGATGCCGCCAACGAGGCTGCCGCGTACGCCCGCAGCCTCATCGAGATGAGCATCAATCCGCTGGTCACGATCAACCCGGCCGGCAAGATCAGCGACGTCAACCTGGCCACCGAGGAGGCCACCGGCATCGCCCGTGAGCAGCTGATCGGCAGCGACTTCGCGGACTGCTTCAGCGAGCCCGAGAAGGCACGGACAGCCTATGAGAGGGTCCTCGAGGAAGGTCTTCTCAGCGACTATCCGCTCGTGCTGCGCCACCTCTCCGGCGCGCTCACCGAGGTCGAGTACAACGCGACCGTCTACCGCGACGAGAGCGGCGAGCTAAAGGCCGTGTTTGCCGCCGCCCGCGACGCCAGCGAGGCGCAGCAGGCGCGGCTGCAGATGGCCCGGCTCGCAGCCATCGCCGCGTCGTCGCAAGACGCCCTCTATACGCGCGACCTGGAGGGGGCGATCGTGAGCTGGAACACCGCCGCCGGGACGCTCTATGGCTATACGGCGCAGGAGGCGATCGGACGCAACGGGTCGATCCTGATGCCGCCGGGACACGCGGGCGAGACGCAGGAACTCATGAAGCGCGTGCTTTCAGAGAAGTGCGGCTTCGGTTTCGTGACCAAACGCCGGTGCAAAGACGGCAGCCTGCTCGACGTGGCACTGACGATAGCTCCCGTCCGTGACCGCGCGGGCGACATCGTCGCGATGTCCGTTAGCGGTCACGACATCAGCGAGCGACTACGTGCCGAGCGCAAGCTGCGCGAGTCCGAGGAGAAGTTTTCCGCCGCCTTTTATGCGTCCCCGGACTTGATGGCCATGACAGAACTCAACACCGGCAAGATTCTCGAAGTCAACGAGGGCTACACGCAGCTGCTGGGCTACACGCACGCCGAGACCATCGGCAAGACCACCGCCGAGCTCTCGCTCTGGGTCGATCCGGCGGAGCGGGCGACGTTTGCCGCCAGCCTGAAGGAGTCCGGCCAGATCGATCATTTCGAAACCACTCTGCGAGGCAGGAACGGCAGCCTGATCGCCTGCATCGTCTCCGCCCGGACCATCGAGGTCCAGGACAAAACGTGCATCCTCGCGGTCGTCCACAACATCAGCGAGCGCAAGCGGAGCGAGGAGGCGCTGCGCGAAAGCGAAGCGCATCTGCGGACATTAGTTGACACCATCCCTGATCTGGTCTGGCTGAAGGACCCCGAGGGGGTCTATCTGTCCTGCAATCGACGGTTCGAGAGCTTCTTTGGCGCGGCGGAGAAAGACATTGTCGGCAAGACGGACTACGACTTCACAGACAGAGAGCTGGCGGACTCGTTCCGGCACCGTGACGAGGCCGCCATGGTGGCCGCGTCCCCGACGGTAAACGAAGAGGAGATCGTCTTCGCCGAAGACGGCCACAGAGAGCTCCTGGAGACGATCAAAGCGCCCGTGTACGCTAGCGATGGACAACTCATGGGAGTCCTGGGCATCAGCCGCGACATCACGCAGCGCAAGCACGCCGAAGAGGAGGCCCGGCGCCAGGCGCAGCAGCTGCAGACGGTCACCGAGGAGGTGATCGCCGCGATTGCCGACATCGTCGAGGTGCGCGACCCGTACACCGCCGGTCACGAACGCCGCGTGAGCGAGCTCGCCGAGGCGATCGCTGTGCACCTGGGTCTCGACGAAGTGACGGTCATGGGCGTGCGCGTGGCGGCGCTTCTGCACGACGTCGGCAAGATCACCGTGCCGGCCGAGATCCTCGCCAAGCCGGGCCGTCTCTCGGAGATCGAATTCGAGCTTATCAAGGCCCACCCGCAGGCGACCTACAACGTGCTGCACGGCATCGAGTTCCCCTGGCCAGTGGCCGAGGTGGCCTTGCAACACCACGAGCGTCTGGACGGCTCCGGTTATCCGCGCGGTCTGGCTGGCGAAGAGATCATGCTCGAAGCGCGCATTCTCGCTGTGGCCGACGTCGTTGAGGCGATGGCCTCGCACCGACCCTACCGTTCGGCCCTGGGCATCGAGGCGGCGCTGGAGGAGATCGCGGCGCACCGCGGCACGCTCTTTGATGCTGATGTGGCCGACGCTTGCCGGGCGGTCTTCAGCGAGGAGGGCTTCGCCTTTGCCTGAGGCACGGCGACTGACGTCGCCGGCTGGTCGATCGATGAACGCAGACGCGCTGCGATTGCGCTGTGCCCCCCTCCGGAGGCCTGGACTTCACGTCATCTGAGCCTCGCTCCACCTCTGCCGGACCACCGATCTGCCGCGCCCACTCACTCGCTGAACGTAAAACAGAAGTAGCCGGGCGAAATCGGACAGCC
>JBKQWK010000043.1:0-7090 GCA_052139595.1 Thermoleophilia bacterium | reverse complement strand
TTCCTGGCCGAGATGACCCGCCTCGGCTGCCCCTGGCAGGTCGTCGACGTGCCCGCGGAATCGCTCGCCGACCTGGCCGGCTAGCGCACAGGTACGGCCGTCACGGTGTCCTCTGGCCGGGCGGCATCGAGGCAGTCGAATCCTCGCCTGGCGTTTCACGCCCGACCAGCTGCGCCCAGCGTCCTTCGATGAGCCACTCGGCGGCTCGCAGAGCCGCCTCGAGGTCGAACTGGGGATTCAGTGTCGCCTGCAGACCGAGGCCATCGATGATGGCCAGCAACACAGCCCCCAGCGCTTGCAGCTGGGGGCTGTCCGCGGCCCCGGCTGCAAGCGACTCAGGGCGGCCCGCAGCCGACGACGCCGGCAGCGAAGGGCGACCGCTCGACTGGCGAGCCGCGGTAATGCCGGCCAGTTCCAGCATCAGCTCACGATAGAAATCATAGAGACCAGCCACTCTGACGCGCAGATCCTCGTGACGCAGCGTGTAGGGCAGCAGCTCGAAAAAGTCACGAAAAGCGCGGCGGTCGGCGGTCTCGTCACGCATCAGCTGCATCAAGTCCTCAAGCTGCCACGAATCGGCTGGCTTGCGACCGGCAACTGCAACGAAGAGATCGTGGAAGAGCGAGTCAACCAGCATCTCAATCAGTCCGGCGCGACTGCCAAAGTGGTAGGGAATCAGACCGCGGCTCACATTGGCCTCATTCGCCACTGCCTCGATGGTCAGGCCATCGATGCCGCGCTCGACGAGCAATCGGCGCGCGGCAGCAAGAATGCTGACGGCCGTCGGCGGCAGACTTGCGACCGGGTTTTCGAGCGGTAGTCCCGGGTACGACCCTTCGCTCCTGTCCAGGCGCGTTTTTGGTCGGCCACGCGGCCGACGCTCGTCTGACTCGCGCCCTGCGGACGACTTGCCCGACTCGCTCACGGGCACCACACCCTCTCGCTGCCGGGAAACCCCCGGTCGTTGCCCGCCGACTCCGCGTTGCCTGTTTTGGCTCATTTTATTTGGCTTGACTTTTCAGTCCTGAATTCTAGCGTACAGCCGGTGGCGAACGTCGGCAACGATCGCGCTGCTGACCACGTTTGACCCGATGACGATGAAGCGGGGGCGGATGGAGACAAGGATACCGACAAGGATGGGTGATGGTTCGCTCGTCGATCTGACGCACGCGGATCTGCGCCGCGAGCTTGAAGACGGCACTGCCCGGGCGGTGAAATTCGCCAAAGTGGAGCCGCTTGACGCCGCTGAACTCGACCACCTCGACGATATCTTTTCGTCGGCGGCGCGCTTTAGCGCCGTCGATATCGGCGACGAGGTCGTGCTCACCTACGACGGCACCGGCACGCTGCAGGCGGCGAAACTCGACGGCCTCGTGCAATACGAGCAGATGCTGGCCGCCGACAGCTGCGAACTCTTTCACCCCGACTACTGTTTCAATGCCGTGCGCAAGGTCGTCGCCGGTGAGGCACAGCTGATGCACGACGCTCAGAACCGGCTCACGATCCCGATTCACTACGGTGCGCAGGCCGACCTCGGCCGCTACTCTGCCCCGGATGGTCCTGTGCCCAATTGGTCGGAACTGCTGCCGAACGGCAGAATCGACGAGGCGCGCGCCGCTCAGGAGGCGGCGGTCACCTACGCTATCACCGACATGCGTCGCGTCGCCGAGGCACTCTGGGACGCCGGCGCAGACGGCATCGACTTCGACACCAGCGGTGCCGCCGGCGACGCCGAGTTCTGCGCCGTGCTCGAGGTCGTGCGCGGCCTGCGTCGCGATTACCCGACGATGAGCATCGAGATCGGCATGGCCTCTGAATTCGTTCTCGGCATGCACGGCCAGATTGAATTCGATGGTACGCGCCTGGCCGGCCTCTGGCCGCGCGAGCAGATGAAGCTGGCCAAGCAGGCGGGAGCAACCATCTTCGGCCCCGCCGTTAACGTCAACACGACGCGCTCGGTTGCCTGGAACACAGCTCGGGCAATCACTGTGCTCAAGCCCTGCCTGGCTGAGGCGACGTTGCCGGTACACGTCAACGTCGGCATGGGCGTCGGCGGCGTGCCGATGCATACCTGCCCGCCGATTGACGCCGTCTCACGCGTCTCGCGAGCGCTCGTCGACCTGCTGCACGTCGACGGTTTGTAGGTGGGCACCGGCGATATCTTCGGCATGCCGTGTGCTCATGCAACTGCATCGGGAATGAACGGCTTGCGCGCCGCTGGAGACCTGGTGGCGCGTATGCAGATGACTCGGGGCTTGCGCTTGCCGGAGGCAAAACGATTCGTCGCTGAGCGCCTGGGCGTCAGTACGAGGGACCTTTCCGACAATGTCGTCATGCAGGAGGTGCGCGCCGACCTGGGACTGGGCAGGATCATCGACTCCGAGGCCCCGTACCCAGAGGCAGCGGCGGCGATGGAAGCGAAGATGAACATCGCCGACCTGCTCGACCTTCCCATCAACTGCGTCGAGAAATTCGCCCACCGTAGCTCGGTTGTGCGCTCGCGACGCGAAGGGAGAAGCGCATGAGCGCAGCAAGACAGTCAGGATCGGCCGGCGGCACACAGTCGGCTGGCCACAGCCGATCGGCCGGCGGCGACCAACCGCTGGCCAGCCCCACAGCCGCGACGACGATTGGCCGGCCCAGGGTGACCGTCGAAGTCCTCGCGCCAAACGATGTTGCGGCAATTCACGACGCCACCCTCCATGTGCTCGAACGCACGGGGGTCTTCGTCGAAGATGAGGAGGCGCTGGCCATTTTCGCTGATGGAGGCTGCACCGTCGACCACGAGACTCGCATGGTGCGCATGCCGCCAGAGGTCGTCAGTCAGATCTTGGCGACCTGCCCGCCAAGTGTGCTGCTGGCCGGCCGCGACGCCGAGCACGACGTGCTCGTCACGGCCGGCGGCGGCGTCTCCTTCACGAACTTCGACGAGGGCATCAGCTACGTTGACCCGCGCAGCGGCGAACTGCGCGAGCCAACGGAGGCGGACGTCCGCGATGTCGCTCGACTGGTCGATGCCATGCCGCACATCGACACCTACGAGGCGGCAATCGGGCCGGCCGATGTACCGGCAGCAACGGCTTCGATCCACGGCTGCGCAGCAGCCTTGCAGAATACGCTGAAGCAGGTCGGTGTCGAGGCCGTTGACCGGCGCGAAGTGCGCGCCTGCATCGCGCTGGCGACAGAGGTCGTCGGATCGGTCGACAATCTGCATGAACGACCGATCATCGGCTTTGGCGTCTGTCCCGTGAGTCCCCTCAAGCTCACTGAGGACGTCTGCGGCGTGATCATCGAGAGTGCTCGCGCCGGCCTCAGTGACACGGTTCTCTCGATGGCGATGGCCGGCGGTTCGTCGCCAGTGACGCTGGCTGGGACGCTGGTGCAGCACAACGTCGAGGTGCTCGCCGGCATCGCGCTTGCCCAGCTCACGGAGCCCGGCGCACCAGTTATCTACGGTTCGTCAACGACGGCCATGGACTTGCGCTACGCCTCAGCCTCGGTGGGCTCGCCAGAGCTCGCGCTCATCAGTGCCTGCGCCGCGCAGCTCGCGCGTCAGTATCGCTTGCCGAGCTACATTGCCGGTGCGTAGGCAGACAGCAAACTCAGTGACGCGCAGCTCGGTCACGAGAAAACACTCACCGGCCTCATGGCGGCGTTGGCAGGTGCCAACCTCATCTATGGAGCCGGGATGACCGAGTCAGGTGTCACCTTCGATTGCGCCCAGCTCGTCATCGACGACGAGTGGGCGGCGATGATCAAACACGTGATCAACGGTGTTCGTGTCGATGCCGAGACCCTTCTCGTCGGCGATATTGAAGCAGTAGGTCCGCATGGCGATTTTCTCAGCCTCGACAGCACGCTGAAGTTTATGCGCTCCCAGTCACTGCCTAACCTCATGAACCGCGAAGTGCGCGAGAGCTGGCAAGCTAACGGCAGCACCGATCTCTACACGCGGGCCCGCGAGCGGGCCCTGCAGCTCCTGGAGACGCATCATCCTCAGCCCCTCGACGACGGCATCGTGCAGCGCATGCAAGCGATCGTCGAGCGAGCCGATCAGGCGGTCAGGCCTTGAGCGGCGTGCGGCGATGAGCGAGCGGCCACCGATCACGCCACTGCGGCGCGACTTCACCGTCCGCTTCCACGAGCCGGCACAACTGGAGCGCCTGAAGCAGGCGACACTTGATATTCTCGAGCGCGTCGGCGTGCGCGTCGACTCACAGCAAGCGCTCAACCTGCTGGCCGCTCACGGCGCCCGGGTGGAGCGCTCCACACGTATCGTCAGGTTCCCGGCCGACCTGGTGCTGGCGGCGATGTCGCGGGCGCCGCGCTGGTTTGACCTCGGCGCCCGCGACATCGCCTGTGACCTGCACCTGGACGACCACACCACGTTCTGCACGACAGACGGCTGCGGTACCGAAATCCTGGATCTCGCGACCAACGAACGGCGGTCGTCGACAAAAGCCGATCTGGCCGCCGTCACCCGTATGACCGACTACCTGCCCTCGATGGCGTTCTGGTGGCCAACCGTAGCGGCTGGCGACTGCGGCCAGACGGCGCAGCTGCATGAACTCGATGCCGGCTGGACGAACACTGTCAAGCACCTGCAAGGCATGGTGAACGGTGAGCGCGAGGCGCGCTACGCCGTCGAAATGGCGACCGTCATCGCCGGCGGCCGCGAAGAACTTCGCCGCCGGCCCGTACTGAGCGACCTTATCGGAGTGATCTCGCCGCTGGTGATCGACCGCGACGGCATCGAGGCAGCACTCGTCTTCGCCGAAGCGGGCGTGCCCGTCGTTTTCGTCACCATGCCAACCCTGGGCACAACCGCCCCGGCGACCAAGGCCGGCGCCTTTGCTCTCGGCGCCGCCGAGCTTGTGGCGGCAACGGTAACCGTGCAGCTCGCCTACCCGGGGGCGCCAGTCGCTCATTCCATCATGCAGAGCTACGCCGATCCGCGTAGCGGTCGCTTCGTCAGCTTCCCGCTCGATAATCGGGCGCGCTTCCTCGCCACGGAACTTGCCCATGCCTGGGGCGTGCCCAGCGAGGCAGCCTGCTGCGGTACCGATGCGAGCGCGCCGGGCAGCTGGCAGTCGGCCGCCGAAGACGGCATGGACCTCGCCCTGGCGGCCTGGGAAGGCGCCGAGCTGCTGCCTAGCATCGGCTTGCTGAACATCTACACCGTGTTCTGCGCCGCGGACTACATCCTCGGTCACGACCTGTATGAGCGCGCCCGCTACTCGCTGCTCGACATCGACATGGGTGACGACGACCTCGCCCTCGAGGCCATCGCCGCCGTCGGCCCCGGAGGGCACTTCCTCGGCCATCGCCACACGCGTACCCATCTGCGCACCTCGTTCGTGCGCGCGATCACGCACGAGGAAGGCACCGACGGCTACCGCGATCCCCTCGAGGTAGCCCGCGAACGGGCGCAGTGGATCCTCGACACCCATGAGCCCGAGCCGCTCGAGAGCGATAAAGCCCACGAATTGACGAGGCTCCTGGCGGCAGCCGACGCGGAGCTGAACCGATGAGAACTGAGCTGCAGGTGCTGAGCCCACACGAGTGTGACCTCGTCCACGAGCGAACCCTGCACGTCCTCAGCACCATCGGCATGCGCGTCGACACGGCACGAGGACGGGCGATCCTGGCCGAGGCCGGCGCCAGCGTGGCCGGCAGCCTCGTCCGCTTTCCGCCAGATCTCGTTGAACGCTCGCTCAAACTGGCGCCGCGCCGCTTTGCCCTCGGCGGGCGCCGGCCGGGCTGGCGGCACGAGCTGAATGCCGGCGACTTCACCTTGGTCGCCGACGGCGGCGGCACCGAGCTGCTCGACCGCCTCAGCGGCGAACGTCGCCCGGCGACGTTCGCCGACTGGCGTGAGGCGACGAGCGTCTGCGACGCTATCGACGACATCGGCGTCTACTGGGCGATGGTCGACAGTGGCTTTGATACGGGCACGCCGACCGGCATGGTTTCATACCTCAGCCACCTCTTTCACCTGTTTGGCAAGCACGTTCAGGACTCGTTTGACTCGCCGGCAGCCTCGCCCTGGCTGTTGCGCACGCTCGAGATTCTCTTTGGCAGCAAAGACGAGATCCGGCGGCGTCATCCGTTTTCCTTCTTGCTGACGCCGGCCTCACCGCTCGTCATCGAAGAGCACTACACCGATACCTGGCTGGCGCTGCGTGGTTACGATATTCCCGTGGCGGTGATGCCGATGCCTCTGATGGGTGGCACGGCGCCGGCCAGCCGCCTGGCGACGGTGCTGCAGGCGAACTGCGAGGTCCTGGGCACGCTCTGCCTCGTGCAGGCGGCCGAACCGGGCGCACCGTTCATATACGCCCCGGCAATCGCCGTGATGGATCCGCGTACCGGTCGCTACGCGGGGGGCGCAATCGAGCACTATGTGCTCAGCGTGGCGGCGGTCGAGATGGCGCGCTCCTACGGCCTGCCAGTCGAAGCCAGCGGCGCTGGCAGCGATCACTTTGTCCCCTGCCCGCAGGCCGCCTACGAAAAGGCGATGAGTTCCCTGCTGGCCACGCTGCCGTGGCCCGACATGGCCGTCGGTCCCGGCATGCTCGCCGGGGCGACGATTCTCAGCTTTGAACAGCTCATCATGGATGTCGAGATGTTTCGCATGGCGCGCGCTGCCGCCGCCGGCATCACGATCAGCGACGAGCGCTGGCTCGACGACGTGATGGCCGCCGTTGGCCCCGGCGGCAGTTTTCTCGCCCAGCCATCGACACGCCGCGCCCTGCGACAGGCCGAATGGTCATTGCCGCGCTTCGGCCTGCACGAAAGCTTTAGCGCCTGGCAGCAACGCGGCGCCCCGACGACCGTTGACGAGGCTCGTGAGCAGGTTGAGTTGCTGCTCGCTGCCCACCAACCAGAGCGACTTGCTCACGACGTCGAGCGAGAGCTTGCTCAGCTCTTGGCGAAAGCCCATGAGGCTGAGCAAACACGGCACACGAACCAGGAGCGATGACTTGAGCGACGTAACCAGCGACTACGCGCACTTGGCCGAGGCAGTCATCGCCGGTAACGGCGAGGTTGCCCGCGACTCAAGCGAACGCCTGCTTAGCGGCGGCGAGAC
>JBKQWK010000042.1:0-11531 GCA_052139595.1 Thermoleophilia bacterium | reverse complement strand
GTGGGGTGGGAAATTCACTTGCCAGATCGAGCGTAGGTTGGTTGCGATCGCCAGCACCGAAGAGGTAGCTGTAGTTCAGGGCCCAGATCTCGTAGGTCGTATTTTGGTAGCCGATGAAGACATTGAGGTTGTCCGGCTCTTGCGTCCAGCCAAGACGGAGGACTACCTGTTTGCCTTTGGCTGGCGTCGGCGAAGAACTGGCGGCAAACGCGTTCGCGAGGCCATAGACAAGGCCAGCGACTAGGACGAGGACACTGGCGATGCTGACGATGAGCAGCAGTGACCGACCATGCATGACGCGAGAAACACGGGATGAACGAAAGCGATTCATCGTTACCCCCCTTTCCGGGATTCCCCCGAATCCCGTTCGCGGCCGAAACTTTGGCGAAGGGGGTGTTCCCACCTCATCTCGCTTGGCTCGCACTGTAGAAACTCATTTGCGAAAGTCAACACAAAAAATCCGCACTCAGGTTGACCCGTTCGGGCGCCACATTCCGGGTGGCGGAGACCCTGGCTCGGGCGCGACAGTCCGCGATCACCTCGCCGACCGAACCGACTCCCAACTGCAGTATGCGCATGGTTACAGTCACTCCTCTCGCGACAACGTCGTGCTACTGTTGGCGATAATCGTGCCATGGCAAAAGCAGGTCTGCTGGATGAGATCTTCAGCAAACTTGACAGATGCCGGCACGAAAACTTGCCGTTTTTTGACAGAGAAGAGGGTGGTGAGACGGTGCTCCTGAATGTGCAGCGGGCGTCGTTACGCCTGGGTGTTGCGCCGCAGACGGTGCGGCGCTGGACGTCGAGCGGCCTCCTGCCGTGCTCGCGTACGCCCGGCGGCCACCGCCGCATTCGCCAGGAGGACGTCGACGATCTGGCGCGGCAGATTGGCGCTGGCGGCAACCAGCTGGTCGCTCGCCGGGCGCGCGAGCGTGAGCTGGAGACGCTGCTTGAGACGTCCCTGGCTCTGGTGAGTCAGCTCGAACTCGGCGATCTGCTGCAGGAGATCGCCCGCCGTCTTACTCGTCTGATGGACTGTCATTTCTGTGCTCTATCCGCCCTCGATGACGGTGCCGAGACAGTGACGACGCTGGCCGAATACGATGATCGTGGCCGACGGCTGCCCGACTTTGCGCCTTATCACCTGGCACAGTTCCCGCTGACTCGACGCGTTCTCGAGGAGCAGGTTACCGCGGTGGTAAACGCGAGCGATTCTGCTGCCGACCCGAGCGAACTGCGCCAGTTGGCGAAAGATGGCGACAAGAGCCTGCTTCTGGTGCCGCTCGTCTATCGCGGCCGGGCAATTGGCTTGCTCGAGCTGGCCGATCATCTGCGCGAGCGTCGTTACTCGCGTCAGGAGCTGCGCATCTGCGGGGCGATCGCCGGCCAGGCGGCCGTGGCGCTGCACAATGCCGATGCGTTCTCTGCCGCCCACGTGGCGGAGCGGGAGAGCGACGTTCTCCGCCAGCGTCTCGAGCAGCTCAGTGCCGAGATCACCGGGATCGCGACCGGCGATCGTGTCGACGTTGTGCTACGCAGGGCCGCCACGATCGCTTGCCGGGTCTTTGCCGGCGTGAGCTGCGTAGCCAGCGGTGCGGGGAAAAGCGGCGGGTACGCGGCGCCGCATCTCGGCGGCACCGGCGGCGAGCAGCTCGCCGCCACTGCGGGCGCCGAGGTACTTGTCGCTCGCGACCCTTCCGGGCGCAGCGACGTGCAACTGGTGCTCTCGCTCACGGAGAAACCACCGTTTGGCAGCGCGGCGCTGCTCCGGTTGCTGGCAGCGGTGACCGGCAGCGCCGTCGTTCGCCAGGCTGCGGCAGGGGAAGTCGAAAACGATCGAGATTGAGGCAGTACGGCAGGTCGAGATGCCGACGCGACTGGTGCACGGACCAGGCGCGATCAGCCATCTGGCCGGCGTGATGGCCGAGCTAGGCTTTGCCGAGGATCAGATACGATCTATCGCCGCGCCTTCTCGAGTTGGCTCGACGCTCGTCAGCCAGCGGGCTGAATATCGCCCAGGCTGCGGCGGACGTACTCGGCGAAGCTTGTTGGCCGGCGGCCGAGGAGCCACGTGAGCACGTTGGCATTGCCGGTGATGCCGTAGCGTCCGTAATGGTCGAAGAGGCGGAACATGGCGTCGAGGCGGTAGTCGTCTCCCTCGGACGGCTGGTCGGCGTGGCGAGTGGCGGCGAGCGGCACGTGTTCGGCAATAATCAGGCGACTCGCCGCGGCAGCGATTGCTGTCGCTAGCTCGTGTGTATTGAGATAATCATCCGCGCAGAGTTCGTAGGTGGCGTAGTGATGTTGCCGGCCCTCACGTACCACCCTGGCGGCAACTTCGGCGACGTCATCGAGGTCGACATGGGCCAGCCGCGTCTCGAGCGAGTAGGCCTGACGCAGGACTCCCTCGCGCACTACGCGAGCAATGTCAATGTTCTGCATGTAGTGCATCGGCTGGAGAATCGTGAACGGCAGGCGCGAGAGCAGCACCACACGTTCCACGGCAAGCTTTGCCTGATGGTTGAGAAGTGGCTCGAGCTGAGGGTGAGTGACGGAGAACTGCACGAAATGCTCAACCTGAGCCTGGCGGGCCGCGGCCACCACCGCGTGGCCCATCTCGGCCTCGCGGGGGTGCATCGGTGGGCCGATGTGGATGACCGTTTGGACTCCGACAAGGGCTCGTCGTAGGTCAGCCGGCTCGAGCATGTCGCCGACAAACACTTCGACGGCGCCCTCGTCGCGGAGCTGTTCGACGCCGTCGGCACGGTCGAACGCGCGGACGCGCTGGCCGTCGCGAGCCAGAGCGCGGATGACGCTACGACCGGTGCGACCGTTGGCCGCCGTCACAAGGATCATGGCCGGCGCCGGTCGTCGTCGGCCGGTCCTGCCGCCGGCCGGCCGGCCAGCCCGCCTGCGCTGGCGCTCGCTGGCGCTGCGGCCGGATTGTCGGCAGGCGCTGGCGCGGCGGCCGGACTGTCAGTCTGCGCTGGCGCGCCGGGTCGAGGCGGCTGGGCCGCTGCCTGGGGCGCCTGCCGAGCGAGCAGGGAACCCCAGCCCTCGCTCTCGCCGGGGACGATTGGCCGCGGCGGGTCGGCAACCAGGATGTGGGCTTCGCCGCTACGGATGGCAAAGGTAATGGCCGCGGCTACCAGTTCCGGCGGGTCCGGCGGAATGGTGCGCCCAACGCTGGCCATGTGGCCGGCGCGGAGCCGCTGGTGAAACTCGGTAGCCGTCATGGACGGGTAAACCACCGAGACCGCTACGCCGGCGGCAGCCAGTTCGATTCTGCCGACTTGGGAAAGCATGTTGAGCGCCGCTTTGCTGGCCGCGTAGCCACTGAGGCCGGTGAAGACGCGCAACGAGGTCGCCGAACTGACGTTGATGATGGCGCCCTGTGCTCGCTGCCGCATGGCCGGGAGTACGGCCTGCATGCAGACCAGAGGTGCGATCACGTTGAGTTCGAAGATGGCCCGCAGGTCGGCGGGGTTCAGCTCGACGAGGGGCACGTGGAGGCCCTGGCCGGCGTTGTTGACGAGCACGTCGACCCGGCCGTAAGCAGCGACGGTCTGTTCGACCAGTCGCTCGACCTGTTCCGGCACGGTCACGTCGGTGGGTACGGCGAGCGAGCCTGGCAGCTCGGCGGCGAGTGTCGCCAGACGCTCGGCTCGCCGGGCCGCGAGGACGACCCGCGCGCCCATCTCGCTCAGCTGGCGGGCCGTCGCTGCGCCTATGCCCGCGGATGCACCAGTAACGATGCAGACAGCTCCCTCAATATCCATCGCGTCCTCCGAGTTTTCGCCGACCACGGTGAGTCGCCGATGGTCTGCCTTGAATGATAACGCCAGAATCGGTTTTCGGATTTTCGCTGGGCCGGACAGGTTTCGCTCAGCAGACACGAGTTTCTGCCGGCTGAGGCGAGTTGCCGCCGTGCAGACACGATGTCCCGTCAAGCGGAACCGTCGCCCCCACGGCGTTGACGTGCCTGCTTGACCCACGGCGCTGATCTGCGCGAGAATCAGCGCCGTGGCGAGACCGGGCTGGCAGACTCAATGGCACAGGCACCCTGGTGTGCGGTCCGGCGACCAGCTCACCCTGGGTGAGCGAGCGGCCGATCGTATGCGCAACGTGATGGGTTCGTGGCCGTTCGTTTTTGGCTTCTTTGCCGTCATGATCATCTGGGCTGTGACCAACACCTTGCTGCTGCAGCACGTCCTCCATCACAAGGCCTTCGATCCTTATCCCTACATCCTGCTCAACCTCTTTCTCTCGATGCTGGCCGGCGTGCAGGCAGCTGCTCTCCTGATTGCAGCCAAGCGGGCCGATGCGGTTTCGTCCGAGATTGCCATTCACACCGAGAAGAATACCGACGATCTGAAGGATCTTCTCAAGGAGAATACGGAGCTGACGCTGCGGGTCAAACAGAATACGGATCTCCTTGAGCAGATCCACCGCCAGCTCGTGGCTCTCAATGGCGCCGACAGCGGGCTGAGCGATACCGTCGACGATCGCGCGCCCGATGTCGCCGACAACCACGCCACGGATGCCCCCAGTCGTGTAAGCGCTGTCGGCGAGCGAGCTGCGTGGGATGAGGATGGTGCAGAGCGTATCGGTCCCGGCTCAGTGCCGGAGCTTCCCTAACGATGGGCGTAGTGCCGTGTGAGTGGGTGAACGAAAGTCGCCGTTTGTTGGCAAGTCATTTACGATTAACCTGGCGACGAGAAACGAGAAGCCGAGCGCCAGTGATCTTCGCTCGCTACTCTATGTCGAAGGACTCTGTCGATGGGCGGCAAGAGAGGGACATACGGGATGAAGAAGCGCGGCGCCAGCAAGACTGAAAGCAAGAAGGGCGGTCTTGAGAAGGCCGCCGCCCGGCGGAGAAGCGGCCGGCGGATACTGCTGTGCACGACCGTGGCCAGTCTCGCGCTGGTGTCCGTTATCTTCGCCGGCACCGCTTTGGCGAATGCATTTGCGCGTGACTCGCAAGCGGCACGGCCGACGACGGCGACGCTTACCGCGGAGGTGACGTCGCCGAGTTCGACTTCGTCGCCGAGCACATCGCCACCGTCAAGGCTTACCGCGACGCCGATGCCAACTCCGACCGTGTCGTCAACGCCGACGTCAACGCCAACTCCGTCAGCATCGTCAACACCGACGGCGACGCCGTCGGCGACGCCGACCCCGACGCCATCGTCAACGCCTGCTCCTCCAGCGCCGCATCTGCGGGTGATCGCGATGGTGCCGCACCCCGGTGTAAGAACTGTTTCTCCCACCAGTACAATCACGATTCGCTTCTCTGCCGCGCTGGCGAAGGGCACGCACCTGCCGACGCTCACGCCTGCGGTACCCGGCAGCTGGAAGATCGTCGACTCATCGGTGCTGGTCTTTCGCCCGAGCGGTCATCTTCCCGTCTACACCACTGTGCATGTAACCGTCGGTGCCGGCACCGACGGCGTGCGCGCTGCCGACGGAGGCACGATCGTCGCCAAGTACGTGGCCTCGTTCTCCGTCGGCGGGCCGGTGTCGCTGTTGCGGGCCCAGCAGCTCCTCGCCGAGCTGGGTTATCTGCCGCTGCGTCTTCAGCATTTTGTGCGCGAGCCGGCGAACACCGATCTGATCTCCTTGCAACCACTGCACATCTCGTTGGTGTGGCGCTATCGTCACATCCCGCGGCTGCTCGCGGCGCAGTGGAAGCCGGGCAGGAATACGGTCCTCGTCAAGGGAGCCGTGATGACTTTTGAGGCTGACCACCATCTAGCTGCCGATGGCGTCCTTGGTCGCCAGGTATGGACAGCGTTACTGGCGGCTACCGCTCGCCATCAGCTGAGTCGGCACACCTACAACTTTGTCGAGGTGTCGATGGCCATGCCGGAGTCACTTTCGCTGTGGCAGGACGGGCGCATCATTTACCGCACGCGCGTCAATACCGGCATCGCGGCGGCACCGACCGCTCGGGGCATGTTTCCCGTCTATGCGCGTTTCCGCTCGGTGACCATGAGCGGTAGGCTGCCGAACGGCGCCCAGTACGACGATCCCGGCGTGCCTTATGTGGCCTATTTCAACGGCGGCGATGCCGTGCACGGCTTCTTGCGCCCGGCGTATGGCTATCCGCAGAGTCTTGGTTGTGTCGAGCTGCCGTATGCCGCCGCCGCGGTGGTGTTTCGCTACGACCCGATCGGTACGCTGGTGTGCGTCTTCTGAGCGGAGTGCGGGGGCGACAAACAGGAGCGGACGACGCAGCTCGTCCTGGAGCAAGCCGACCTCGTCTGCGGAGACTGACCGGCGTGAATACGGCGACCGTCGATGATGTGAGCGGCGCTCGGGCCTGCGCTAGCGGACGGCCGGGCCGGAGGAAGAGCTGATGAAGCGTTCAGCGTGGTTTGGCCGCAAGCGGATTGGCTGGGGCCTGCGGCCCGTCAGCTGGCAGGGCTGGGCGGTGACGGGTGGCTACGTTGCCGTGGTCGTTGTCGTGACGGCGGGGGTCAAGGCGCACCACCTCGTCCGCTTCGAGATAGAGCTGGCCGTGATCACGGCGGTGTACCTGGTTATCGCCTTTCTGACAAACGGCGGGCAGTAGCCACAGGCTCACTGACGGTGCCGCGCGTCCAGGAGGCGGCGGCGGCCACCAGGCAGGCGGCGATGGCGAAGTCGAAGGCCGCATGCAGGCCGGACGAAAACGGCCGCTTGATCAGCTGGGGAAAGAAGCTGCGCCCAGTCAGCTGCGCCGCCTGGGCGGACGATACGTGCGCCAGTACCGACGGACCGAGCAGATGCTGCATCGGGTTGTAGCCCAAAAAGGCGGCGAACAGGGTCGAGACCGGCGGCAAGTGAGCCGCCTGGCCGGCTGCCGCTGCCGACACGCCGTGCTTAAGCAGGCCGTGGGCAAGGTCGGTCGGCAGAGTTGCCGCCAGGCCGATGATCATGAGACTGAAAAAGACGCCGATCGAGAGCACCTGAGCCGAGTTCTGAAAGGTGATGTTCATGCCTGAACCGGCACCGCGGTGCTCTTGCGGCAAACTGTTCATGACCCCCGCCCGGTTCGGCGCCGAGAACGCGCCCATGGCAAGGCCGTTGAGAAGAAGTACCAAAGCGAACGCCCAGTAGGGAAAGTTGATCGGCAGGATTTCGAGGAGCACAAACGAGATGGCGGCAGTGAGCATTCCGCCGGTCGCGAACGGTCGGGCGCCAAAGCGATCAGAGAGCACGCCGGAAAGCGGGCCGGCGACGAGAATCCCGATCGTCAGAGGAAGCATGTAGATGCCGGCCCACAGCGGCGTGCGTTCGAAGCTGTAACCGTGCAGTGGCAGCCAGATACCCTGCAGCCAGATGATGAGGATGAACATGAGGCCTCCGCGCCCCATGGCCGCCAGAAAGCTGGAGAGAACCCCGGCGGTGAAGGCGCGCACGCGAAACAGCGGCAGGCGAAACATGGGCTCGGCCACTTTCGTCTCAATGAACGCGAAGACAGCCAGCAGGACGACACCGCCGGCGAGTTCGGCGATGACGGCGGGGCTCATCCAGCCCATCGAATGGCCGCCGTAGGGCTCGATGCCGTACGTGATGCCAACCATGATGGCGATAAGGCCCAAAGCGAAGGTGACGTTGCCGGCCCAATCGACGCGGGCGCGGCGGCGCAGGCCGCGCTCCTCGAGTTTGAGGTAGGCCCAGACCGTGCCAAAGAGGCCAATCGGCACCGAGATGAGAAAGATCAGGCGCCAGTCGAATGGCCCGAGAATGCCGCCCAGTACCAGGCCGATGAACATGCCGCCGATGCCGGCGGCCTGGTTCATGCCCAGGGCCATACCGCGCTGATGCTTGGGGAAGGCGTCGGTGAGGATAGCGGCCGAGTTGGCGAGTAGAAACGACGCTCCAACGCCCTGAAAGACGCGCATGATGACAAGCCACAGAGCGCCGCGCGTGCCCGTCATCCAGGTGACGGTGAGCAGCAGTGAAAAGGTTGTGTAGACGGCAAAGCCGAGGTTGTACATGCGCACTCGGCCGAAAATGTCGCCCAGGCGGCCAAAACTTAAGACCAGTACCGCCGTCACGACCTGAAAGCTGAGGATCATCCAGAGCAAATAGAAGCTGTTGCCGGCCGCGAACGGGTTGAGGTGGATGCCGCGAAAGACGTCCGGCAGGGCGATCAGCATGATCGAGGTGTCGATCGTCGCCATCATCGTGCCGAGGGTGGTGTTGGAGAGGGCGACCCACTTGTAGTGGTCGTCGTGCATCGCGCGCGAAGGCTCGCTGTCTGTCTGGCGATGCTGCATCATGCGTGCCTCGTTGGCGGGTGCGACGTCCATCTCCGAAAATAGCTCAGGGAGTGATGATGCTCAGAGCACCGGGAACGATGCGGCAATCGATCGGCAGACGGCCGGCCGGCTCGCCGTCGGTCTGCACAAGGACCTCGCCGGTTTCGCCGGGCGCCAGCGAAAGTCGCGCCGCGCGAGTGCGAAAGTAGCGCACCTTCGAATGCTGCATCGGGTTGCTCAGCAGTGCCGCCAGCCAGTAACCGGCGAACTCGAAGAACGACTTGTCGGTGAGCACAGAGACGTCAAGCAAACCGTCGCGCATGTCGGCCAGCGGCGTGACTCCGAAGCTGCCGCCGTAGTTCGAGGCGTTGCCGAGCACGACGAAGTAGCCTTCGACGCATTCTTCGTCGGTCTCGACGCGGATGAGCGGCGAGTCGGCGGTGAGGTATTTGGCAAATCCCTGAATGACAAAAGCTGCCTCTTTCAGGGCCCTCTTGAGGATTGGATTAAGTGACGACACGACGGCTGCGTCAATGCCGGCACCGGCCATAAGGACGAAGTAGCGGTCGCCGGCCAGGCCAAGGTCAACGGTGATCACGTGGTTTTGTGCGACCAGACGACAAGCGTCGAGTGGGTCGAGCGGAATACCCAGTTCGATCGCGAGAACGTTGACACTGCCGGTGGGAATAACGGCCAACGGCACGCCGCTACCGGCCATGCCGTTAATCACTTCATTGACGGTGCCGTCGCCGCCGATGGCGCAGATGACATCAACGCCGTCGGCGACGGCGCGCGCGGCAAGCTCGCTGGCGTGCTGGGGGCGCTCAGTGGGCCGTCTCTCGACCGCGAACCCGAGAGCCTCAAGCGACTCGACGATGAACGGCACATGGCGGCGGTAGTGACCGCCGCCAGAGGCCGGATTGTAGATGGCGGCGAGTCGTCGTGTCGCCGCCCGCGGGCTGATGGTCGTGATCACCGGCCTACCATCTCACCTTCAGGCGCTGTTTCGCCGTCGGCCATCGCCTTCGTCTGCGCTGTCGCCACCGCTTGCGCTCTCGCTTTCGCGCGCGGCGTCGTCTCCGGCCGGGCTTTCGTGGGGCTGTCTCCTCCGTGGATCTGGCACTGTGCGGACGAGGCGGGGGGGATGCTGGAGTTTGAGGTCTGGCGGAGAGTGCGCAGCCCGCGGGACAGCACATCGAGATCTTCATCAGTGAGCGCTGTCAGCCACTCCATCAGACTCTGATGGTGACCGTGGCGAAGCTCATGCAAGAGTTCCTGACCGCGCACGGTAGCGGCCAAGAGAACGCGCCGGCGATCGTCCGGGTCGGTCGTGCGCTCCACGTAGCCACGGCGCACAAGTTTGTCGACGAGAAGGCTGGTTGCCGACTCACCGATCGATAGCTCGCGGCCGAGCATGCAGACCGAGGTAGCCTTGCTGCGCTCGATCGCAACCAGGGCCTTGAACTGCGCCATGGTCAAATCAAGTTGCTGCCACGCTGGCACACTCAGGCGATGCAGGTTGGCGTAGACGGTTCGCAGATCATCGACGATGGTTCGGATGTGTTCGTCGCGCTTGTTCATCTGTCCTTGGCTACGTCAGAAGGCCGGCAGCGCCGGTTCGAAAACCCGCCGGCGCCGAGAAAAGCGGATGCGGCGAGCGTACCACAAAATCAATCTTTAACGCCAATTGGATTGGTGATCGCCAACGAACGACTGCAACGGGGGTACGGCGCGCGTTTCAAGGGCATGTCGTCGCGCCAGTCAGCTACCGGTGTGCTCTTGCTCGCCACGTCGGTCCTCGATAAGGTGCGTCGCGAGCTTACGCTCGCGGTTCCGCGGTCGGCCCGGCGCCGGTGTACGAAGGCCAGCCGGGCGCCGCATCGTAGATGCTTTACATCTAGCCGTGCCGTACCCGACACTGTTGGTCAACGGGAGGTCAGGTGAGATATGGATAAACCGCAGCACTTCAGATCTCATGAAGTTGGCGCCATCGCTTGCGCTCGCCGCACGGCTAGAAACAGAGTGGTACGGGCGCTCGTCATCGTGGCTGTGGCCGGCGCCGCGGCGCTGCACGTCGTTGCTTGCGGGAGCGCCGCCCAAGGCGCCGCTCAGCCGACCTCTGACAAGAGCAGCCCAGCACAGTCGAGTTCCTCGCCGACTACGAACGATGCCCCGCCATCGGGAGTCGCCAGCGCCTCGGCGCACACGTTGACGATTGCCACGAACGAAACAACTCTACAAGTCACCATGTTGCCGCTGCAGGCCAAGCGTCTGCCCGCCGAGAGCGCCGATGGCGGGCAGGCACAGCCGGCCCTTTATGGTGTCTTTGTGGTAGTCAAGAACGTCGGCAACGGTGTCTACAGCGATTCAATACCGGCGTGCTGTGTGCTCATCGACAACAACAACGTGAGTCACGAGGCCAAGTTTCCCGTCATCGGCGCCAATGGGCAGCGACTGTCGGGGCTGCTGGACTCAGTGGTCATCAATCCCGGCGAGGCGAGCAGCGGCTGGGTTTACTTCGCCCTCACCAAGCAGCAAAGCGTGCGCATGCTGCAATTTACGGCCGACAGTGGGGCGGGGCCACAGAGCGGTCAGTGGAGCGTAACAACGGCGACGCAGCCCTGACGTGCACAACGTGTCTTCGGGAGGCGAGATTGACGGGGACCGGCGGGCGAGCGAAGCCGCTCCCGCAGGCTTAGTCTGGCGATCGGCCACGGCGGCCGATGCGGCTGCCATCGCGGCCGCGATCGACACCTGGTGGGCGCGCCACCTGCGCCATTTCGTGCATCCGCTCTTGCTCGAACATGTTGGTGACACGTGCCTGGTGGTCGAAGACCGAGATGAGCTGGTGGCGTTTCTCGTTGGTCTGCTCTCGCAGACGCACCCGGATGAGGCTTACGTCCACTTTATAGGTGTTCATCCGGAGTATCGTCGCCGAGGACTTGGGAGGCAGCTGTACGAGCACTTTTTCGTGCTGGCGAGGCAGCGCGGTAGAACGGTCGTCACGGCCGAGACCGGCGTCTTCAACCCTCAGTCGATTGCCTTTCACCGGCGCCTCGGATTTGTCTGTGCAGGCGGTGACGAAAGCGTGGGCGACATCACTGTGACGCGCGATTTCCACGGCATGGGCGAAGATGTCGTGCAGTTTTCACGGCGACTCGAAGGGCCGCCATCTGCGTCGTGATGTCGCCGTCGGCACCGTCGCCGAGCACGAGTGATCAGGTTGTCGCCGGCCCCCTCGCTGAGTGCGGTTCCTACGTCGCCGCTGGTAGCCTCGCCCGG
>JBKQWK010000041.1:0-16551 GCA_052139595.1 Thermoleophilia bacterium | reverse complement strand
AGCCGGCCTCGACCAAGGTGGCGATGCGGCGCATGGCACCATCGACGTTGATCAGCTGCTCTTCGAAGGTGCCGACCTGGCCCGGTTGCAGGATGGCGTTGCCGCCGAGGGCGACAACGACGGTCTTGCCGGTGGGCGTGGGCGTGCCCGCGGGCGTGGGCGCGTCGGCCATGGTCATCCCTCAGCCTCGGCGGCATGTGCTTCGTTTGCCTTGGCTGCGTGGGCTGCTACCGGTGTTTCGGGTTGCTGGTGGCGATTGGCATGGTGATAGAGCCACCAGCCGACGAGGACGGAGATGGCCGTCCCCACGCCGGTGATGCCCCAGTAGGTCGCCCGCGGTGTGCCTGAGGGAACCTGCTGAAAGAAGAGGACGATGGTGAACAGGATGCCGACCTCGGCGAGGATGGTGCACACCCAGGCGCCAACTTTGCCACCCGGCACCACGTACGGACGATGTTTGCCGGGCTGTGTCTTGCGGAGCACGAGAAGCGCTGGGAACATGAGCAGGTAGGGCAGAAGCAAGACGATCGACGAGAGGGCAAAGATCGTCCAGAAGACGTTCTGGTCGCTGCCGAAGAAAGCGTAGTTGACGATTGTCACGGCGCTGGCGATGACGCCCATGAGAATGAAGGCGTAGTCGGGCGTCTGAAAGCGGCGATTCACGTGGCCGAAGACACCGGGGGCAGTCTTGTCGAGGCCGGTGGCGCTCATGCTGTGGTTCGAACCGATCGACCAGGTGACCATGTTGCCCATGAAGGTGAACAGCAGGCCGACGATGATGACGTTGTACAGCCAGTGGTAGCCTCGCAGCACGCTGTCGAACGAGAGCTTCAGAGCGTCGGCAATGCCGGTGACGATGTTGAGGTTGGCGAGCTTGAGCGAACTGAGGATGCCGAAGGTGGCCAGCATGTAGACAGCGACGATCACGACGCCGGCGAGAATGATCATCTTGGGCACGTCGCGCTTGGGATTACGGATCGCGCCGCCGGCGGAGCTGATCAGCTCAAAGCCCATGAAGCTATAGATGATGATCGGCAGGAAAGCGTAGTTTGATCCCCACGAGGGCAGCCACTGCTTGAAGGCGAATGAGTTAGCGGTGCCGTTCTTGATGGCAAACGCAGCCCCGACGACGCCGAGAATGACGAGCACGATCATCTTCAGAGCGGCGCTCAGGTTGGGCACCCACTTGCTCAGCCACAGAGGCAGCACGCCGATGCCGACCATCACCCAGATGAGGATGAGGACGATGATCTCTTCCCACGTCTTGCTCATGCTGCCCCAGAAGACGGTTGCCAGGGTGCCGGCGAAGAGGACGAACACACTGGGCGCCCAGTAGGCGACGTTCACCCAGTACAGCCAGGCGGTCATCGTGCCCCAGAACGGTCCGAATGCCTCGCGCACCCACACGTAGATTCCGCCTTCGTCTGGCCAGGCGCTGCCGAGCTCGGCGGTGACGAACCCATAAGGGATGAAGAAGAGAATCGCCAGCAGGACCCAGTAGGTGAGCCCCTGGACGCCAATGGCGGCCGAGGTGGCGACGGTGTCGGCGACGAGGATCGCCGACACCGAGAAGAGGATCATGCTGAACAGTCCGAAGACTTTGGGCTGGTCGGCGAGCGTGCCCCCCGCTGGTGCGCTGCTGATCTCAGTTGACATTGTTTGGCTCCCTTTCCTTCGCTAGTTCATCCACAGAGAGGTGGACACGCCAAGGTTCTTGCCCTGGTGTCTGAAGCTCGTGCACTAGTGTCCTTCTACGCCAGGAGCGCGCGGCCGATGTCGTGCAGGGCGGGATCGGCCGGCAGCTCGTCGATGCCGATGAGCGCCAGCATCAGGGCTTTCTGGAAGTGCAGGCGGTTCTGCGCCTGCGGGAAGATGATCGACGCTGCGCTGTCGGCGATCTCATCGGTGACCTCTTCGCCGCGCATCGCCGGCAGGCAGTGCATGAACCTGGCGCCCGGCTTGGTGTGGCTCCACAACTCGCGGTTGACCTGAAACGGTTTGAAGGCGGCGACGCGATCCTTGTACTCGTCCTCCTGGCCGGTCCACCACCAGCAATCGGTGTAGATGAAGTCGGCGCCGGCGATCGCCTCGATCGGATCGTTGGTAAGCAGGAAGGAGCCGCCACTCTCGGCGGCAAAGCGGGTAGCATTGGCGGCGATCTCGGCGGCGATCTCGTAGCCGGGAGCATTGCCGATACGCACGTTGAGGCCGAGTTTGGTGAGCGTTGTCGAGAGGGAGTTGCAGGGATGAGCGGCGTCACCGACGTAGGCGAACGTGACGCCGGCCAGCGTGCCGGCATGTTCCAGGATCGTGAACGCGTCGCTCATCGACTGGCAGGGGTGACGATCGTGGTCCATGCCGTTGATGACCGGCACGCTGGCGTACCTGGCCAGTTCGTTGACGGTCTCGTCGGCCTGTGAGCGAATCTGAATTGCCGAGTTGTACTGCGAGAGCGTGCGCGCCGTGTCGGCGATGCTCTCACGCCCGGGCAGGTGAATCTCGCCCGGGCGCAGATAGACGGCTGTGCCGCCGAGTTCGGCGAAGCCGTTCTCGAAGCTGACGCGCGTGCGCGTGGAGGCGGCTTCATAGATCATTGCCAGGTGCTGGCCGGGTAGGAAGGGTGTGAGTGGGCGTTTGGTGCGCAGGGCTTTGAGATGAACGGTCAGCTTGAGCAGGTCCTCAAGCTCCTCGCGCGTGTAGTCGAGGTCGGTGAGGAAGTGCCGGCCGCGGAGCTTGCGCAAAGCTGGGAGTGTAGTGTCCATACGATGGCCTCCTGCCAGTCGAATGCTTGTTCGTCCGGACGGACAAATGTACAATAGCAACTGCTGCATAAACTGACAAGCAGAGTCAACCAGACGACGGCAGATATGACCGACGAAGCAGGTAACTGTGAATGCACGTGAGCAGAAGCGGCGAAGCATGGCTCGTGGCCGCGGCCTGCCCGACCCGCTCCTTCTTGAAGACCCCATGGATGCTCTGTCGCCGACGGCGCAGCGGCTGCTCGCCGCCGCCCGCCGACTTCTCGTCAGCGGCGGCTTTGCGGCCCTCAGGCTGTCGGCCATTGCCGAGGAGGCCGGCGAAGCCAAAGCGAGCATCGGCTATCACTTTGGCAACAAAGATGGACTGGTGACGGCGCTGGTTGATTCGCTTGCCCATGACGCCAACCGTGCCCTCATCGAGGAGACGACCAGCCTGCCGACTCAGGAGCAGCGTGTGCAGGCCCTCATCGACGGTGAGTCGCGCATCGTCGCCGACGCAGAAGCGTTTCAGGCGTTCTTTGAGGTGCTGCCCCAGGCGCTGCGCGACGCCGATCTGCGCGACCGCGTTGCCGCTCTCTACGACGGCTATCGCGCTACCGTGCGGCGCTGCCTGGATGCCGGCGACGACGATGAGAGGGCCGACCTGCGTCCCTTCGCCGTCCTCATGATCGCCATCGTCGACGGACTGGCCATTCAGCACGGCCTTGACCCCGACGGCACCGACGTCAAGAGTGCCATTAAGCTCTGGGAGCGGCTGGCGCAGCCGCTCATTGCCGGGCGTGGCGCCCGCCCGTAGGGCACCATAGGCGCGCCGCAGGGGTGTCCGCCACGCTCCGCTGCGCCAGCCTGGGCGCGTCTCGTCGCTCCGGGCGCGCAGCGGGCGAATCGCTGCGTGATTCTCCAAGGCTCTCTCGGGTGCACCGGCACGATGCGCGGGCGTAGACTTGGAGAGGCGCCGCAGGCGCCGTATCGACGGGGCGGGGAGGTCACGGTGGTCGGTCTGACAGGCAAGGTTGCTCTGGTGACGGGCGGTTCTTCGGGCATCGGTGAGGCGTGTGTGAAGCGACTGGTGGCCGAGGGCTGCAAGGTGATGGTCGCCGGACGCCACCAGGAGCGGACCAAAGAGGTCGCCGCGGCGGCACTTGCCGGGGCGGCGGCGGCTGGTGTCGTGCCGTTCGCCGGCCCAGACGCCGACCGGGTTGCCTGCGTCAGCGGCGACGTGCGTCGGGTCAACGACTGCGAGCGGCTGATTGACGCCACCGTCGAACGCTTTGGCACCCTCGACATCCTCGTCAACAGTGCCGGCGTGTGGCTCGAGAAATCGATCCTGGCGACGACCGAGAGCGACTACGACGTCTGTCTTGACACCTGCCTCAAGGGTACCTTTTTCTGCATGAAGTATGCCCTGCAGCACATGGTGCCTCGCCAACAGGGTGTGATCATCAACATCGCCAGCGACTCGGGTCTGCACGGCGAGCCGGGGGCGGCGGTATACGCCGCCGCCAAAGCCGCCGTCATCAACGCCACCCGATCGCTGGCCATTGACCACGGGCCGGACGGCGTTCGTCTGGTCTGCGTCTCGCCGGGCATCATCGCGACGCCCATGCTCGATAAGGCGATTGCCGCGGCGCCCGACCCGCAGGCGTACGCCTTGACGCAGGCCGACGGTTACCCGCTGGGACGCGTTGGCGAGCCCGACGAAGTCGCCGGCGTGGTCGCTTTTCTGGCCAGCGACGAAGCCAGCTTTGTTACCGGCTGCAGCTGGTCGGTCGACGGCGGCTTCACGGCCTGAATGGCGCTGCCCGGGACGCTGACGCATAGCTCACGCCGCAAGGCGCTCGTCGCCGACCTGCTGCTCTTCAGCGTGGCGATCTTCTGGGGCAGTAACTTCGTCTTCATCAAGTCGGTCGTGAAGCGCACGACCGATGCCGTGAGCCCGACGGCACAGAGCATTGTCGCCGGCACCATGCTCTACTTGCTGCTGCGCTATGTGGTTGCCACCGGCATTCTTGCTGTGGCGATGCCGCAGAGCTGGCGGCAAGCGACGTGGCGTGACTGGAGCAGGGGCGGTCTACTGGCGGCGTTCTACCTGACGGCCCTGATCTTGCAGACGGTCGGCCTGCAGCGCACGTCACCCGGTGTCTCCGGTTTCATCACCGGCATGAGCGTCGCCATGGTCCCTTTCTTGTACTGGGCCGTGGCCCGGCGCTTCCCGGGCCGCTGGCCGATGGTCGGCGCCCTCGTCGCCACCGCTGGCTTGGCGGCACTCTCTTTGCGCGGCAATTTCACCCTCGGCTGGGGCGACAGCATTACGCTGCTGGGCACCTTCTTCTATGCTGTGCACATCATGGTCACCGGTTTCTTTGCGCCCAAGGTGCAGCCGATGACGCTGGCGATCACGCAGATGGCGGTGTCGACCGTGGCGCTGGTGATCATTACGCCGTTTGCCGCCCACCTGACGCTGAACCTGCCCTGGCAGGTGTGGGCGATCGTTGTCTGGACCGCGCTCAGCGGCACTATTTACGCGTTCTTCATCCAGAGCTGGGCGCAGCGCTACACCAGTTCGACGCACGCGGCGATCCTGCTCGGCTTCGAAAGCGTTTTCGCGGCCATTGCCGGCGTCGTGGCGGGCATGAACGCGGTGACCTGGCGCCTGCTCGTCGGCGGTTCGCTCATGCTGATCGGCGTCTTCATCGTCGAGGTGCCAACCGCGTCGAGGGGCGCCAGGCGGAAGGCGGCAGCGGCGGCGCAGGTGGATGAAGCGCCGAAAACCGTGGCGGCAGCAGAGGGCGCCGCGCCGCAGGCCGCGCTAGAAAAGGGCGAAGTGCCCGTGAGCCAGACTGATGCGAAGCTGGTTGACGAGAACCCGGTGCGGGGCGCATCGGCGAAGGAGGTAGACTGACGCCATGGTCGATGAACCCGACAAAGGCGACGCGCTGATCGGCAGACCCTACGAAGACGTACGAGTGCAGGGCCATCTGATCGACTCGCTCATGCTGCCTCAGGTCTGGGACAACATCATGGATCTGGAGGGCGAGTTCGAGGTCCTCGAGTTCGACGTTGGACGCACACAGAACGACACCTCAACGGCCGTCATGCGTGTGTACGGGCGCGACCGCCAGCATCTCGACGAACTGCTGCAAGCGATCACCGAGCACGGTGCTGTGGCGGTGTCACCGGAAAATGCTGAGCTTGTGCCGGCGCCGGCCGACGGCGTCTTTCCGCCGGCGTTCTATAGCACGACCAACCTGGAGACGTTCATTCGCCGTGGCGGCGAGTGGCTGCGCGTCGCCAGGCCGGAGATGGATTGTGGCATTCGCGTTGACGAGGCGAGCGGCACCGTCGAGACGGTGCCGCTTAGCGACGTCGCTGCCGGCGACCTCTACGTCGTCGGCCACAAGGGCATCCGCGTACTGCCGCTGGCACGGCCGCGCGAGAAGCAGCCGTTCGAGTTCATGACCTCGGCAGTGTCGAGCGAGAAGCCCAAGGCGCAGATCGTGCGCGAGGTGGCGCGCATGCTGCGTCGCGTCAAGGATGAGGGCAGGCTGACAATCGCCGTCGTCGGACCCGCCGTTGTACATACGGGCGCGGCGGGCGAACTCGCTCGCCTGGTCGAGAACGGCTACATCGGCGTCATCTTCGGCGGTAACGCCGTCGCTACGCACGACATCGAGGCGGCGCTGTACGGCACCTCTCTGGGCATTTCGATGACCGAGGGCGCGCCCGTGCCCGGCGGCCACGAGCACCACCTGCGCGCCATCAACACGATTCGCGCCTGCGGCGGCATTGCCGCCGCGGTCGACCAGGGCGTACTCACCAGCGGTCTCATGTATACGCTCGTCAAGACTGGCACACCGTTCATCCTTGCCGGTTCACTGCGTGACGACGGGCCCATGCCCGAGGTGATCACCGATGTTCTTGCCGCCCAGCGAGCGATGCGCGTTTACGCGCAACAGGCCGGCGCCTGCCTGATGCTCTCGACGATGCTGCACAGCATCGCCACGGGCAACCTGCTGCCGGCCAGCGTGCACACTGTCTGCGTTGATATCAATCCCGCCGTGGTCACCAAGCTGGCCGACCGCGGCAGCTTTCAGACGGTCGGCATCGTCACCGACGTGGGCCTGTTCATCGAGCAGCTCGCGAACGAACTCGACCGCTAGCCACAGCGGCGTACACGGCGCGGCCCTCGTCATCTGCGCCGCGCATGGCGCTCCAATCGACGTCGATAATCGCTGAGGAGTAGAGGTCCAAGCTACTCTGAGAATGTAATCCCTGGGGGGTATTGGCACGGCGCGCGGGCCGGGTCATGCTTGCACGCGCTGACGAGTGAAAGGAGGGTTTGGCGAGGCAGCATCGTCAGGGCACGGGTTGAGGCACATACAGACGTTCTGGGGGACGGGGGTCGTCCAGGCCTGTCTGAGTAACAGGCGTTCAAACCGTGAAAGGACTCCCACGCATGAACGCACGATCACGAACACTGCTTCCCGTCAGGGCAGCCTCGCGACTGCTCCTCCCGATTGCCGGGCTCATGACGCTCGTCGCCCTTGTAGTGCTGGGGGCCTCGCCGGCTGTCGCCGGCGGCCGCACTACGCCGGCTGCGGGCAACGGTCCAGCCTCACGCATCGCCGGCGGTCAAGCTGCCGGCGGCCAAGCCGTTTCAACGGCGGCGAACGATCAACGTACGGCAATTTCCGCCGCCGCCGCCGCGGTCGCATCGTATCTGCAGGCGCGGGCAGAGCAGGTTCTGCCCGGCGCGCAGACGGCCGCGCTGGCGCGCTATATGGCGCCAGGCTCAGCCGCCTGGCCCGTCGAGCGCCTGGTTGCTGCCGGCGCTCGCCTCAACTGGAAGTCGTGGGGCATCAAACCGCTGTCGGTTGACTGTAGCGTCAGTCCAGGTGCGCTGCAACTCTCAGCGAGCGGTGCGCAAGCGACAGTCAAGGTGACTGCTGCTGTCGCCATCCACTGGCGCGATGCCGATGGCATGTCGCGTACCTCGGAAGACACAACCGATCATGACCTGATTCTGGTTCTCACGCGCAGCGGCTGGCTGGTCGACCGTGATGAGTACCTCAGTGTGCTTACCCCAGGTGAGCTGGTCGCTGCCGATGCGGCTCCGACCCTCGTGCAGCAAGCTGCCCAGAAGCTCGAAGAGGCGCAGCAGGCTGAGAGCCTGCGCCAGTTCCTGCAGCCCATACCGCTTGCTTCTGAGTCGGTCACTGCCACCGCTGCCCCGGCCCTGACATCTGCCCCGAAGCTTGCGTCTGCCCCGGTTCTGACTGCGGCTCCCGCCGGCACCATCACTCCCAGCTACATCGCGACCATCACGTACAATCGCAGCGGGGCGGCAAAGTACGCCGATGCGCATACGTCGTCGGTCTCCGGCAGCACGAACTACAACCCCAACTACCACAACTTCACCCCCGACGGCGGCGACTGTGCCAACTTCACCTCACAGTGCATGTTTCTCGGCGGTGGCTACCCGATGCTCGGCAGTCGCAGCAGCGGCTTTAATGCCGGCTGGTGGTACGACAACAACGCCGGTTTCCCCTATTGCAGCGCGAGCTGGCGAGGGGCCAACACGCGTTTGTCGCGGCTTCCCTGCTCGCCAGTGCCCTATGCAGGAGTTTTACGCGGACGGCGGCCCTTCAAGCTGATGACGTCGCCGGATTTTGTGTCCGTTTGGTGTCCAATGGCCGAAAATGCGTCCCCGTCGCGCTCGTTAGCGGCGCGCAGGTCGTCATTGGAGACGTGCCCGTAGGTGCCCACCGTGGTGACGAGACTGGAGTGCCCAAGTTGGTGCTGGACGACGCCTGGGTTGTCTCCCTGCCGCAGCATGCGGGTGGCCTTGGCGTGACGGAGCAGGTGCATGTGCAATGGCGGCAGGTGGCGGCTTTTGGCGAGTCGCTGCAGACCGGTCGAGATGTTGTTGGGCGCGGCGTCGCCGCAGACGAGCGACCGCTCAGACCACGGGACGCCGGCCACGGCGCTCGTGTGCTGAGCCGTCGATCGCGCGGCGCGCAGTTCCTCGATCGCCCACTCGGGTAAGGGCAGGTCGCGGCGGCTGCGCCTGGTCTTCAACGATGCGATCGCCACAGCTCTGCCGGCTTGCGTCTTCTGCTGACGCACATGCACGACGCCGCGCTCGAGGTCGACATGCTGCCAGTCGAGCCCGAGCACTTCGCCGCGGCGCATGCCGGTGGCGACGGCGATCAACACGGGCAGGTGATAGCGCGTGTCGCGAATGGCATCGAGGAAGGCGATCAGCTCGGCGGCGCTCGGCGGCTCAAGGTCGCGGTCGGCAAGCGGCGGCGGGTCGCAGGTAGCCACCGGATTGGTACGCAGCTCTCCCAGCTTGACCGCCCAGGTGTAGGCGTTGTGCAGCGCACCGCGGCACCAGCGCACGCTCTTGGGCGACAGGCCGCCCCTACCGTCAGTGCGTCCAGAGCGGGCCAGCATCGCCTGCCAGGCGGCGACGTCCGCCGGCGTGAGCATCTCTGCCAGCATGTCGCCGAGATCGGGCACGATGTGCAGATCGACCGCCATGCGGTAATAGCGCATGGTCGACGGTCGCGCCTTGGGTGCCGCGCCATCACGAAGCCAGCGCTCGCAGAGTTCGGCGACCGTCATCGTCGAGGTCTCGCGGTAGGTGCCGGCGTGATAGCGGGCGAGGGCTGCGGCCAGGGCCGCCTCGGCCTCGCGCTTGAGAGGGTAACTGCCGATGGCCTTGCGTTTCGGCCCGCCATGGGCCTTGTCGACGAAGAGGCGAACGCACCAGGTGACTGCCCCGGTGCGTTCGCTCACACGCTTCTCTACGTGGCCGTTCATGGCGTCACTCTATGCCTCGGGCCCGCCAGTGCCAATTGCGCCAAGGTGGCCGGGCAAACTCAGGCGATTGGAAACCACTTGTCCAAGGCGTCGAGCATGGCCTTGGCGACCATTGCGCACCTGCCGGCCAAGGCAGGGCGGGCCTGGCTGCCCAGGCGGTGGAAGGCGCCGGCGATCGAGCGCGCCTCGAGGATGGCGACCACCACTTGCTCGTCGTCGGCAGCGACGGGGCCCGCGGGGTCAACGTCGTGGTTGGCCTTTAATACCTGGCTGGCCAGGTCATCGTCGCCAGCCTCCCAGATATCGTCCTCGCTCGGTTCCCAGCGTTCGAATGAGAGCCTCGCCTCAACGGCGGCGCGACGCTCGCGGTGGTCGGCCAACCGGCAGCGGTCAGAGCAGTAGATGCGCGGGCGACCGCGGCCGGTCTGGATGATGGGCTGGCCACAGTAGCGGCAGAAGGGCAGGTTCTTCTCCATGCCTTTAACGGTAGACGAACTGTCACGACTTTCGTTTCATCGGCAGCAAGAATTAACGGTCGCTCCTGGACGGCGGTTCGCCTTGAAAATGGCCAATCGCGAATCTCCAATTTCGGGAGAATTTCTGCTCAGGAGGCGGCAGGGTCTACGCCTTTTGTTCTCCCGTGATTTGACCGGCCTACCGGTCGCATCATGAACGCAGCGCGACGCGCTGCCCGTGTGTGAAGGCACCACGCTGGCACGTGTCGCGGCGCGAGCAATTCGACGACCAATCCGCCACCACGAGGAACAGCTCCTTACGACGCCCTGTCGCCCTCGCGTTTGCCTTGCCTTCAGTGGCCGAGTCGTTCGTAGGAGGCGTTCTCACGCTCGACTTCCGCCTCAAGCAGAGGAACTGCGCTTCTGGCGCATGGAGTGAGAGTACTGGCGCCGAGGCAGGGTCGCGAAGACCATGAAACGTCTGACGTGGGCGATCTTCGCGTTTACGCTACTGGTTGCAGCCTGCACCGTCCTCTTCTACGTCCACCCTTTGACCTAACCGCCTGCTGGCCCGGCTTAGTGGCGACGCGACTTCATACGCGGCATGCACGGTCGGTATAGAGTAGGTGCGACGATTTACATCGGAGGGGCGTGCTTACTCGGTTCAAGCTGCTCATCTTTCTTCTGGCGGTCACCCTGGTCGCTGGTTGCTCATCTACGCCGTCTGCCCCTGTGTCAGCGCCACCGTCGGCGGCCGCCGTATCAGCCAGCACCGCGCCACCTTCGGCCAAGCCGACCACGACGCCCAAGCCGAGCCACAAGGCACAGAAGCCGAAGCCCAAAGCCCCTCAGACCGCCAAGCCGACGAGCAGCAGCGCCCCGGTCACCATCGCCTTCGTCAACGTGGGTCAGGGGGACGGCATCGTCATCAAGGACGGCTCCTGGGCCGGCATGATCGATGGCGGCAAAGCGGGCGAGGAGGGGGCCATCGCCGCTGAGCTAAGCAGTCTAGGAGTCAGCCGCCTCAACATGATGCTGGCCACCCATCCCGACGCCGACCACATCGGCGACCTCGCGGCCCTGGCGCAGGAGTTCCAGCCGAAGGTCGCCTACAGCGACGACGTAGGCACCACCCAGACCTATGGGCGCTTCATCGCCGCGCTGCACGCAGTACACAGCCGGATCGTCTCTGTCTTCCGTGGCCAGACCCTGCGCCTCGGGGCGCTGTCGGCCAAGGTGCTGAACCCCGCGAGCGACGGCAGCGACACCAACGCCGACAGCATCGTGCTGCTGCTCGACATCGACGGTCACCGCGTGCTGCTCACCGGCGACGACTACGGCGCCACCGAGAGCTACGTGGCCGACATCTGCGCCCGTGGGCCACCCCTCTACATCCTCAAGGTCGCCCACCACGGCTCGGCCTATGCGACCAGCGCCTACTTCCTCTCGGAGACGCGGCCGCACTACGCCGTCATCTCCGTGGGGCCGAATTCCTACGGACACCCCGCATCAAGCACCGTCGGGCGGCTCAAGGCGGCTCACGCGACGACCTACACGACGCAGACCAACGGCACGGTCACCGTGACCTTCTACGCCTCGGGGGCCGTCCACTGGTCGTTTGGCGACTCCAGCAAGCCGTTCGTGATGACCAAGGCCACCAGCGCCCCGGTGGCCCCGGCACAGACCGCCAAGGGCAGCACGATCGTCTACGTCACCGCGACGGGGAGCTGCTATCACCGTCGCGGCTGTCGCTACCTCTCGAAGAGCTGCATCCGGATCACACTGGCTAAGGCCAAGGCCGAGGGTTATCGGCCGTGCAGCGTGTGCGATCCGCCGCAGTAACGCGCCAGTCCACGATGGGCCTATGCACTCCAACGCGCCGCGCCGAGGGTCAGAAGCTTGGCGGGACAATTCGTGACCCTTGCAGACAGCCTCTCTCCGAGCAAGGTCCTTAGCCGCTGCGGCCCGGGCGTGTACGTGGCTGAACGTCGGGAAGGTTGAGGCGGCGCGGCGATTTGCCGGGGTGGCTATCTTGCGGAGCTGCGCCGTCATCTCGCTTGGACCGCGACGCCTGTCCGTCCACACGTTCGTCCACAACCGCAAGCAGATCGAAGATGCGCTGTGCGACAACGGCAAGACCATGCTCCTCGTCGTTTTGCAGCACACCCTCAACGTAGAGGTAGACGGCATCGTTAAGAAGATGTCCGTACTTGAGGTAGGTTTCATTGAAGACGACGACCTGGGCAAGCTGCGTCTCGTCCTCCAGCGTGAGGAAGAGGGTGCGGTGTCCGGAGCGAACCCATGGCATCTGGGCGCGTTCAAGCACACCGACCAAGCGAGCCGGGCGGCCGTGGGGCACGTTCGGCAGCTCGTCGAAGGGGGTAACCCGCAGGGCGCGGATCTGCGCGCGCAGAAAGGCTAGTGGATGAGCGCTCACGTTGAGGCCGAGGATCTCGAGTTCGGCGCGCACCTTGTCTTGCCGGCTTTCGGAGGGCAAGAAGCCGAGCGCCGGCAGATCATCGACGACGAAGTGCAGAACCTCGCCTGCATTCGCCGCGGCTTGAGTGTCTGGCCGGCCTTTTCTGCCGGCGCCGGCGCCGCGCTCGTACCGCCGGCCGAGGCGCGCATAAAGGAGGGGCAGCTGGACGAGCAGCTCCTCGCGGCGCCTGCCGAGTGCGTCGAAGGCGCCCACACGCACCAGGTTCGCGCTGATCTCGACGTTGGTGTGCGTGCGCTCGATGAAGTCAGTGAGGGAGATGTAGGGGCGGGGCGCACTGGCGGCGTCTGTAAGCGGTCGTCCGAGGTTGTCACGGGGCATATCGCCGCGTTCGGCCACGATGCGCTGCCGGGTGGCCGCGCTCATTCCCTTGACGTAGTTGAGTCCGACGCGCAGAGCGAGACACGGCGCAGTGCCGCGGCGCCCACCTGTCACTTCGACGGCGAAGCCTTCGGCGCTGACGTTGACGTCGACCGGCAGCACGTCAAGGCCCCAGCGCCGGGCGTCGTTTAAGACCACGCGTGGCGAATAGAAGCCCATCGGCTGGTTGTTGAGAAGGCCGCAGAAGAATTCGGCCGGATAGTGCGCTTTCAGCCAGGCGCTAGCGTTGCAGATAATGGCAAAGCAAGCGGCATGTGCCTTATTGAACCCGTAGGCAGCGAAGCCGCGCAGCTGACGAAAGACCTCCTCGGCGACGGCGCCCTCGACGCCGTTGGCACTCGCCTTCTCGACGAAGTGGCGACCGATCTCGTCCATCTCCGCCAGGGAGCGCTCGTGTGTCATCGCCCGCCTGAGCATGTCGCCTTCGGCTAACGAGAAGCCGGCGACGGCGGCCGCGACAGCGATCACCTGCTCCTGGTAGATGATGACGCCGTAAGTACTCTTGAGCGCCGGCCACATGCTGGCATGCGGCACGGTGGCGACTTCGCGCCCCTGCCGGCGGCGGATGAACGGCCCGATCATCTCGGCCTGCAGTGGCCCCGGCCGGAAGAGCGAGATGGCGGCAATCACGTCGGCGAAGTTCCTCTCTTTGAGCCGCGTAGCCAGGTTGCGCTGGCCTGAGCTTTCGAGCTGAAACACGCCGACTGTGCGTGCTTCGCTGATCAGCCGATACACGGCCGGGTCGTTACGAGGCAGCTCCCACGGGCTGATGTCGGCTCCGGTACGTTCCTTCACGCGGCGTAGCGCCTCGGCGATGGCGGAATGCATCTTGAGGGCGAGGAGGTCCATCTTGACGAGGCCGAGCGCTGCCACGTCATCTTTATCGAACTGCGCGACGATGACGCCCTTGGCGGCCCACTGCAGCGGCAGGCGATCGGTGAGTGGATCGCGCGCGAGGATAAAGCCGCCGAGATGGGTGCCCAGGTGAGCGGGATAGTCGGCAAGCTGTTCGGCGAGACGCACCAGGCGGCGGTAGTGCGGATGCTGAAACTCATGGTCGTGCAGCTCGGGACGCTCGGCGAGCATCTCAGAGAGCTTGGCGGCGCTGCCCCAGGGAATGGTGCTCGAGAGCCGGTTCACTTCGTCTGGCCGATAGCCGCAGGCTTTGGCGACGATGCGTACCGCCGAAGGGGCGTGCACGGTGTTGACGGTAGCGACCATGGCCACCCGGTCGTCGCCGAAGCGTTCGTAAACGTAGGCGATGATCTCGTCGCGACGGGCAGAGCAGAAGTCGATGTCGATATCGGGCATCTCGCGCCGGGCGGGGTTGAGGAAGCGCTCGAAGAGCAGGTCGTGCTCAATCGGGTCAGCCTCGCAGATGCGCAGCACATAGCTGACGATGCTGTTGCCGGCTGAGCCGCGGCCGGAGTAGGGGATGCTGCGGCTACGCACAAAAGCGACGATGTCGTGAACCGCCAGGAAGTATTCGGCGAAACCGAGCTGCTCGATGACCCTGAGCTCACGGGTAAGGCGCACACTGACTTCGCCGGTCAGCGGTTTGTAGCGCTCACACGCCCCTGCGAAGCTCAGTTTAGAGAGCAGCGAGTAGGCCGTCTCACCGGGCGGCAGCGGATAGGCGGGAAAGCGCAGCCTGCCCAAGCCGAGGTCGAGGTTGCAGCGTCGGGCGATGTGGACGGTGTTCTCGACCGCCTCCGGGATGGGGAAGAAGAGGCGCCGCATCTGGGCGGCAGACTTGAAGTACAGCTCGGCATTCTTGCGCCCCAGCGGGTTTGGCAGCGGCTGGTTCGCGGCTTCAGCGGCGAGCACATCGTGCAGCGGGGCCTGAGCCTGGGTGACGTAGTGGACGTTGTTCGTGGCGACAGTGGGGATACGCAGCTCGCGGGCGATGAGGTTGAGCTCACGGATGTAGTCGTGCGAGTCGGCGCGTAGCTCGTGCTGAAGCTCGATGAAGTAGTTCGCCGTGCGCGCCAGTGCAGCGTCGCTTCGCCGGCCGCGGCCGTCTCTGCTTGGCTGACCCTGCGCCTCGTCGGGCGCGAATGCCTCGCTATAGAAGGCGGCGATACGCCGCGCGCGCTCCCGTGCACCCTTCTCGCCGCGTAGGGCGGCGAGCACCGCTTGCCCGAGCTCGCCGCGCCGACAGGCCGAGAGCGCTATCAGATGCCCGGAGTGGGCAGCGATCGTCTGCCAACGGGCCCACGCCGGCTCGCCGGGATGTTCCAGATGGGCGGCACTGATGATCTGACAGAGGTTGCTCCAGCCTTGGTAATCCTTGGCGAGCAACACCAGGTGGTAGCCCGGCGCCGCCGTCTGCCCGCGCAGAGGGCCGTTAACGGTGGCAGAGTCGTCGGCGCCGCCCGCTCGCCACGCATACCGCGCTCGCTTCAGCGCCTCGCCTATCGCGAGCAGGGGCGCCGCCGATTGACCGCCGGCTACCTCGTTACGCTTCCGGTGCGCAGCGACAGCGAGCACGCTCTCGACGTTCAGCTCGACACCGACAATTGGTTTCACGCCGGCCTGCCGGCACGCCTTGTAGAAACGGACGGCGCCGTAGAGGCCGTCGTGATCGGTACAGGCCACAGCGCTCATGTTTGCTGCGGCTGCGGCCTGCAGCAGCTCATCGATGCGGCAGGCGCCATCGCCGAACGAGAAGTTGCTGTGCACGTGTAAGTGGACGAAGGGAGACGGCTCCACCATCGTCTAACACCTCCCTCTGGCGAAGCGGGAACTGACAGGGTGACACGAACATATGTTCGTGTCAATGCTGCGTCTCTGCCAGCCAAGGCGATTCGCGCCGTCAGTTCCGTACGCGCTCGAGCCGCCAGACCTTGCTGCGGTGCTCGAACGAGAGGTCGAAGATTCGCCGTCGGTCCGCAGACGCCCGTAATGGCTGCCTACGGGCGTCTGCTCGTTCCCCACCACCGACCGCTGACAATCCACATTCAGGCACGGCGCGCTCGCCAACGAAGCGACGACAGCGCCAGACTCAATCGCCGCCGACCGACACTGCTGGTCTCCCGGCTCCCAGCGCGGAGATCACAGCGCGGAAATGAGGAACGATGGAATCGCTTATCGTCACCCTGCGCCAGACGAAAGAGACGAAGAACACGGTGCGCTACGAAGAACCGGAGTCAGATCAGCCGACGGTAATCGGTACCCTCTGCCAGCCGAAGTGGGCTGTCCATCGCCTCGAAGATTCGCAAACGATTACGATTGCGCCGGCCCGGCCTGTTGTGTTGTGACGAACCTGTGGAGGGATCAGCGGTGAGTGAATTCAACATCGTCATCTGGGAAGGTGCTGAGCAAGACGACGGCGATAAGCTGCGCCTGCTCTACAACCGCGAGCTCGACCTGGTCGCTCTGCACGACGTTAGTCACGATACCGTGGTCTTGCTTGAGCCGCAGGCCATGGCTTCCCTGAGCGGCGCCTTCCTCGCCTGGGCTCACGGCCTGAGCCTGAACTAAGGTTTTTCGAACACGCTCGGCGGCTCCTTCTGCAACGAGACGCTCGAGGAGCTGGAGCGGTGCGGGAAGCACCGGAGATCCAACACCGATCAGGGCTCCCAGGTCAGTGCGGAAGGCTTCACACGCCCTATTCTCTCGCGGCGTGGCGATC
>JBKQWK010000040.1:0-5357 GCA_052139595.1 Thermoleophilia bacterium | reverse complement strand
ACTTGCTAAGGGAGGTGCGACAGAGTAGAAGAAACACACGAGACCGGGTGGGGAATTGTTTGGCGCTCGGGGTGGGGAATTACGTGACGTTCGACACATGCGACCGTCATCACCAGACTGCATCAGTACGCGCGCGAGCCCAGCCGCAGCGAAAGTAAGCGCGCGCACGTCGCCGAGACGCTGCACGCCTGCCTGCCGAGCAAGGTATCCGCTTACCTCTTCGACGACGGTGTTGTACGCAGCGAACCCTTCGACCTGTCGCCGCTCGCGCAGCTCATCAGCGCCAACGCCGACGACTTGGTCATCTACGTCGAGGCCGCCTTTCGTCAGGGCTGGCCGGCAGCGGATGCCAGCGTCGTTGCCCCAGAACGGCTGCGCCGCTATCTCAACGAGATGCCCGTCGAGCTTGCAGACGTGCTCAAACGCCTGCGCCGGCGTCTGGCATGGGCGATGGAGCAGATGCGGCGGCTCAACGATGTGCGCCGCCGCTACGGCGCCCTCGAACCCGAGGATGACGCCCTCTTCAGGCGCTGTGACAGCCTCATCAAGCGTCTCAAAGGCACCGCGCAGCGCAGGCGGCGCGAGGCCGAGGGCTACGACGACGTCAACACCTTCGGCGTCTTGGCGGCCGAGGGGTTTCTGCCGGGTTACGGCCTCGAGGTCGGTTCGATCCTGGGCAGCGCCGAGATACCCTTCTGGCAGAGCGGCGCCATGGATTTCGTGCTGCCGCGCCCGCCGAGCGTGGCGCTGCGCGAGTACGTGCCGGGCAACCTGATTTACGCCAACGGCAACCGCTTTGTCGCCCGCCGCTTTCACCGCGACATCGACGAGCAGCGAGCCGAGATGCCCACCTTCGAGGTGTCGGTCGAGCGTCAAGCGATCAAGCAAACGCAATTCGCCGGGGCGGCGGCCACGCTTGGCTCGGACGCGCTGTCGGCAATCGCTGTCTGCGACGTCGATCTGGTGCATCAGTCGCACATCTCCGATGACGAGGTGTTGCGCTTTCAGCTCCCCGTGGCCGTGCATGGCATCGAGCGCGACCAGCACAACGGTGGTCGCGCCTACCACTGGGGCGAGCAGGTCGTTCAGCACCTGCGCGGCGACCGCCTGCGCCTCGCCAACGTTGGCGCCGCTTCGGCCATCGCGCGCGCCAAACCGCTGTTCGGCTATCCCCTGTGCACCGTGTGCGGTCAGAGCGTCTCGCCACTGTCTTCTGAGAAGCAGCTTGAGCAGTTTGCTCAGTCTCATCTGGAGCGCTGTGGCCGGCCGGTGACGCCGGTTGGCTTTTACGCCGACGTCACAGCTGACGCGCTCGCCCTGCGCGCCGTGGCCGATCAGACAACCGCCTATAGCGTCCTTGAGGCGCTCCGCATGGGGGCCGCCCAGGTACTCGACATGCACCTTGACGATCTGCAAGTTCTCGTCATCGGCTACGTCGATCGCGACGAAGTTGACGCCCTGCTCTGGGACCCGATGCCCGGCGGCTCCGGCCTGCTCGACCAGGTTTGCGAGCGGTTCGGCGACGTGGCGGCGGTGGCCCAGAGCATTGTCGCCGACTGCCCGGCCGCCTGCAGTGCGTCATGCATCGACTGCCTGCAGACGTTTCGCAACGGCTACTACCACAAGCATCTCGACCGTATCGTGGCGACGGAGTGCTTCGAACGCTGGGGCCAGAGGCTCGATCTCTCGCACAGCATCCCCGCCAAGCAGCCGTCGCCAGAACCGCAGGAGGGCGCCTACCCCGTCAACGAAGCTGAAACGAGGCTGCGGCATCTGCTGCTCGCAGCAGGCTTCCCCGAGGGGCAGCGCGGCCAGCAGATTTCGCTCGACCGAGCGATCGGAACAACAACTCCAGACGTCATCTATCGTGCCGAGCATCACGATGAGAACGAGGGCATCGCCGTCTATCTTGACGGCCTCAGCAGAACACTGCACGGCGACGCCGGGACTGCCGCCCGCGACCGCGAGATGCGTGACTGGTTGCGCGGCCATGGCTGGGAGGTCATCGAGATCGCAGTCAGCGAACTCACCGACGAGGGTGCGATGACGCGGTATTTTCGCAAACTGGCCGGCTACCTCAACGAGACCGAGCTACGCGACCGCGTACGTGACGACCGCTCCTGGTTCCAGAAGCCTGGCGAGGCGGCGGCGGGTGGACTGCGTGCGACTCTGCGCCTGGTGATTCCGCGGCCGGAGGACCGCTACCGCACCTGCGTACCGCTGGTGCCCCTGCGGGCCGCCGCGGGCGCGTTTGGCGATCCGCAACACGTGCATGACGACGAATGGCAGTGGGCTGCGGTCGATGCAGGCCGGCAGTTACGGCCCGGCATGTTCGTGGCTCAAGTCATCGGCAAGTCGATGGAGCCGCAGATCCCCGACGGAGCCTACTGCCTGTTTGCGGCGCCGGTCGCCGGCTCGCGGCAGAGCAAGATTGTTCTCGCCGAGCTGCGAGATGCCCTCGATCCGGAGACAAGCGAAAGGTACACCGTGAAGCGGTATACGAGCGAAAAGTCGACGCCCGCTGACGGCGACTGGCGACATATCCTGGTCACACTTGAGCCAATCAATCACGACTTCAAGTCAATCAAACTAACCGTCGACGACGAAGGGTCCGTGGCCGTGGTCGCTGAACTAGTCGAGGTGCTGGGGCAATCTCTCACGCAAAGCGAAGACTGAACCCGACGCAGCAACCCGGTCCAGCATTCGGCGCACGGCAATCTGCGATCTGCTACCCAGCGCCGCGTTGGCTTCGCCCGCGTGCCATCACCGCCTGTTTACGCCAGCGCCAGCTGGGATTCGTCGGGTGCGAGCCCGACGATTTCGCTCCCGACGTAGCTCTTGAAGTCGACGACGTCGGTGAAGTACATGAATCCGGCCGCATTGGCCACCTCGAGGGTTTCGAGCGGCTCGTCGATCAGCAGTGCAACCGGCTTGCTGAGCCCGGCCTGCAGACCAGCCGGCCAAGCGAGATCGAGAATCGCCAGTGGATCGTTCGTCGCCAAATCGACGACCTCGAACATGAACTCGCCCTCGGGCAGACCCTGCTCGACGACCCACATGTTTGTCTCGACGAGCAGACTTTCTTCTGCCTCGTCGGCCACGCCGCCGAGCGGGGCGGTCCGTTTCGCCGAAAGCACCGCGGCCGACGCGCTTTCGGGCACCGCACCCGTGACGAGCTGGCCAAGAAAGTCGTTCGCCGCCGCGGCCAGTAACTCTCGCCGCGCCTCGAGAAACTGCTCGTAGTTTTCGACCTTCCACAATTCGGGCTCACTGGGAATCCAGTGTGACTCGACGGCGCCAGGGTGCTTGGCCAGATAGGTCGGCAGGTAGTCGACCGGTGCCCGATCAGAGATCTCGAGGTTGGTCTCTTTGGTGAGAAAGGTGAAGTTGGCCAATGCGTTGACCTCGGCGATGCCGTAGCCATGCTTGTAGAGCAGTGCCTTGGGAAAGACGTGGTGCACTTCGAGCACACTCATGTGGCCAAGCAGATGCATCCTGAGTTCGTTACCGCTGCCCCAATCGCGCGCACCTTGTACGCGCGTGAGCATGTAGAGCAGCGGGTAAAAACGGGCTCCGCGACTCCAGCCGCGAAAGTCGCTGGCGTGCAGCCGGAGATCGCCACGGATCTGGCGGAGCTGATCGATCAACCGGTCAAGCGCGCGCGCCGGCTGCTCGATCAACGCCAAGTCCTGGTTAAGCACTGACTCTGTCGAACCGGCGTATCGGCCCCAGAGGAAGGTCTGCACGTACCAGTAGAGCAGCTTGTCTCTCTCGGCGTGGTCAAATGGCTTGCCGCCCCGCTGAGTGAAGTAGCGCGTCATCAGGGGGATAGCGCCGGGTCCACCCAGGACCGGGCCGCAGTCCAGACCGAGCCTTGAGGCGATCGTCGTCAAGATCTCGTCGACCGCCTTCTCGGTCTGCACGAGCCCAGACTTGAAGGTCTCGACGTCAACGTCTTTGAGTGCCGAGAACATCGCCCGCCCGGTCAGGATGGTGTTGATGTTGCGCAGGAGCCACTCAAGGCGAAAGTCGTAGCCAGCCGCATGCCACTTCTCAAGCCGCTTCTTCATCTCATCGCGAGCCTCAGGCCAGATCGCGCAGATCCGCGCTAGCGCAAGGTCGCCTTTGGAGAGTTTCGTGCCCCCTGTGTTGACGCGGTTAAAGATGTCGACGACAACGTCAACCGTCTTATCTTCGCCAGTGACCTTCTCGATGTGAAAATCAATACTGTGTATGTTGGCGAGATTGTTGAGGCGATTGAGATAGAGATCGAGATGCTCCTTGATCAGCGGCACCTCGAGGAGACTGAGCATGAAGGCGCCAACGTCTTTCTTCATCAAAGCCGTCACGTTGATCCACAAGGGATTATCGGCCATCTTCGCAGCCGAGTAGAACTCGAAGGTCTCCTCCACGAGGTGGAAGTGGAGGTTGGTGAACGCCTGGGCGTTGCCGTCGAAGAACTCCGGTGGCTTGCCGCGAACGATCCCATAAAGCGTTGTGATGCGCTGCTGACCATCGAGCAGCAGCTCCACCGACCCCGGCTGAAGAGCGCCGAGGCCCTTCGTCTTGGTCGTGTCGGGGTGTGTGACCCACACCAGCAGGCTGCCGGCAGGATGCTTGCGATACAGCGAATGCATGAACGCCCTCACCTGCTCCCGGTTCCAGACGTAGCCACGCTGAAACTCGGGTAGGGCCATCGCCCCAAGATCAATCTGGTCAAGAATAGTACTGACTTCCACAGGATCACCCCACGTGACGCAAGCGTATGGCTGGCCGGGCAGTTCAGCCGCTCGGCCAGCCGTGCGGCTGAACTGCCGGATTGCTTTTTTATCTTATCGGCAGCGACAGACAGATTCATCGGCAGTAGCGAGCAAATGGTTGACGTCATCAGCAACAGCCGCCGCATCGCCATGCGACTTCGCCCACGGGCAAGCCTCATGCCTGGCGTTGCCGATCCGCTGCCGGTATGGAAGAATTGCCAGCATGAAGACGATGCACGGTATCCTCTCCGACGTCACGTCGACGACCGACCTGCTCCTCGATCTTGTGGACGCCAATCGTCACGGCGACGCCGTCGGTCTTCCTTCGGTATGTTCAGCTGATCCGTTCGTGCTCGAAGCCGCCATCCAGCAGGCCAAACGTGATCAGACGGTCGTGCTCATCGAGTCGACCTGCAATCAGGTCAGCCAGTTCGGCGGCTACACCGGTATGCGGCCGGCAAACTTCAGGGCGCTGGTCGCCGAGGTGGCGGCCCGGCAGAAGTACCCTTTCGCGGGCGTCATCCTTGGTGGAGACCATCTTGGTCCCTATCCATGGCGAAACGAACCGACCGCGCAGGCGATGGCCAAGGCGCGCGA
>JBKQWK010000039.1:0-6742 GCA_052139595.1 Thermoleophilia bacterium | reverse complement strand
CCCCCCCCCCCCCGCCACGTGCGCTCCACGGCGGCGGCAATCTCGTCGTGCGCCAGCGAAGCCGGAGCACACTGGTCAAAGCACATGATGATGTCGGCGCCCAGGCCCATCTGAATCTCAACTGCCTTCTGCGGCGTGAAGACGTGGCGCGAGCCGTCGTACACCGAGCTGAATTCGACCCCATCGTCACGAACCAAGCGTGTGTCGGCGAGACTGAATACCTGGAAACCGCCGGAGTCGGTAAGCAGCGGGCCCGGCCACTGCATGAAGTCATGCAGGCCGCCGTGGGCGGCCACGATGTCGACGCCGGGGCGAAAGTACAGGTGATAGGCATTGGCCAGAACAACCTGTGCGCCCACTTGGGCGAGCGCACTCGGCGGCACCCCTTTGACGGTACCTTTCGTGCCGACGGGCATGAAACACGGCGTCTGCACCACGCCGTGCGGCGTCGTCAAGCGGCCGGCGCGAGCGTGGCCGTCCCTGCCCTCGAGCGTGAACGCGAAAGCAGTCGACATCAGAGCACCAGCATGGCGTCACCGAAGCTGTAAAAGCGGTAGCGCGTCGCTATCGCATGTGCGTACGCGGCCCGCACCTCGTTGACGCCGGCGAATGCCATGGCCAGGGCCAGCAAGCTCGTACCCGGCAGATGAAAGTTGGTGATCACACCGTCCACAAGGCGAAAGTCAAAGCCGGGCTGGATGAACAGGTCGGTGCGGCCGCGGATTAACCCCGAGTCCGCCAGGCGATCGCAGACCGCCGCTGCGGCGGCTTCGTCGTTGCCGGTGTCAGCGGCGTGTGCTGCCAGGCCAACGATAGGATCGCCGGCCAACGTTTCCAAGAGCCGCACCATGGTAGTGCCAACAGCGACGAGGCGCCGGCCGGCCGCTTTAGCGGCCAGAACCCGGCGCCAGGCAGACGCCTCAACCACATAGGGTTCGCTGTGCAGATGATTATCGGCGAGCATGTCGGCACTGAGCGGTTTGAACGTACCCAGACCGACATGCAGAGTCATCGCGACCACGTCGACGCCAGCCGCGGCCAGGCGACTGTCGACCTCGGTCGTAAAGTGAAGGCCGGCAGTGGGCGCTGCTGCCGAACCCGGCTGATGCGCGAAGATCGTCTGATAACGTTCGGGATCGTCCAGGGGCGTGCGAATATAGGGCGGCAGAGGCATGACGCCTACCCGCCGCAGGAGGTCTGGCACCGCTGCGGCCGCCAGGTTTTCGACCAGCCAGCGGCCATCGCCGAGCTTTTCGACGACACGCACCTCCCACTCACCGCCGCCGAGATCGCTGTTGACCAGCGTTTCGTTCACCCGTGGTCGACCGCGCATGAGCACGTGCCACACGTGCCCCGTGAGTGCGTCGACAACGGCGCTTTCGCCGCACGCTTCCCCTTGCCGGCCACGCTCTTCCCCGCCGCACGGCCCAGACCACGGCTCCAGAAAGAGCACCTCCAGGCGACCACCTGTCGCGCGGCGAAAATGAGTGCGCGCCGGCAAGACACGCGTGTCGTTACGGATCAGCACATCACTCGGCCGAAGCACGGTCGGCAGATCGGCGAAGCAGCGATCCCTGAGGGCGCCGTCAGCACGCGTCAGACAGAGCAGACGTGCGCTGTCCCGCGGCTTGGCCGGCGTTTGCGCGATCAGCTCAGGCGGTAAGTCGAAATCGAGATCGGCAAGGATCACCCGACGTCCCGCCGGCGTTGACGCGCTATCTTGGCAAGCCGCGCCTCCCACTTGCTGGGCACGCAGCCGCAATATGGTTGGCGATAGAGTCCCAAACGGCGGCTCTCAGCGTAGCTGCGAGTGAAGAGCGGTCGCAAATCCAGATGAAGGTAGGTCACGCCGGCCGCCGCGGCGGCTGCTTCGCCGGCGCGGCGGATCAGTTCGTGGTCCTGATAAGGACTTACGGTGAGGGTGGTGGCAAAGCGTGTAAAGTCGCGCGCGCGGGCAGCCCGCGCGGCCACATCGAGGCGCAGCTGGAAGCAGGCGCTGCAGCGGGCAGCACCGCGGGCCGCTCCATCGTCGGTGACTGCCAGCCATCGGTGCAGGTGATCGTCGGCGCCCAACACCAGATTGCACGCGGCACTGCTCGCAAACGTGTGCAAGGCCGCCAGGCGCTTCTCATACTCCCAAACAGGCTGGATGTTGGGGTTGTAATAGTAGAGTGTCGGTTCAAAGCCCTCGTCGCGCCAAGCTGGCACAGCGACAGTGCAGCAGGGGCCGCAACAGGCGTGCAGGAGCAGATCATCCATGCCGCGGTCCGCGCCTCACTGGAACAGCGTCGGGTCGCCGGCCGGCGGAGTGACGCCGCAGTGAGCAAAACCGGCGCGCGTGACGACGCGTCCGCGCGGCGTGCGCTTGATGAAGCCGCGCATGATCAAGTACGGCTCGTAGACATCCTCGATCGTATCGGCCTCTTCACCCAGCGCTACCGCCAGCGTACTCAGGCCCACCGGACCGCCGTCAAACTTCTCGCAGATGGTGAGCAGAATGTCGCGGTCGAGCTTGTCGAGCCCTTCGCCGTCGACCTGAAACAGCTCCAGAGCGGCGAGGCAGATCGTCTGATCGACAGCGCCCTGGTGGCGGACCTCGGCAAAATCGCGTACGCGTTTAAGCAACCGGTTGGCAACGCGTGGCGTTCCCCGCGAACGACCGGCAATCTCGCCGGCTGCGGCAGCATCGATCGGCACGCCGAGAATGCCGGCCGAGCGTCTGACAATGGCGGTCAGCTCGTCAAGTTCGTAGTACTCAAGGCGTTGCCAGACACCAAAGCGGTCGCGTAACGGTGTCGTCAGGAGACCAGTGCGCGTGGTCGCGCCGATAAGCGTGAACGGCGGCACACTCATGCGTATGCTGCGCGCCGCCGGCCCCTCGCCGATCATGATGTCGATCTCAAAGTCTTCCATCGCCGGGTAGAGGACTTCTTCGACCGCAGCATTCAGGCGGTGAATCTCATCGACGAAGAGAACGTCCCCTTCCTGCAGGTTGGTGAGCAGACCGGCAACATCGACTTTGCGCTCCAGCGCCGGGCCCGACGTGATATGCATGCCGACGCCGAGTTCATTAGCGATGATACTGGCGAGCGTCGTCTTGCCGAGTCCCGGTGGACCGGCAATGAGCACGTGGTCAAGCGCCTCACCGCGGTTGCGGGCAGCCTGAACGAAGATCTCGAGTTGTTCTTTGGCACTCTGCTGACCAACAAACTCGGCAAAGTGCTTGGGTCGCAGCGTGGCGTCGAAGTCGCGCTCGTCGGCGCCCTCGTGCGGGTCGCCGACGCGCTCAGGCGAAGAGCCCGGCTGCCGAGGCGATCCCGGCTGGCTCATGAGGAGTGCCGCCCGCGCGAGAGGGCAAACTTGACCAGATCAGCTACGTCGGCGTCGCCAGGAGCGCCCTGCAGCGCCTCCTCCGCCTCGTGTATCGTCAAACCCAGATTCTGCAGGGCCGAACGCGCCAGCAGAAAACTTTGCTCGGCGCTCGCGGCCTGACCGGCGCCCAGCATCGTCAGCTCAGCGCCAGCGCTGACCTTGTCTTTCAGCTCGATCATCAGCCGTTGAGCGAGTTTCTTGCCGATGCCGGGAATGCTCTCCAGCTTCTTGGTGTCATCATGCAGCACAGCCGACTCGAGCTGGTCAACCGGATAGCCGCTGAGAACCGCCAAGGCAACCTTGGGGCCAACGCCGCTCACAGCAATGAGAGCGAGGAAGAAGTCGCGCTCGCGAATGCTTGCAAACCCGTACAGCTGCAGAGCATCGGCACGTACCTGCAGAGAGGTGAACACGGTTGCTTCGTAACCGACCTTCTGGCTGAGCAGCGCCAGCGTACTCGCGGCAGCACTCACTGCCAGGCCAACCCCGCCAACCTCGATGACGGCGCGATCACCGTCGACAGCCGCAACAATGCCTCGCACCGTGGTGATCACTGCGATTGCTCCGCCAGCCGACGGGCGAGGCCGCTGCGATGCACGTGTGTGATCGCCACGGCGAGGGCGTCAGCAGCATGATCGGGCTGCGGAATGCGCTTCAGACCGAGGATGACTTTGGTCATCTCCTGCACCTGGATCTTGCTCGCTCTGCCAGACCCCGTAACGGCCTGTTTGATCGCTACCGGAGCATACTCGGCCGGTCCGATGTTGTACTCGCCGGCGGCCAGGATGATCACCCCACGCGCCTGGCCAACCGCCAGCGCCGTTTTGACGTTGACGTTGACGAACAGTTCTTCAATAGCTACGGCATCGGGTTCGTAACGGGCGAGAACCCGGCGGCACTCATCAAAAATCTTGCGCAGGCGCACCTGCATCTCGTCGCGGGCGGACGTCACGATACAGCCGTGTCCCAGCGCCCGCAGTGTGGTGCCGTCTTGTTCGATGACACCCCAACCTGTGCTCGCCGTGCCAGGATCGAACCCGAGAACGATCATGAACAACCATCAGACGCCGAGCCTGACGAGCCGACAGGCGGTGCTGCCCGCCGAGGCATCAGCCCATCACTGCCTCGAGTACCTCGTCCGAGATATCGAAGTTCGCGAAGACTTCCTGGACGTCGTCGCTGTCTTCGAGCGCATCGACAATCTTCAGTGTCTTACGAGCATCGTTCTCTTCGAGCTGTACGGTTGTCTTCGGTAGCATCGTCAGTTCAGCCTCCTCGACCTCGATGCCGACGGCGATCAGGGCGTCGCGCACGGCCGCAAAATCGTTCGGCTGGGTGAGGACTTGAAACGACTCGCCGTCAGACACCACATCGTCGGCGCCAGCTTCGATCGCCGCCGTCATGACGTCGTCCTCTACATGCTTGCTCGCGTCAATAGTGATGCTGCCCCGACGTTCAAACATCCAGGCGACGGCACCCGGCTGCGCCAAGGAGCCGCCGTGCTTGCTGAAAATGTTGCGCACGTCGGCAGCCGAGCGATTCTTGTTGTCGGTGAGAACCTCAACGATGATCGCCACGCCAGCTGGGCCGTAACCCTCGTAGACGATCGCTTCGTAAGCGGCGCCGCCGGCACCGCCACCGCCACGCTCGATGGCACGCTGGATATTCTCTTTGGGCATCGAGTAGCTCTTCGCTTTTTCAATCGCATTGAACAGCGTCGCATTCATCTCAGGGTCGGTGCCGCCTTCGCGTGCCGCCACGCTGATCGCACGCGAGAGTTTGCTGAAGAGTTTGCCGCGCTTGGCGTCTTCTTTGCCCTTCTTGTGTTTGATCGTCGACCATTTGGAGTGCCCGGACACTAGGACACCACCCCCTCTCGCGATTGCCGGTCAGCCGCGGCAGCGGGGCCTGCCGCACGCCGTTGGACCATCTGCAGGAAGTACTCGTGCACACGCGTGTCGCCGGTGAGTTCGGGGTGAAAGGCAGTCACCAGCAGGTTGCCCTGCACTGCTGCCACCCCATGCCCTTTGTACTCGGCCAGTATCTGCACGTCCGGCCCTGCCGATTCGATCCACGGACCGCGGATGAAGACCGCCGGCAACGGCTCGGCGCCAAATGCCGGTGCCGACAAATTGACCTCAAAACTGTGTACCTGACGCCCGAAGGCATTGCGCCTGGCGACAATGTCCATCAACTCCAGCAGCGGTTGTTGAAGACCTTCAACTGTACCCCGCGCCATCGTGATGAGACCGGCGCATGTGCCGTAGATCGGCTTGCCCGCCTGCGAGATGCTGCGGATTGCTTTCACGAGATCGTACTCAACCATGAGCTTGCCAATGGTCGTGCTCTCGCCGCCGGGAATGATAAGACCATCGATGCCCTGGATGTCGCCAAGATGGCGCACCTCACGCGTAGTGCCACCAAGGCTATCGATGACCTGACGATGCTCGCGAAAGTCACCCTGCAGGGCCAGCACACCGATGAGAGGGCGCCCTGCAGCGCCCTCGTCAACGGCCGAATCGGGCGACAGGATCCAGTCCCGCCGCTGCCTGAGTATCTCGGCGCTCACAGCTCGGGCACGCTCCTCTGACTATCAGCCGCGATTCTGGATCTTGGCCTCGGGCGCCATCTGAGCAGTGTCGATGCCCGGCATGGCGTTGCCCAACCCCATTGAGACCTCAGCCAGAATCGCGGCATCCTTGTAGTTGGTCGTAGCCCGAACAATAGCGACGGCGCGCCTGGCGGGGTCATCACTCTTGAAGATGCCTGATCCAACGAAAACGCCTTCGGCGCCAAGCTGCATCATCAGCGCCGCATCCGCCGGCGTAGCAATGCCCCCAGCGCTGAAGTTCACTACCGGCAGCTTGCCGTGCTCGGCACACCATTTGACGAGGTCGTAGGGAGCCGGCAGTTGTTTGGCTGCCATGAAAAGTTCATCTTCGTCGAGCGTTTGCAGGCGACGAATCTCGCCCATGATAGTGCGCATGTGGCGGACCGCTTCGACCACGTCGCCAGTACCGGCCTCGCCCTTCGTGCGGATCATCGCGGCGCCCTCACTGATGCGTCGCAAAGCCTCACCGAGATTGACGGCACCGCAGACAAAAGGCACGTTGAACTTCCACTTGTTAATGTGGTTAGCCTCGTCGGCCGGCGTGAGCACTTCACTCTCGTCAATGTAGTCGACCTCAAGCGACTCGAGAATCTGCGCCTCGACGAAGTGGCCAATGCGCGCCTTGGCCATGACGGGAATGCTCACGCACTCTTGAATCTCGTGGATTTTGGTGGGATCGGCCATACGTGCGACCCCACCTTGAGCGCGGATGTCTGACGGCACCCGCTCAAGCGCCATGACGGCGCAGGCGCCTGCGTC
>JBKQWK010000038.1:0-7663 GCA_052139595.1 Thermoleophilia bacterium | reverse complement strand
TCTGGGCCAGAGCCGTCTCTGCCCCGACCTTGGTCGCGCGCATGGTCAGTGTGCCGGTGGTGTTCATGGTTGCGCCGATGACTTCGTCGTCGGCTTGTTTGCTTACCGGCATCGGTTCGCCGGTGAGCATCGATTCGTCAACCGCCGAGCTGCCGGCGACAACGATGCCGTCGACGGGGATCTTCTCACCGGGGCGCACCCGAACCAGGTCGCCTCGCACAACATCGGCCACCGCTACATCGATTTCGACGTCGTCGCGTACAACACGGGCGGTCTTCGGTTGCAAGCCGATGAGCCGCTTGATGGCGTCTCCCGTTTGGCCTTTGGCACGCGCCTCGAGCATGCGACCAAAGAGGATGAGGGTGATGATCAGCGCGGCCGAGTCGAAGTACATCGGCACGTGCATACCGTGATGAGTGAAAAAGCCGGGGAAGAGCACACCCGCGGCGCTATAAATATAAGCTGAGGACGAGCCCATGGCGATGAGGGTGTTCATGTTGGTGCTACCGTGGCGAAGAGCAGCCCAGGCGCCGTGGTAGAACTGTCCGCCGACCCAGATCTGGACTGGCGTCGCCAGGGCCCAGAGCAGCCAGCCGTTGTGCCAGAAGCTAGGCAGGAAGCTGAACCAGCTCATGCTGCCGAGGAAGATGAGCACGCTGAAGACGGCACCGAAGACGACTTTTTGCTGCAAGCGGTGGTAGGTGGTGGCGCGTGCCGCCGCCTCGACGTCGACTGATCCGCCGTCCTGCTCGCTGCCGTTGGCCGATGACGATGCTACCTCGTAGCCGGCGCCTTTGACCGCCGCCGCGAGGTCGGCGCGCGTAACGCTGGGCAGGTGTTCAACGGTCGCCCGTTCGGTCGCCAGATTGACATCGGCACGCACGACTCCGGGTACTTTGCGCAGGGCTTTCTCCACCCGGGCTACGCAGCTTGCACAGGTCATGCCCAGGATCGGCAGCGACACGGTCTCACTGACGGTGCCGTAGCCGGCCTTGCCGATTGCGCTCAGCAGCTCGTCCAGACCCACCAGAGACGGGTCAAACGTCACCGTCGCCTTTTCGTTGGCGTAATTGACGTTGGCCTCGTCCACGCCCGCGACCTTGCGCAGCGTCTTTTCGTTGCGCATCACGCATGTGGCGCAGGTCATGCCGGTAATCGGAATCTCGACGGTGGTCTTGTCGGCCATGCTGCCTCTCGGGCGCGAATCGAAGCTGAGATGAGGTGGTATTCCCTACACCTCTAGTGAATATACACGTGAGGCGCATCGCCGACAATCTCGTCTTGGGTGCAGGTTGGGCGATATGATAGCCGGCTTTGGGTGCAGGTGGGGCGATATGATGACCGGCGGCTGGCAGTGAGGAGGTCCGATGGCAATTTGGGACGTCGCCCATGAGACGATGGACAGGGGGGCGCTGGCGAGCTTGCAGCTCCAGCGCCTCCAGCAGTCCGTCAGGCACATGTATGAGCACATCCCCCTGTATCGGACGCGGCTCGCGGCGCTCGGTTTTGAGCCGGGCGATCTCAAAACGCTGGCCGATCTGCAACGCCTGCCGTTCACGACCAAGGACGATTTCCGCGACAACTACCCGTACGGCCTGTTCGCTGTGCCGCTCGACGAAGTGGTTGAGGTTCACTCCTCGTCGGGCACGACCGGCAAACCGGTCGTCGAGGGCTTTACTGAGGCTGATCGGCAACTGTGGGCCGAGCTGGTGTGTCGTGTGGCCGTTGGCGCCGGTCTGCGACGCAACGATGTCGTGCAGATCGCCTTCGGCTATGGCATGTTCACTGGTGGCTTCGGCCTGCACTATGGTGTGCAGCGCGCGGGAGCCACGGTGCTCCCCGTGTCCGCCGGCAACACGGCGCGTCAGCTGCAGTTCATGCAGGATTTTGGCACGACCGTGCTCGTCGCGACGCCTTCGTATGCGCTCTACCTTGGCGACGTCTTGCGGACAGAGGGCATCGACCCGGCGAGTCTAAAGTTGCGCCTCGGCCTGTTCGGCGCCGAGGCGTGCAGCGAAGAGATGCGTCGCCAGATCGAAGCTCGCCTACCGTTACGCGCCACCGACAACTACGGCCTGACGGAGGTGCTCGATCCCGGCGTCGCCGGCGAGTGCGAGTGCCGTTGCGGGCGCCACATTGCCGAAGATCACTTTCTCGCCGAGGTCGTCGATCCCCAGAACGGTGTGCCGGTGGCAGCCGGCCAGATCGGCGAACTCGTCTTCACCTCGCTCAGCAAAGAGTGCTCACCAACGCTGCGCTACCGTACCCGCGACCTCTGCAGCGTCACCGAAGCGCCTTGCGACTGCGGCCGTACAACGGCACGCATGGGCAAGATCATCGGTCGCACCGACGACATGTTCATCATCAGTGGAGTGAATGTCTTTCCCTCGACGATCGAGAGCGTGCTCTTGCAGATCGAAGGTGTCGAGCCTCACTACCAGATCGTGCTTGAACGCAAGGGGGCGCTCGAGAGTTTCGAGATACGCGTCGAGGTCAACGAGCTGATCTTCAACGGCTGGATGGACGACTTGCGTGCCTTTGAACGGCAGATCAGTGAAAAACTCCGCTCGGTGTTGCTGGTGCGGCCCAAGGTTAAGCTGGTTGAGCCCGGCAGCCTGGAACGCACGAGCGGCAAGGCGCGGCGGGTCGTCGACTTGCGGCCGCGTTAGGTTAGGCGAGTTCTGCGTCTGCCGTCAGTGCTCAGCCTGCGTGGGGGCATCGCCGGCGTCCAGCTCGGCGGGTAGAGCACCGAAGAAGACGCCCCGTGGCCGCTGGCGCGGCGGCTGCGGGTAGAGGCGTACGAGATCGGCAAACTCGGTCGGCACGCTCGTACTCACGTCGAGGCCGGCAGCGGCCAGCTCGCGCGGCCCGGCCACGGCGCCGCTGTCTGGTCCTAGCGGCCCCACCAGCGCCGAGTCAGCCAGCGTCACGTGTCTGGCGGCCAGCGCCAGTTCGCCGCCGCCGGACAGAGCGTACTGTGGGACGACCAACGTGACGTCGCCGCGCTGCCGTACGGCGGCGGCGATTTCGTCCCAGCGCAGGTGAATACCGGCCGGCATCTGGACGACGAGATCGATCGGTCTGTCCGCTGACGCGTTACGCAGGGCGGCGAGCACGTCTCTGGTTTGCGGCACCGTTACGTAGTAGGCGACCGGCAGACCTACGAGCGCCGCCGTCTCCATGCTATGCATGATCGTGACGATCTGCGCGCCGTGACGACGGCCCAGGCGCCGTTGAAACCGTCGCCGTCGCCATACGGGTGCCAGGACCTGGATGACCGGCGTGCAGACAACGAAGCTGAGAAATACGTAGAGCAGGTCGAGAATGTCGACCTGCGTGAACACCGTCGCCAGCGAGCGTCCGACCAACTCGTTACACGACCACGCGCAGCAGCTCGAGGTAGCTGGTGGCACCATCGAGCACTTTGTTAACGCCATCCTCGTACATCGTTTCGACGCCCGCTTCGCGGGCGGCACGCTGGACGTCGCCGACCGAACCGCCGCCGCTGATGATCTCGCGCAGTGCGTCGTCGATCTCGAGGACTTCATAAAGCCCCAAGCGGCCGCGATAGCCGGTGCCGAAGCACTGCGAGCAGCCCACCGGTTTGGCGACCTTGATGTGTGGCTGCGGCGCCGGTCCCAGGCCGAGTTCTTGCCACCGCTCGGCGCTGAGCGACTCGTTGGTCTTGCAGTGCGGGCACAGCCGGCGCACCAGACGTTGACCGACAATGCACCGGAACGCAGCCGCGACGAGATAGCGTGGTACGCCCATCTCGACGAGTCGGTGTACGGCCGATGCGGCATCGTTGGTGTGCAGGGTTGAAAAGACGAGGTGGCCGGTAACCGCCGAGTCGGCCGCCATCTTCGCCGTCTCCAGATCGCGCACCTCACCGACCATGATTACGTCGGGGTCTGCGCGCACGAGACCTCGCAAGGCACGGGCAAAATCGAGGCCGATAGCCGGCTTGACCTCGGTCTGCACTACGCCGTGGAGCTTGCGCTCAATTGGATCCTCGACGGTATAGATTTTGCGCTCAGGCGATTTGATGAGTTCGAGCGCCGTGTAGAGTGTGGTCGACTTGCCGGAGCCGGTGGGCCCGCAAATGAGGATGCCTCCCTCGCTGACGTTGATTGCGTGTTCAAACCGTGTCAGCGTGTTGCCGGCGAGCCCCAGTGAGGCGAGCGTAGGTGGTAGCGGCGAGACCTCGAGGATGCGCAAGGTGATGTTTTCGCCGTAGAGGCTGGGAATGGTCGCCAGGCGCAGGTCGACCACTTCGCCGGCACTTGTCTCGAACGAGGTGCGCCCGTCTTGCGGCAAGCGGCGCTCGGCGATATCCATGTTGGCCATGATCTTGAGACGACTGATGATGCCCGGCTGCACCTCGGGCGGATACTCACGTAGATCGTGCAGCACGCCGTCAATGCGACAGCGTACTTGCAGACAGTCGTCGCGTGGCTCCAGGTGAATGTCGGACGCTTTCATGCTGGCAGCATCGCTGATGAGGGAGTCGACAATCTCGATGATTGAGGCGTCGATCGCCTCTTGGCGAAAACCGCCGGTTTCGTCTGTCTGCACCTCCTTGAGCTTGCCGCGCGAGCTGTAGTAAATGCCAATCGCCTCGTCAAATGCCGACTCGGCGCAGATGACAGGCATGACGCGCTTGCCGGTGCGCAGGCTGACCTCGTCGATCGTAAGCACGTCCAGGGGGTTGGTCATCGCCAGGACGAGGGCGCCGCTCTCGTCAAGGCGTACCGGCATCACGCGATGACGGATCGCGAAGTCGCGGGGGAGAAACCCCATCGCTGCCGGCGTAGGTCCGTCTTTGAGAACGTCAACGGTGTTCAGGTGCATCTGCCCGGCGAGGGCGCTGACGAGCGCTGTCTCGCTAACGAGCCCCTCGCGCACGAGCACGTCGCCTAAACGGCCGCCGTCGGCTTTCTGGCGCACCAGGGCCCGCTCGAGTTGCTCCTGGTTGAGAAGGCCGCTGCTGGTGAGAAGGGCGCCCAGCTTGAGTCGTCCGGCGCTGCGCTGACGGCGCCGGGCGAAGGCGGTTTCCAGGCGGATCGCCAGATCTTCCGGACGAAACGGTTTGTGCACGAAGTCGACGGCCCCCAGACGATTGGCCTTCTCGAAACTGGTGAAGTCGTCGACCGCCGAGAGAACGACAACGACCGTGTGGCGCAGTTCGCTGGCGCTGTTCACGGATTTGATGAGTTCGAATCCGTCGGTGAGGTGCAGGTCGACGTCGATGAGGCACAAGGTAGGCGGGTGGGCGCGCAGGAGTTCGATCACCTCTGATTCGCCCGGATAAAGGTCAACGTCGTAGTCGGCGGCAAAGAATGCGGCCAGTTGGGCGCGCAGATCGGCGTCGTCGTCGATGATCGCTAAACGTCTTTTTTCGCTCGCCATAGTTCGGCCTTTCCTCGGTCTGTCCATCATAAAGCATTGGCCGTGAACCACGTGGTTGTATAATCTGTCGCCGATGTTCAGCAAAATTCTCATCGCCAATCGCGGCGAAATCGCTATTCGTATCGTGCGCGCCTGCCGCGAGCTGGGCGTGCGCACCGTCGCGGTTTACTCCGAAGCCGATGCTCGTTCTCTGCATGTCGCTTACGCTGATGAGGCCGTGTGCATCGGCCCGCCGCCGGCGGCGCAAAGCTACCTCGTCATGAGCAGCCTCATCCAGGCGGCGCTGCAGACCGGAGCCGAGGCCATTCACCCCGGCTACGGGTTTCTGGCCGAGCGGGCCGAATTCTCGCGGCTCTGCGCCGAGCAGGGCATCAAGTTTATCGGCCCAAGCGCGGCGTCGATCGAACGCATGGGTGACAAGGCGGCGGCGCGGGCGACGATGATTGCCGCCGGCGTGCCGGTTACGCCGGGCTCACAAGGGGTCGTTGCCGACGCTGCGGAAGCCGCAGTCGTGGCCGCTGAGATCGGCCTGCCGGTCATGGTCAAGGCTTCGGCCGGCGGCGGCGGCAAGGGCATCCGCATCGTTTACGATGCGGCCGATCTGGCCGCCGCCGTGCGCCAGGCTCAGAACGAGGCGCTGGCCGCCTTCGGCAGCGGCGCCGTGTACGTTGAAAAGTACATCGCCGCGCCGCGCCACATCGAGATTCAGATCCTCGCCGACGGCCAAGGTCACGTCGTTCATCTTGGCGAACGCGACTGCTCCATCCAGCGCCGTCACCAGAAGCTGATCGAAGAAGCGCCGTCGCCGGCGGTTTCGCCCGAGCTGCGCACGCGGATGGGCGCCGCCGCCGTCGCCGCGGCGCTGGCCGCCGGCTACGAAGGCGCTGGTACAATCGAATTTCTGCTTGACCCAGAAGGGCGCTTCTTCTTTATGGAGATGAACACGCGTGTGCAGGTTGAGCATTGCGTCAGCGAGATGGTCACTGGCATCGATATTGTCAAGACAGGTATCCGCATCGCTGCCGGTGAAGGTCTGCCTCTGCAGCAAGCTGACATACACGTTCAGGGTCATGCGATCGAGTTTCGCATCAACGCTGAAGATCCCGCCCACCATTTTCTGCCGTCTCCCGGCGTGGTGAGCGAGTGGGTCCCGCCGGGCGGACCGTGGGTGCGTCTCGATACGCATGTCTACTCCGGCTATGTTGTACCGCCGTTCTATGACAGCCTTCTCGGCAAGATCATCGTCTGGGGGCGCGACCGCGGCGAAGCTCTGGCGCGCGGTCGGTGGGCGCTCGACCAGTTTCGCGTAGGCGGCGTCAAGACGACGATTCCCTTTCATCGTCAAGTGCTTGAGCACCCGCAGTTCGTGGCCGGTATAGTAAGCACGCACTTCATCGAGGATGAGTTTTCGACCGAGTGACGACTGCCGGCTCGATGGGTACAGTGACTGCCATACGCAAGCTTGGCCAACGGAGGCCAGAAAGGATGCTCTATGCCTTTACTTCGTGACGAAGACGTCGCTCAGCTGAGCGGTATCTTCAATAGCGCGCTGACCGCCGATGTCACCCTGGTCCACTACACTCAGCAAGAGAGCAAGCTGATTGTGCCGGGAGCAGCGAAATGTGCCAGCTGCACCGACACGGAGCAGCTGCTTGACGAACTCGCCGGCACAAGCACACATCTGACGGTCGAAAAGCACGATTTTGCGGCCGAGCTTGAGGCCGCCGAGGCGAACGGTATCGACAAAATCCCGGCGACCATCGTCAAGGGCGCCAAGGGCGATGAGCGGGTCCGCTACTTTGGTATCCCGGCTGGGTACGAGTTCGCCGCTCTGATCGAAGACATCATCGATGTGGGCACCGGTGAGAGCGGTCTTTCAGCGAAAACTCTGGCTGCCTTGGCGACGCTTGACCAGAAGGTCCACATTCAGGTGTTCACGACACCCACCTGACCGCATTGTCCGTCCGCGGTGCGGACGGCCCATAAGCTCGCTATCGCCAGCGAGTTCATTACGGCCGACATGGTATCAGCCAACGAGTTTCCTCACCTCAGCCAGCGCTACGATGTGATGGCGGTCCCCAAGATCGTCATCAACGAAACTGAGGGCTTTGAGGGTTCTCTGCCCGAGGAGTACTTCGTGGAGGCGCTGCTGGCCGCGGTCGGCGAAAAGAGCGAGTAACGCCCGCTCTCTTTGTCGGTTACGCGCCATCGAGCCAACGTGAGGGGCCGGTGGGACGGGCAAGCTTGCCCGTCC
>JBKQWK010000037.1:0-6894 GCA_052139595.1 Thermoleophilia bacterium | reverse complement strand
CCCCGCACGGGGTGTCTTCTAGGGCGCGGCCGGGGCGGCGGCGGCGCACGTCGTCGGCGCGCGCCAGCCGGCGCTCGCCGCACTCGCCGCCGGCGAACTCGTCGTCGCTGACGCCGTTGCCCTGCTCGAGCGTTTCGTACCCCTCGATCTGCAGCCACTGCCGTTGCTCGTGGCTGCCGGGGACGAGGTCGGTTTTGACGCCGTTGTCGAACGCCTGGCGCTGCTCGGCTACGAGCGTGTCGATCAGGTGCGTGAGCGCGGCCAGTTTGCTGTGCGCGGCGGCATTGTCGACATCTACCCATCGACGGGCGATCCGCTGCGCCTCGACTTCTGGGGTGATGTTGTCGACAGCCTGCGTACTTTCTCCGTCTTTAGTCAGCGCACGTTGGCGGCGGTGCCGCAGCGGACGCTGTATGCCGCCTTCGAAGTCGATGGCAGTCTGCCTGAGTACGAGATGGCGCTGAACCAGGTTCTCGCCGACTGGGAGCGTCAAGGGAGGGAAGAAGCGCCTGACGAACTCTACCGGCGTGCCGGCGTGCGTGCTCTCGCGGGTCTTGCCGGCCGTTTCACAAGCATCGCCGAAATGCTCACTGGGAGGACGACGCAACTGGCTGTTTACGGCAGCGAAGATACCTATCGCGCCTTGGCCGACTTTGCCGCCGAGGTTGAACAGGCTGTCTCCGTTGTGGGACAACAGGGACGCTTGAGCGTGCCTCTCGCTGAGATGCGTCGTCTGCTCAGCGGTGGTCTGCAGTTCGATCTGGTGCAACGTGATCAGAGCGTGCAGTTCACGGCAGCGCGGCCGCAGGCGGCGGCACGCGATATTACCGGCGCTGAACGCGAGCTGTCGCGATTGGTCAACGATGGCTATCGCACCTTTGTTGTCTTTCGTCACCCTGGTGAGGCGCAGCGCGCCGCCTATCGGTTGCGCAGCCTGACGGCCGAGGTGCTCGCGGACTGGACGCTGAGCGACACCGACGGGGGAGCGGCGCGTGGTGCTAGTACGTGGCGCGAAACGGCTGCCGCCGGTCTCTACTTTGTCGCCGCGCCGCTGTGTGAGGGCTTTGTCAGCAGCGAGCTCAAACTGGCCGTCATCGGCGAGCGCGCTCTGCTTCGCGCCGCTCCGCGGGAGCGGCGCTTCGCCGGCGGCTCCCGCCTGGCGAGCTTTTTCGACTTGCGCGTCGGCGATTACGTGGTGCACGAAGACCACGGCATCGCCCGCTTCGCTGGCCTTGACACGCGGACAGTGGGTGGCATAACGCGCGACTACCTCTTGCTGCACTTCAAAGGCGAAGACAAGCTCTTTGTGCCTCACGATCAACTCGGTAAGATCACCCGCTATATCGGTGCCGGAGCGGGCGCGCCGGCACTGAACCACCTGGGCGGCTCCGCCTGGCAGACGGTGAAGACGCGCGCTCGCAAAGCCGTCGCCGAGATGGCCGGCGAACTCCTCAATCTCTATGCCGCTCGGCAGGCGGTGCCGGGCCATCCGTATCCAGCCGATGGCGAGTTGATGGTTCGTCTTGAGGGCGCTTTTCCCTATGAAGAGACCGACGACCAGGCTGAGGCAATCGACGACGTCAAGAACGACATGGAGGCTCCGCACCCCATGGATCGTCTCGTCTGTGGCGACGTTGGTTACGGTAAAACCGAGGTCGCCCTGCGGGCCGCCTTCAAGGCCGCCGAGGGTGGCAAGCAGACGCTCGTGCTGGTGCCGACGACAATTCTCGCCCAGCAGCACTTCGCGACCTTCAGCGAACGTTTTGCCGAGTTTCCGGTGCGCGTCGACATGGTGAGCCGGTTTCGCACTGCCGCCGAGCAGCGGACGGTCTTGCGCGACTTCAGCGCTGGCCAGGTTGATGTGCTCATTGGCACGCATCGTCTGCTCAGCACCGACGTCATGCCCAAAGATCTGGGGCTGGTCGTTGTCGACGAGGAACAGCGCTTCGGCGTCAAGCAGAAAGAGCTGCTGCGCAACCTGAAGCTGCAAGTCGATGTCGTCAGTCTGTCGGCAACACCGATTCCGCGGACGCTGCAGATGAGCCTGACCGGCATCCGCGACATCAGCGTCATCGAAACGCCTCCTCAGGGGCGACATGAGATTCGCACCTACATTGGTGAGTATCGTGACGATCTGGTCCGTGTTGCCATCGAAAAGGAGATTGCCCGCAAAGGTCAGGCATTCTTCCTACACAATCGGGTTGAAACGATTGAACAAGCCGCCGAGCACGTGCGCGACCTGGTGCCGCGGGCGCGGGTTCTGGTCGCTCATGGGCAGATGCATGAGCACGCGCTGGAGAAGGTGATGATGACCTTCCTGGCGGACGAGGCCGACGTGCTGGTGACGACGTCGATCATTGAGAGCGGCCTCGACATACCCAACGCCAATACGCTGATCGTCGAGCGGGCCGACCTTCTTGGTCTGGCGCAGCTGTATCAAATCCGCGGCCGCATCGGACGCAGCGACGCTCACGCCTACGCGTACCTGCTGTATCCGAGCGAAGAACTGCTGACCAGTGAGGCGGCAGCCCGCCTGACGACGCTCAGCGACCACACTGAGCTTGGCGCCGGCTTCAAGATCGCCATGCGTGATCTGGAGATTCGTGGCGCCGGCAGCCTGCTGGGCGACGAGCAAAGTGGTCACGTGGCGGCCATCGGTTTTGAAATGTACGCGCAACTGCTTGAAGAAGCGGTCGCTGACCTTCGTCGCGAACCCCTCCTCATGTTGCCGACGGTGCGCGTTGACCTGCCGGTGACGGCCTATGTTCCGGCGGAGTATATCGCCTACGAGGCGACCAAGATCGACGTGCATCGCCGCCTGGCTCGCACTGCCACGCTGCAGGAACTCGATGAGGTCCGCGCCGACATCAGCGATCGTTTTGGCGTGCCACCCGAGCCGGTTGAAGCGTTGCTTTTGCTTCAGACGATTCGCTTGAAAGCAGCCCGGGCGGGGTGTACCGCCGTCGCTTTCCGCGGTCAGCGACTGCAGATTGACGGTCTTAAACTGGACGATGCCGGGGCAGCTCGACTTCGCGCCGGCGAAGAACGGGCCGTCTATCTCAAGCAACGCAGCCAGCTGACTGTTCACCGTTCTGCCGGCGATTCGCATCTCTTAACTTGGGTTGGCCACGTGCTCGATGCTATAATCGTAGCTTAAGCGTAGCTAAGAGATAGACTGCCCGTGATCCCCGTTCCCGCAAGAAGAGGAAGCCCATGAGAAATCGCGTCCTTGCACTAGCCTTGTTGCTCGTGCTCGTGCTGGCCTTTGCCGCTGCGTGCGGCGGCAGCTCGGTGCCCACAGGGGCTATCGCCAAGGTCGGCGATGGCGTCGTCACTAAAGCTCAGTTCGACAGCGTCATCACGCAGGCGAAGGCGCAGGCGGTCACGGCCAAGAGCACGTTCCCCGCTCTTGGCACGGCGCAGTACGACACGTTTGCCGCCAAAGTCGTCGACTACCTGGTGCAGCTCGAGCTGATTACGCAGCAAGCGCAGAAGATGGGGATTACGGTCACTGATGCGCAGGTTACCACCCAGATCGCAGCTATCGATAAGGCCTATGGCGGCGCAACTAAAGTGGCGGCCATCCTCAAACAGCAAGGGATGACACAGGCCGACCTGCGCAGTCAGGTGAAGGCGCAGCTGCTTGGCCAGGGTGTGCAGCAGAAAGTCTACAAAGGCATCACTGTCACCGATCAACAGGCGAAGGCCTACTTTGCCACCAACAAGTCGCAGTTCGATGTGCCCGCCTCGCGTGTCACGCGTCACGTTCTCGTCTCGACGCTGGCTGAAGCACAGAAGGTACGCGCTTTGCTGGTCGCCAACCCCAGCAATGCCAACTGGAAAGTCGTTGCCGCCAAATACAGCATCGACACCGGCAGCAAGAACAGCGGTGGCAGTCTGGGTGCGATTCAGCCAGGTCAGATGGTGGCGGCATTTAGCAAAGCAGCCTTCTCGCTCAAGCTCGACCAGATTTCGCAGCCGGTCAAGAGCCAGTTTGGCTATCACATCATTCAGGTGACCAAGATCACCCCGGCGACCAACCCCACCTTCGCCAAGGTGGAGACTGCGATCAAGCAGATGATCGTCGCCCAGCAGGAACAGAAGGTCTGGACGGCCTGGCTGGCCAAGGTCACCAAAGACACGAAAATTGTCTATGCCAAGGGATACGATCCGGCTGAACTGAATAAGGCAGCGTCGACGGCTCCGAGCCCGGCGCCGGCAGCTTCATCGTCCAGTTCCGCGGCGCCGTCAACTGGAGCTTCCCAGTCCGCGTCACCGTCACCATCGCCGACCCAGTAAGCGCTTGGCGCCTGCCATGGCTGTGGCCGTGAGCGTTCGACTGGTGTTTATCGGCGCTGCTGTCGAAACAGTGCCCGCAGCTTCGCTGCGGGCACTGGCCGGCAGTAGCGCCGTTTTCGTCCCGGCCGGTTGCGAGGCTGAGCTGCGCGAGCTTGTGGCGTCAACGTCAGACCTGTTGCCCGAGGCGCTGCGCGAGCTGCGACCGACGGATTTGGCGGAACCGGCGCCGGCCGATGCGGCCGCGAGTGTCGATCTTGCGACCGCGACCGGCCCTGCGAATGCACTCGGCTCTGCGGCTTCAGCCAGCCCCGGCCGGCTGGCGCTCTTGCCAGCGGACGCGGTGATCTGTGTCGCCGGCGCGCAAGGGCCAATGCTGGCTCGCGCTGTGCTCGCTGCTGCGGCGCGTGGCGAACTAGGCGTGAGCACCGTGCCGGTGGCCGATCTGTTCAACGACCTGCTCGTTGCCGCTGAACTGACCTCACTGCGGCGCATCGTCACCATTCTGCGCCGAGAGTGTCCCTGGGACCGCGAGCAAACGGCAGCCGACATCATCCGCTACACGGTCGAAGAGGTGTATGAACTCGCCGATGCCGTCGGTCGCGACGATGTTGCCGCCGAGCACGGCGAGCTTGGTGACGTGCTCTTACAGGTCTACCTCCTGGCTCTCTTCCTGGAAGAGCGTTCGCGTGGCGATCTGGGAACGGTGGCGCAGGAGCTTGAAGCGAAGCTCGTTCGCCGCCATGCGCACATCTTCGGCGACGGTGTCGCCGAAACTGCTACGGCCGTGCGTGAACAGTGGGAACGCATCAAACGCGAGCAAGAAGGTCGTCAAGGCATCTTTCACGACGTGCCGGCGACGTTGCCGGCATTGCTGTACGCGCGCAAACTGCAGGAGCGGGCCGCCGCCGTCGGCTTCGACTGGCCGACGGCAGTCGCAGCGTTTCCCAAGATCGCCGAAGAGCATCGCGAGTTGGCCGAGGTACTGCTTGGCGACGGCGACGTACCGCCGGCCGATCATCTCGACCCGCGCCTCATCCACGAGTTCGGCGATCTACTCTTCGCCACCGTCAACGTGGCTCGCCTAGCCAAGGTTGACCCGGAATTGGCCCTGCGGGCTGCCGGTCGCCGCTTCGAGAGCCGTGTTTGCGGCGCGGCTGAACTGGCGCGACGCGAGGACGTCGACTGGTCAGCGATAGGATTGGTCGCTCAGGAAAAGTATTACCAGCGCGCCAAAGCAGCCGGCGATGGTGCAACGCAAAGTGCAGCCGCCGACGGCGCAGCTCACAGGGAGGAACTACCATGACCACCATCATCGACGTCAGTGCAAGGCAAATCCTGGACTCACGTGGTAACCCGACGGTTGAGGTTGAAGTCGAACTCGAGTCGGGCGCCATGGGCCGCGCCGCTGTACCTTCGGGCGCCTCTACGGGCGAGTTCGAGGCGGTTGAGCTGCGTGACGGTGACGGCGAGTATGACGGCAAGGGCGTGCATCGCGCGGTCGATAACGTCAACACCGTGATTGCCGAAGAACTTATCGGATTCGATGCCACCGACCAGCGCCTCATCGATCAGGTGCTCATCGCTCTCGATGGTACGGCCAACAAAGAGAATCTTGGCGCCAACGCCATGTTGGGCGCCTCGCTGGCGGTGGCTTATGCAGCAGCAGCAGCGGTGCAGCTGCCGCTCTATCAGTACATCGGTGGCTGCAACGCCTACACCCTGCCAGTGCCGATGATGAACATCATGAACGGCGGCAAACACGCCGACAACAATGTTGACCTGCAGGAGTTCATGGCTGTTCCGCTTGGCGCCGAGACCTTTGCCGAGGCGTTGCGTATTGGCGCTGAGGTCTACCACAGTCTCAAGAGTGTGCTCAAGGCCAAGGGTCTCTCCACCGCCGTCGGTGATGAAGGTGGCTTTGCCCCGAATCTGAACTCGAACGAGGAAGCCATCCAGGTGATCGTCGCGGCGATTGAAGCCGCCGGCTACGAACCAGGCAGTGATGTGATGATCGCTCTCGACCCGGCCGCCTCCAGTTTTTATGAGAACGGTCAGTATGTGCTCGCCAGCGAAGGCCGCCGTCTGAACTCGGCCGAAATGGTCGACTACTACACCGCTCTCGTCGATAAGTACCCGATCATCTCCATCGAAGATGGCCATGCCGAGGAGGACTGGGAAGGCTTTAGGCTCATGACCGAGAAACTTGGCGGGCGCATCCAGATCGTCGGCGACGACATCTTCGTCACCAACACGGAGCGGCTCGCGCGTGGCATCGCCGCAGGCACAGCCAACAGCATTCTCATCAAGCTCAACCAGATCGGTACCCTCAGCGAGACCCTCGACTGTATTGAGATGGCCAAGCGCGGCGGCTGGACGGCGGTCTGCTCGCACCGCTCCGGTGAGACAGAAGACACGACGCTCGCTGACCTCGCGGTGGCCGCCAACACCGGTCAGATCAAGACCGGTGCTCCGGCGCGCACCGAGCGTGTCGCCAAGTACAATCAGCTGCTGCGCATCGAGGAGATGCTTGGCGAAGTCGGGTGGTATCCGGGGCGCAAGGCGTTTTACAATCTCACAAAGTGAGAAACTGCCCGG
>JBKQWK010000036.1:0-7820 GCA_052139595.1 Thermoleophilia bacterium | reverse complement strand
CAATGCCGATGCGCTGCCGCTGACCGCCGCTGAACTCATGTGGATAGCGGTTCAAGGTGTTGGGGTTGATGCCGACCAGTTGCAGAAGCTCGCGTACGCGGTCGAGGCGCTCGCGACGGGTGCGCAGCTTGTGCACTAACAGCGGTTCGCCAACGATGTCGGCCAAGGTCATGCGGCTGTTGAGGCTGGCGTAGGGATCCTGAAAGATCATCTGCATCTTGCGTCGCTGGGCGCGCAGCTTCTTGCCGTGCAAGCGGGCCAAGTCGGCGCCTTCGTAGTAGACGTGACCGGCCGTCGGCTTGATCAGCTGCAGCACGGCCCGGCCGGTCGTGCTCTTGCCGCAACCTGATTCGCCGACGAGGCCCAGCGTCTCGCCGCGTTTGACGTCAAAGTTGAGGCCGTCGACGGCGCGTACGGCTCCGATCTGGTGACGAAAGACGATACCGGTCGTGATGGGAAAGTGAACCTTCAGATCGCGCACGCCGATAAGCGTGCCATCATCGCTGGTCGGCAGTGCCATGTCGGCGCCGCTGGCCGGACCTGCGGCGACGAGTGGGGCGTCGCTCATGCTGGCACCTCGCGGCGCAGCTTGTCGGCGTGAAAACAGGCCGTTTTGCGGCCCGGAGCCGTCTCGGTGAGCGGCGGCACTCCCTGCCAGCAGCTCTCGCTGGCGAGAAAGCAACGCGGGGCGAAGGCACAGCCCGGCGGCAGGTGGGTGAGGTCGGGCGGCAGGCCTTCGATGCTCTGCAGGTGCTCTCGGCGCGGTTCATCGAGACGTGGCACCGAGCGCAACAGGCCAATCGTGTAGGGATGATGCGGCTGCGCGAAGAGGTCCTTCGCCGGGCCGGTCTCGACGAGCTTGCCGGCATACATGACGACGATGCGCTGGCACATGCCGGCGACCACGCCGAGATCGTGGGTGATGGTGAGAATGGCGGCGCCCACCTCGACTGAGAGGCGCTTCATCAGGCGCAGAATCTGCGCCTGAATGGTCACGTCGAGGGCCGTCGTTGGCTCGTCAGCGAGCAACAGCACCGGATCGCAACTGAGCGCGATGGCAATCATCACGCGCTGGCGCATGCCGCCGCTGAACTGGTGGGGGTAGTCGTGAATGCGCTGCTCGGCCTTGGGAATGCCGACGAGCTGCAGCAACTCGATGGAGCGGGCGACGGCCTTGCCGTGGTCGAGACCGAGGTGCATCTCAAGACCTTCGGTCATGAGGCGTTCGATGGAGAGGACCGGATTGAGGCTCGTGACCGGATCCTGAAAGATCATTGCCATATCTTTGCCGCGGATCTTGCGCACTTCTTTCTCCGGCAGCGCCAGGAGATCGCGGCCTTGAAACCAGATGGAGCCGCCGACCGTGGCATTATTGAGCATGCGCGTGAGGCCGAGGATGGCGGAGGCGGTGACGCTTTTGCCGCAGCCAGACTCACCAACCAGGCCGACCAACTCGCCGGGGGCGATGGCAAAACTGACGTCGTCGACCGCGTGCACCACCCCTTCGTGGGTGGCGAAGTCCACCTTGAGATGCTCAACGCGGAGGAGTTCTTCTGTTTTGGCTCCAAACATTATGCGGCAATGTATTCTTGCGTGGGCACAATTGCAACGGGTCGCGGGCAGTGGCAAGTGACGCCGGCGAGCTATGCGAGCCAGTGACGCTGGCGAGTCACGCCGGCGGAACTCCGGGTGCCTCTCTCGTGGGGTGTTGGGCGGGGGCTGGGGGCCGGGGCGCGCCTCTGGCGCAGGTGGGTGTTAGCATGGGCGCATGCAGTTTGCGCCCCTGACCACTGAGCAGGTGTATCGCGCCCTCGAGGCGTACGCGCCGCAGGCGCGGCCTTACAACTTCGACGACCTCTTCGACTGCTGGGGCCTGGTGCGTCGCGTCTTCGCCGACCTGCTCACCGGCTATGAGTTCAACGAGCAGCTCAGTGACCAGCCGGCTGGCGAAGCCAATTGGCGGCTGGTCGGCGCACGCGACGAGCTGCTTCCCGGCGACGTGATTACCACGCACGCTCACCCTGACAGCGCGTTCCATGTCGTCATCTACTACGGCAAGCTTGGCGGCCACCACCTGGTGTACGACTCGTCGCCGCGCGGCGACATCCCTTTGTTCAGCGCCGACTATGCACTCATTGACCAACGCGAGATCTTCACCCGCTATGGTCGCGCCAGCGAAACGACGGACCGTTTGCGCAATGATGGCGGCGCCTATCTGCGTCTCTGGAGCGAGCGTTGCCGCTACGTCAACCGCGCCGTGCACGCAGCGTTACTGGCGGGCGGCGGCCGTGCCCCGGTCGACCCGCGCGCAGTGCGCATCGGCATGGGTCTCTCACCGTTGCCGTTTTACACTCTCCGCCGTCTGCCGGCCGATGCGCTGGGGCGCGAGAGCTACGACAACCGCTTCACCCGCCGGCAGAACTACTACGTGCCAGCGGCCGCACCGCTCGACGACGAAGCGTACTGGCATGTCTGCGTCGCCGGCGACTGGAGCGTCCTCGAGCCGCGGCCGGCAGCGCCGCGTTTTCTCAGCGCACCGGCGATCATGGGTGCCGATGCGCAACTGCGCTTCGTGTGGAATCACGATGGCCGGGACCTCGCTGGCCGGCGACTGACGTCGCCGGTCGACAGCTGGCGGTTCGCGATTGTCGAAGAGACGCCCGACATCTGCAAGCTGTGCCGCTGGCAGAAGGATCTGGGCGCCGCAACGACCAGCCTCGTTGTGCCTGCGGACGAACTGCAGGTCGACACCAAGTACGCTGGTGTGCTCTGGGCGCACAACGCTGTTGGCTGGTCAGCCGAGGCTCTGACCACGTTCCTGTACCGTCCGCATCCGAGCAACCCGCTGCTCGCGTACAACCCGGCGCTGCCGTTCGATCTGACGCCCGACCTCGGCACCGAGGCTGTGCCGGCCAGCGATGTCGCTTTCGCCTGGTGCGTCGCTGACGCTGGCGCCGATCAAACGGCCGCTCGTCTTGAACTCTACGCTGACGGCGGCCGGCAGCGTGGTGAGCCGCCGCTTCATGCGGTGTGTATCAGCGGTGACGATGCTCTGGCCGCCGCTGAGGAGCTGGCCGCCAGCGGCGCTACCGCCGCCACGGAACGAGCTGGCGGCGGCCCTTCTGGTGGCGAGTCGACGGCCGACGATGGCCAGTTTCACTGCGCGTCGAGCTGGCGCTGTGCTTATCGTCTTCCCGCTGGCCTGAACCTTGAGGTCGGGCAGTGGTACTACTGGTACCTGTGGGCGACGAATGCGCGCGGTGTGGAAACGTTTGCTCCGATCGAAGCGGTCTTTAGCGTAACCGGCGAGATCGCTGCGGTCGACGGTGATGAACTGAGGAGCGAGTAGTGCATCTGCACGTTCACGAACTCAACTTGCAGACAGCCGCGCCGTTCGGCATTTCACGCTGGACGAAAACGGAGTTTGCCAACTATGTCGTCGATCTGCACGACGACGACCCGTGCAACGACGACATTGTCGGCAGTGGCGAGGCGGCGCCGAACAAACGCTACCACGAGACGCGGGCAGACGGTCTCGCCTTTCTTGAGGCGCACGTGGCTGAGCTGGCGCCTCTCGACGGGCCGGCGGCGGTTGAGGCATTTTGTGCCGATGCAGCGTCAGCCGGCCCGGCAGTGCGCGCCGCCTTGAGCGCCGCTACCTGGGATTTAGCCGGCAAACGTGTCGGCGAGCCGGCCTGGAAAATGCTCGGTCTGCAGCGACCGACGGCGCAGACTTCATTCACCATCGCGATCGGGCGGCCCGTCGAGATGATCGCTCAGGCGCAGGCGGCTCGGGTGTACGAGGTGCTCAAGGTAAAACTAGGTTTCGAGGGCGACCTCGAGCTTGCGCAGGCGCTGGCGAAGGCGTTGCCCGAGAAGCGATTTCGCTACGATGCCAACGAAGGCTGGCCCGACCTTGACCGTGCCGCCAAAGCGCTCGAAACGTTGCATGCGCTCGGGGCGGAGCTGGTTGAGCAGCCGCTGCCGGCGCAGGACCAGGAAGGTCAGGCTTGGCTTTATGAGCGCGCCGAGGTGCCACTTTATGCCGACGAGGCGCTCCTTGGGCTTGATGCGCTTGACGACGTCGCTGACGTCTACGACGGCGTCGTCGTCAAGCTGGCCAAAGCCGGCGGCGTGGCTTCTGCCTTCAGCCTCATTTCTGCCTGCCGGAGTCTCGGCCTGGGAGTATTGCTCGGCTGCATGATCGAGTCGAGCCTCGGCATCAGCGCTGCCCTGCAGCTCGCTGGCCTGGCGGACTACGTCGACCTTGACGGTGCTCTGCTGCTCGACAGTGACCCCTACACCGGTATTGTTGTGCAGGGCGACCAGCTGACGGCCAGCGAGGCGCCCGGTCTCGGGGTGCAGCGACGCGAGACGAAGGAGAAGCAGAAACAGCTTTGACGGCGCCGCGCCAGGGCTGGCGGCGATGCGTCGCCTCGGGGTTGGTGGTGGCGTGCCGTCACAGACCTGGCGCCGATGTCCTTCCGGGTTTTTTACTCTCCGGTACGTAGGCTGGCGTAGAGGGCGCTGCCCAGCCGGGCGACGGTCTCGTAGCCGCCGGCGGCATCGCTGAGGACGGCAATCAGAATGGTGGATTTGCCGTCACGCACGATGCCGCAATCGTGCACGAAGCGACCCTCGGGCATATCGTCCGCACTCTTGCCGGCATAGCTTGCCGACGCTGGCAAGTAGCGGGCGATTCCATCAAGGTGCTCCTGCAGCTCGAGCGAGGCGAGGACCGGTGCCGTGACGGCGAGACCCAGACGATCACCGGTGGACACCTCGGCGAGTGTCGCCACCAGATCGGCAGCGCTGGTCGTGTTCTCGCGACCCGAGCCTGCGGTCCGCCAGTCCATCATCAGGCGTTGCATGGCTGTCTGCTGGAGGTCGAGTTCGGTTGTCAGCTCATTGACCGCCGCCATACCGACGACGCCAGCAATGATGTTCGTGGCATCGTTGTCGCTCACGGCGAGGGAAAGGTGGACGAGATCGGCGAGGGCGATCGTGGCGGCGCCGCGGAAGCCGCGCAGCACTCCGGCGCCGCCGACTGAGTCGGCTGGCTGCACGGTGTGCGGTTGTTGGGGGTCGAGAGCGCCGTGTTCGGCGGCGCGCCAGAACGCCAGCGCCAGCACGATCTTGATGGTGCTGAAGCTGGGGTAGACGCGCCGCTCGCCGGCGCACAACCGCTGACCGGTCTGCAGGTTTCGAGCGCAGTAAGAAATCACGCCGGCATTGTACATCGTCGTCTGCCGTGCCAAACGGCCGGCTGGATCGAACGGCCGGCACCCCAAATGGCCGCCGGACCGAGCGGCCGGTCGATGGTATGGTTCCGATGTGCGTGTACAACCTCGTGTCCTCCTCTTCGCGGTGGCTCTCGCCGCCGCTCTCGCCGCCGCCGGCGCAGCTTCGCAGGCAACGGTGGCGGCAGTCAGGCAGTCGTGGCCACCGTTTGCCCTGGTTGCCGGCTTGCTTCTGATCGGAGCGGCGGCCGACGCCGACGGACTGTTCGCCGCGACCGGTGCCTGGCTGTCGCGTCTGCCCGGCTCGGGCCGTACCTTGTTCGCCATTTCTCTGGCTCTCGTTGCCCTGGTCACCGCTGTCCTCAATCTCGACACCTCGGTGGTGTTCGTGACACCGGTTCTCCTGGCTGCAGCCAGTGCGCGCGGTCTTGCCGTCAGGCCTTTCTTGTACGGCAGCATCGCCATGTGCAACGCTGCCTCGCTCGTGCTGCCGGGCTCGAACTTGACGAATCTACTCGTGCTCGCTCGTGAACCGGTTCCGGGAGCAACCTTTGCCTGGCATATGCTGCCGGCTTCGATGGCCGCGATTGTCGTCACCGGAGGGCTGTTGATGACGCTGTTTCACCGCGACTTGCCGGTTGCGCAGCGACCAGTGCTAACGGACGGAGCGGTCATCAGCGTTGGCCCAGGAGTCATCGGCGCTGTTCTTGCGGTGGCGTTTGTGGTCGCACTGCGCACACCGGCCCTACCGGTTCTGGTGACCGGTGCGTTGGCTGTCATCGTCTCGCTGGCGATGCGGCGCCTTGACTGGCAGCGGCTGTCGGCGGGGGTCGACCTGAAGTTGCTCGCGGCGCTCTTTCTCGCCGCCGTCAGTCTGGGCGCGCTGGCCCGTAGCTGGCGCGGGCCGGGCCAACTGGTGGCTGCCGCCGGTGCCTGGCAGACGGCTGCACTCGGTGCGGGGCTGTCGCTGCTTGTCAATAACCTGCCGGCGGCCGTTTTGCTGACGGCCCATCCGCCGGCCCATCCGCGGGCCCTGCTTATTGGCTTGAACATTGGTCCCAACCTGGCCGTCACCGGTGCGCTCTCGGCGATTCTCTGGCTTCAGGTGGCACGGGCGGCCGGCGCGCGGCCGTCGATACGATTTTACTCGCGCGTCGGCCTGGTTGTTGCCCCGCTGGCTCTTGTCGCTGCGCTGCTCGCGCTGTCGCTGCTCGGCGCCGGGGGTCTGTAAGGGCGCAGCGGCGTCAGGTTACGGCGTGCGCGCCGGCGTCAACATGCAGGATCTCGCCGGTGATCGCTCGAGCCAGGTCGCTGAGCAGAAAGACCGTGGCATCAGCGACTTCGGCGGCGGTCACGTTGCGGCGCAGGGGGGTGTGTTGCACCAGCAAGTCGAGCATGCTGCCAAAGTCCTTGATGCTACGCGCGGCGACCGTGTGAATCGGCCCGGCAGAGACAGCGTTAACGCGGATCTCGGTCGGGCCAAGGTCGGCCGCCAGGTAGCGAACGCTGCTTTCGAGAGACGCTTTGGCCGGTCCCATGACGTTGTAGTTGGGAATCACCCGTCGCGAACCGGCGTAGGTCATGGTGACGATGGCACCGCCGTGAGTCATGAGGCGGCGGGCTTCGCGTGCCGCGGCAATGAGACTATACGCGCTGACGTCATTAGCAATCGCGAAGCCCTCGCGCGTTGTCTCGACGAAGCTGCCTTGCAGGTCATGCGCGGGTGCGTAGGCGATGCTGTGGACAAGGCCATCGACTACGGGCATCTGATTACTCAACTCGTCCATCGCCTTGCGGATCGACTTGTCGTTACTCACGTCACACTCGATAAGCGGGATGTCGCCCATGCCGGCCACCAGCTGTTCGAGACGTGGCAGCAGGCGCTTGGACTGGTAGGTGAGAGCGAGGCGTCCGCCGTGGGAGCGCACGGCCAGTGCGACCGCCCAGCCGATGCTGCGCTGGTTGGCAACGCCCATGACGAGGATGTTTTTGCCTTCCAGGAGTTGGGTCACGGTAGCTCCTTCACGTCTCAGAGCTGTCGCTGTCGCCAGAGCAGACGGCAGTCTTTGAGGGCCATGTGGATTCGTTGCCGGTCATCCTATCAGCTGGCCAACGCCCGACAGCGTCGCCACGCGTTTGCTCACCAGGAGGTAGCAGCGTCGCCACGCGTTACCTCACCAAGAGGTGACGGCGTCGTCAGGCGCTGGCTCGCGAAGACGTGACTGCAACGTCGGCCGTTGGCCAGACGTCATGGCAGACGCAGCTGATCGAGGCTGGTGTTCGCGGGCAGAGTCAGGATGTGGATCGGCTTGCCGGCCACTGGTTGCAGGTAGAGCAGGCGCACAGCGCTGACCGGCGCCGGCTCGCCGGCCGGTGGAGAGATGGCCAGGGTGACGGCTGGTTTTCCTTTCAGCACGCGAAGCACGGTGTAGGTTTGCTTGCCAGCGAACATGTGGCCGGCACGAGCGACGACAACGACACCGTAGCCGTCGGCAGACGGCAGCTGTGTCGGTGCGGTTGTCGCGCTGCCGCCGGCAGACGTGCCGCAGCCGGCGGCAGCGCCGCTGGGGGCCGCACCAA
>JBKQWK010000035.1:0-2731 GCA_052139595.1 Thermoleophilia bacterium | reverse complement strand
CCCCCCCCCCCCCCCCCCCCCCCCCACACTCCTCCTCGGCCTTCTCGCGAAACTGTCAGAATTCTTCTGGCGAGAGCGACTCTTCGATGGTGGTGGCGACTTCTTTGTCGACCTCAACGTCGCGAGGTACCGGCTTGTCGCCCTGGTCGCGAGCGAGCAAAGCCGACTCACCAGTCATCATGGCGTCAAAGGCCTTGGCCTTGAGACGCGCCCGAGTTTCTTCAATGCGACGCCTCATCTCAACTTGGTCTATACCGGCTTCGCGCGCTGCCGGCGTTGTTGTCGTCTCAGCCGCAGCAGCCGGAGCAGCAGCAAGCGCAGCAACGGCCGCGGTACCTTCTGGATCGGCGACCGGTCGGAGCAGAGAGGCCGGTTCGGCAACAGGCACGGGCACCGGCGCTTCCGCATCTCGCGACGCGACCGCGTCCGGCGGCGGTGGTGAGGTACTCGCCGACTCGGCAAGCGCACCAGCGTCCTCAGGGATCGCCTCGGCCCCTTCTTGGGCGATTAGTTCGGCCGCGGCGACAGGCTCAGATTCGCTGTCAGGCTCAACCTCGGCAATCGGCTCAGCCTCGGTGGCGGATTCTGATTCGGCGGCGGGTTCCGGCTCAGCAACGGGCTCCGACTCGATGGCGGGTTCAGCCTCAGCAACTGGTCCAGGCGCGGCGGCCGGCTCGGGCGCAGCAGGGGGTTCGACCTCGGCGGCCAGCTCGGGCGCAGCGGCCGGCTCACGATCCGCTGCCGCCGCTTCAGCGGCAAACGGCTGCGCGATTTCGTCCTCAATGGCCGCTCGTGTCTCGGCGATGCGCGAGCGCAAGTCGTCACCCGGCGGTGTTGCGGCGACAGCAGTCGGCGTCGCCGCCTCGTCGGCAGCTGGCTGCTCATCAACAGCGACGGTTGCTGTATCGACAGGACTCCAGGCAGACGCGTCTTCGTCGGGCACCCACTCCTCGCCGCCGCGCGCCCGCATGCGCTGGCGCGGCGCCGCAAACAGTTGCCGGCGCCACGCCCGGCCGGGCTTGGGCGTCGCGAGGACAGCGACCGTCGCTCCCGCGGCACAGCCGAGTAAAAACTTGAACAGGCGCTTCATCGATTGCCTCCTTGAACGCTCCCCAGCGTCTCGACGCCGTCGCCGGGACGAGAGGCCGGCGTACTGTACTTCGGAAGAACTGAGCAGATACTTAACAAGTGTACAGGTTTGTATACGTCCAAACCCGCCGACATCCTGCGCATGGGGAAGCACGAGTGGCGTACGGCAACACTCAAGACCAGCGCCCAGCGAAAAGGTGAACCGTCAGGATAAGCGCCGCAGGGAGAGAGCGTCGTCGTCGCTGAGGGTGGCCAAGGCTACCCACAGCGGCCCAAAGCGCTGACTTGTCTGAACTGCCGTCGTCGTCAGCGCCTGCGCCACACCGTCGTCGGCAAACAACGCCACCGGCACAGTTGGACGATTTTCGATCTGCACATACAGTCCCGCGATCGTCTGTTTGAGCAGGATGGGCTCCGCGGAGAGGCGGCGGATTCGGGCGGCGCAATCAGCGCTCACTGGCAGCGGGTCGGTGACAACACCGACGTGCACATCCGGGGCCTGGCTGCCGAAGTCCTTCTTGAGGTGACCTGCCCACCACACAGCCGAAGCCAACAGAGCCACGACGGCCACTGTGAACGGCACGACAACCTGCGTCGCGCTAGCTACCATTGCCAGATGAATCGACGGTGCCACCTTCCCCAAGGCGTCGTTTCAACTCGGCCAGCCGCTCGACGAGCTGCTGCTCGCGGCCGCGTACCGGTTGAAAATACGTGCGTCCCACCAAGTTGTCGGGCAGATACTGCTGGGCAACCCAGCCGCCATACGAGTGCGGATACTTGTACCCCACGCCATGGCCAAGCTCCTTGGCGCCGCCATAATTGGCGTCACGCAAGGGCGCCGGCGGTGCCTCGCTGCCCAGCTTGGTAACATCGGCGAGCGCCGCATCGATGGCCTTATAGGCAGCATTGCTCTTCGGAGCAATCGCCAAGTAGATCGCCGCTTGGCTGAGGTTTATGCGACACTCCGGCAGGCCGACGAACTCGACCGCCCGTGCAGCCGCGATCGCGACCTGAAGTGCCGTCGGATCGGCGTTGCCGACATCCTCACTGGCAAAGACAATCATCCGCCGGGCAACGAACTTGGGATCCTCACCCCCAGCGATCATGACTGCCATGTAGTACACGGCAGCATCGGGGTCACTACCTCGCATCGACTTGATGAAGGCCGAGATCGTGTCGTAGTGGGCATCTTCACGGTCGTAGGTAAGTGGTGCTCTCTGAGCCGCATCCTGCAGGTCGGCGACCGTGATCACGCACGGCTCACCGTCGGCGACGCCGCCGCGCGAACGAACTGCCGCTTCAAGAGCATTGAGCGCCACGCGTGCGTCACCATGCCCGACTTGCACCAGCAGGTCGACAGCTCCCTCCTCGAGCACCAGGGCCAACCGGCCGAACCCTCGTTCCTGGTCGCGCAGCGCCGTCTCGATGATGCTTCTTAGAGCGCCTGCGGCGAGAGCATCGAAGCGATAGAGCTGACAGCGGGAGATGAGGGCCGAATTGACTTCAAAATAGGGGTTCTCCGTGGTCGCACCGATGAGAGTCACGATGCCGTCTTCGATCGCCGGGAGCAGGGCATCCTGCTGCGCCTTGTTGAAGCGGTGAATCTCGTCGATGAAGAGCAGCGTGCGCGCCGCCGTGAGGG
>JBKQWK010000034.1:0-3609 GCA_052139595.1 Thermoleophilia bacterium | reverse complement strand
TGCGATGCCAACCGGGTGCGGATGTGTCTGTGCGGCAGGGCGGATGGCCCGAGTGGCGTCCTCCGCTCGCGTCGCTGCCTGGTCGATGATCCCTACGAAGCCGCTGTACACAGCTGTGTTTGCGCAGCCAGAGCAGCCCACGTTGAACCTGTCTAAGCGGGTTTCTCAAGCACGTAGAACTGGCTCGAGCCGTCGACCTCGATTGTCTCCCAGGGCACATTCAGGTTGGCGGCCAGGGTGGCGAACTCCGCCGGCCTGATCGTCGTCAGGGTCAAGCCATCGCGGCAGACGATGACGCCGTCGCCGCTGCGCACAGGATCGATCTCGCCGATCAGACCCGCCGCCGCCTGCCGCTCGAACCAGCCCAGCCGCTGCTTCCAGAAGCGGTCCGCGTAGCTGGAGAACAGCGCTGTGCCGCCGGGCTTCAGGACGCGCAGGCTTTCGCGAATGAGTTTCCGCTGGTCGACGTGAAAGGCCGCGATGCCGTTCTGGATGCAGACCACGACATGGAAGGAACCGTCGGCAAAGGCCAAGCTGCTCGCGTCCATGCGCGCCAGCAGCACGTTGGCGCATTCGCCCAGCCGCTCGCGAGCCAGGGCGAGGCTCGGCCCGGACGTGTCGATGCCGACGACGCATGCGGCGCAGCGCGCGAGTTCGGGCAACGTGCGCCCGTAGCCACAGCCGAGGTCGAGGACCAGGTCGCTGCGCCGCAGCCGCGCGACGACAAACTCGACCTCAGCGCGCAGGTAGCGCTGCACCCGCGGAGGCGCCAGCTCGTAGACGCGCTCCAGCGAACTCCCGGCCAGCTTGCTGTCGTAGTAGCCGCTCATGTCGGCCACGAGTCTAGCACCATGCGGCGTAGTTGCCGGCGACCGCTCAGCAATCGTGTCTGCCCTTGTCAGGGCCGCGCCTACACCGTGGCGCGATCTGCTCTGACTGTCTGCTATTCTCGGCGACGAGGCGTCGGCGGTAACGCCTGTGGGCAGCAGAATTTGTGCTCGCACGGGTTCAACAGACAGGTGGCTGTGGCAGTCGTACCGCGTCTGCCTGCCCCTCACCGCGACCTCACCGCGAACGAGCTGCCAGAACCCTTGACTTCTCGCTGGCCTGCGAGTGATGGTCTCGTCAGCCAGCCCGAACGAGGAGGAACACCATGAAGGCCACCACCACCACCACCCACGAGACCACACTGACAGGCCAGCTCATGCGCGAAGCCATCGACCAGGCCATGAGCCTCGTCGCCGAGATGCAGGAATGCCTCGGAGACTACGACGCCATGCGCGAGGCCGGCGAGCCCGTCAGCGAAGAGAACGTTAGTTGGATGCACCAGCGCGTCCTTGACCTCGAGCGCGCCGCCGAGGGCTTCCGCGCCTACACGCTCGAGTAACGCACATGCCACCCCAAGGCGCCGCCGCCAGACGGCGCCTTGGGGTGGCATGGTTGGTCGCCGTTCGCCTGGCCTCGCCACCCGTGCGAAGACAGCGCTCCACACGCGGGCAGCGCGTCGCGCTTCGCTCGTGACGTTCGACAGGCCGGTCCAAGCACGGGAAACTGAAGCCGCCTACCGTGGCGCCTCCTGAACGCAAAGTCTCCCGAAATTGGAGATCTGGATTTGCCCTTTTGAGGCTAACTGTCGTCCACGAGCGCAACGGAGCGAAACGTGGGGTGCAACGGTAGGGGTGACACGGCGCCCTCCTGAGGCATGGTGAGCGGACTTTTCGCCGGTGATGCACGCCATCACCGGCAACTGCGTCTCAGGATAACCGTTGCCAGCCGTGGCAATCGTTTGGCAGCGCCGCCCTCTTGATCTTTCTGATCTCCTGCCGAAGAGAACAACAAGCGATCGTCTGCGATCGCGTCGTTTTGCTGGGTGGGCCGCCGCGGGGAGCAGGGCCAATAAGAGGCAAGCTTGGCAATGTGAGACCGCTGGAGGCGCACAAAGATGAACCGGTTTTCGACGAAGAAGCAGAGCGAGCACGGCTTTACCCTGATTGAACTGCTGATCGTGATCGTCATCATCGGCATTCTCGCTGCGATCGCGATTCCGCTCTACTTAAGTCAGGTGAGTAAAGCCAAGGATGCCTCGGTCAAAGAAGGGGTGCACTCGATCGAGATCGGCATCCAGAGCTGTGCCGTCGATAACAACGGCCAGTATCCAACGGACTTCACCGATGCCCTCTATGGTCCTACGGGTAGCGTTTCAAGCTACCTCGACACCTGGCCGACGAACCCCTACAGCAGCCCGACCGTGGCGATGGCCAACGATCTGAGTGGCACCAGTGCGACCAGCCTGCCCACCAGTGGCGGCACCCCGGGCGACTACGATTACCTGCAGACACAGTCTGGCGTGAGCTTTGGCCTGCAGGGGATTCTCGGCGGTACGAACAACTATTTCATCGTGCGCAGCAACTAAGCCAATGAGACCGCGCTGACCGCCGCGAGTTCAGACGACGGCCGTGGCCTTGCGGCGGTCAGTAGCGCAAGACTTGTCAGGGCAGACACGCAAGCAGGAGCGCCAAGCGGCAGCTACGTATCGGTATGAGCGCGCACGAAACCAGGAGAGGAGGAAGGCCAGCGATGATCTGTTCTCAGCGCGGCCAGGAGGCCAGCGGCAACTCCGGCACAGGTTGCGGAGCCGCGCTTGCGCCTGCGCCGCTGACTCAAGAACCGCAGCCAGCCGTAGCGGCCGCTCACTCTCCCGTCTGTCGGGACGTCAAGATCGCCAGCCATCCGACTGCCCACGCCGGCGCCTTCCGGATGTAGGCGGACACACTCTCCTTGGTCAAGCCGGCAGAGGCGGCGGCTGACGACCGCCGCCTGCACGGCGGGCGAGCGTCTGTCGCTCGGCCGCTAGTCAGGGCGCTGTCAGTAGCTCACAGGTCCGCGTCTGTCGGCTCGACGGCAGACGGTCAGGCCAGCGCCACGCGGAATGAGCCTGACTGCGACGATGGCACTGCGCACCTCGCTTTCGAGTGTCCCGCGCTGGAACACTACTCCGCGTGTCATGTGGCACGGTGTACACACAGGCGGCCCGTCGGCAACTTGTCGGCGAGAGTGCCTGCGTGCGGCATCTTCTGACGCCCGACAGGTTTGGTAGTCAGGTGCACCGTTGGGCAGGAAGCGGAGCGCCGCCTTCGCGGCACACACTACCCTGACGCCAGCGTCCGCGCGCCGTCCCGAGGGAGCCTCCCTGCGTCCACGAAGCACCGGGGGCTTGGGCGGTACTACGAGCCGCTGACCTTCGCCAGGCAAGCGCAGCGTTAGTTTTGTCGTACGGTACCGTGGAACAGCGCGGAATGTCGCCGTGAGCGTGCGATCGGCGCGCCGATTGCCGCCCTGCGCTGCCACGAGTCGCCCCCAATCACCCCGTTTGTTTTGCAGGATGTTGACCGTAGGCCCCCGGTTTACGCTGTTCAGTGGCTGGTCACGCTGGCGACACTCGTTCGACCAGATCCTTGCGCACGGACTAGCGCCCGGCGGCAGTCAGACGAGAACCGGCTTTCGCAGTAGCAGAGAACGTTCACCAACCAATGGCGTCAGATCGACTGCCCGCTGTCGCTCTGTGTGAGAGGGCCTTTCTTGGCACCGCCCTTCTTGACGCTGCCCTTC
>JBKQWK010000033.1:0-11640 GCA_052139595.1 Thermoleophilia bacterium | reverse complement strand
GCGTTGGTGAGCTTGAGGTCGTTGACCCGGTGGTCGCCGCGGAGGAGGACCATCACGAGCTGGTCGCGTCCCTCGACCTTCACCGGGTAGGCCTTCAACAGCGCGCCCTGGGGCAGCCCGAGCTGGTCGGCGACGGCGGCGATCGACGTGCGCCCCGGCGTCGGCACCTCCTCGGGCGCCGCGCCGCCGGCCGGCAGAGCGACGGGCTGGGGCTCGGCGCTCGCGACCTCCAGGTTCGCCGCGTAGCCCGGAGCGAGGGCGTCGTCGTTCTCGCCCGCCGGGCAGGGGGCCATGTACTCGTGCGCGCCGTGGCCGCCCATCATGCCGACGTCGGACTCCACGCGGTACCAACGCAGGCCGCAGCGTTCGAAGATCCGGTCGTAGGCGCCCACATGCAGCTGGTACTGCTCGTCGAGCCCCTCCGGATCACGATCGAAGGTGTAGGAGTCCTTCATGATGAACTCGCGCGTGCGCAGCAGGCCGCTGCGCGGCCGCGCTTCGTCGCGCTCCTTCGTCTGGATGTGATACCAGAGCTGGGGCAGCTGCTTGTAGCTCTTGATCTCGCGCGCCGCCAGCCAAGTGATGACCTCTTCGTGGGTCATGGCCAATGCCATGTCGGCGCCTTTGCGATCCTTGAAGCGGAAGAGCGACTGGTCGATCGTCTCCCAGCGGCCCGACTCCTGCCAGATCTCGGCCGGATTGATCACCGGCATGAGGATCTCCTGGCAGCCGATCGCCTCCATCTCGGCGCGCACGAGGGCTTCGATATTGCGCATCACGCGCCAGCCTGCCGGCAGAAAAACGTAGATGCCGGCACCCAGCTGGCGCACCAGGCCAGCGCGCACCATAAGCTTGTGACTGATCGCCTCGGCTCCGGTGGGGTCTTCTTTGACGGTCGGCAGCAGCAACTGGCTAAGGCGCATGGGGCTCCTCGCTCGGTAGGGAACAAGCGGGGAAAAATGATATCACTCCGCGACCGCGCTCGGCGGCCGGCAGGGCCAGCCGCGAGGCGGCGGCGGGCTGCGCCGGTTTTACGGGCCAGCAAACCGGCCCGGTCGCCCTTGCTAACCGGCCAAACCGGCCCGGCCGGCCGCAAGGCCAGAGCCGGCCCGTCCGCCGCCCTATCCGCCGAAAATGCGCTTGATGTCGTTGAACGTCAGGTAGATGAACAGTACGACAAGCAGCGCCGTGCCCACGGCGACCACCCGCTCAAGCACGCGCCGGTCGACACGGCGGCCGCGGCGCGCCGCCTCGACGGCGTTGAAGAAGATGTGCCCGCCGTCGAACGGCAGAATCGGCAACAGGTTAACGATGCCCAGGTTGACACTGAGAAAGGCCAGCAGCAGCGGATACCAGTTCTGGCGCACGGCATTCTGCGACAGGTCGACGATGCCGACTGGCCCGACGGCACCGTTCTTGCCGCCAAAACCAATCTTGCCACTGATGAGCCACCAGAATCCCTTGAACGTGTCGGCGAAAATCGTGCCGGTCGTCGTCGCGGCCAGACTGGCGGTCGTCCACGGCGCCGGATGCACGTAGCGTTCGCCGGCCATCACGCCCAGGTAGCCCTCCCCGGGGCTGGCCGGGTTGTCACCGAGCGTAACCGCCGTTGTATGCACCTGACCCTGCGTGTCGCGGTACGTGAGCTGCACCGTCTGGTTGGGGTGCTTCTGCAAGAACGCCGAGGCTTGGTTCCAGGTACTCCAGGTCTGGCCGTTGGCACCGATGAGCGTGTCGCCTGTCCGCAGCCCTGCCTTCGATGCCGGCGTGGCCACCTGTTTGCCGTTGACCTGCACAGTGGCAACAACCTCCGAGGTCTTGAGCGTCGGCTGCACCTGGCCCTGCACGGTCAAAAAAACGAAGAGAATGACGATGGCAATGAGAAAGTTGAACAGTGGTCCGGCGAAGATGGTCAGATTGCGCTTCCACACCTTCTGATTGTAGTAGGCGCGCGGTTTGACCTCCTCCGGCAGCGCGTTCATCTCGTCCTCGGTCATACCGCTGATCTTGCAGAACCCGCCCAGGGGGATCACACCGAGGCCGTACTCAGTCTCGCCGCGCACCCTCTTCCAGGCCGCCGGCGGAAAGCCGACGTAGAACTTTTCGACGCGCATACCGAAGAGCTTGGCAAAGACGAAGTGGCCGAACTCGTGCACGGTGATGAGAAGCGCCAGACCGAGAATCGCGACGAGCAACGTCCACCGCGCCAGCACGAGGGTCAGAATGATGGCGACGAGAAAGAGCCAGCTGTACTTGCTTACTTTATCCACACATCCTGCCTTCGTTCTTCGACGCCGTCGACGGGCCTTTGCCCTGTAGGGGAGCGTTCCCGCAGCGAATGCGGGCTAACCGGACCGTCGTCAGCCCAAACGTCAAGCTAGCCCGCCAGGTGTTCAGTAGCGACGCGGCGGGCTTCGCCATCCAGCGCAAAGACGTCGTCGAGGCTGCCCACCGGCACCTCGGCGAGCTGCTCAAGCGTCTGCTCGACCAGATCGGCGATGCCGAGAAAGCTCAGGCGACCGGCGAGAAAGGCGTGCACGGCAATCTCGTTGGCGGCGTTGAGCACGATCGGCGCGCCGGCGCCGGCCGGCCGGCCGGCTGCTTGGGCCGCCGCCGCCGTCTGCCCGGCGGCTTGCGCCAGCGCCAGGCAGCGAAAGCTGGTCGTGTCTGGCGGCGAAAAGCTCAGCTCGCGCGCGCTCAGATCGAGCGGGCTCACCATCGGCAAGGGCGCGCGCTGCGGGTACGTGAGCGCATAGCCAATCGGCGTGCGCATGTCGGGCACGCCGAGATGCGCGAGCACGGCGCCGTCGCCGTAACGCACCAGCGAATGAACAATCGACTGGGGATGAATCACGACACTAATCTGCTCGTACGGAACGCCAAAGAGGTAGTGCGCCTCGATCACTTCGAGACCTTTGTTCATCAGCGTTGCCGAATCGATCGTCACCTTCGGGCCCATCACCCAGTTGGGATGATGCAGGGCCTGCTCGCTCGTGACCCACGCCAGTTGCTCGCGGCTGAAGCCGCGGAACGGGCCACCGGAGCCGGTGAGCAGAATCTCCTCTGGCGGCAGCAGCGGGTTGACCATCGCCGGGCCGGCTTCGCCAGCCGGCCCGATGCCGGCAGCTGGGCCGGCCGCAGCAGCCCTGCCGGCCTCGCCGGCTCCCGGCCGGCCGGCGGCCAGGCACTGAAAGATCGCGCTGTGCTCGCTGTCGACGGGAATGATCGCCGCATCGTTCTCGCGCGCCGCCTGCAGCACGAACGGACCGCCGGCGACCATGCTCTCCTTGTTCGCCAGCGCCAGCGTAGCGCCGCAGCGCAGGGCGACCATGGTCGCTCGCAACCCGGCGGCGCCGACGATACCGTTGAGCACGGTCAGCGGGATGCCGTCTTCGCGGGCCGCTTCCGCGGCAGCTTCGATGAGCTCGGCGATGCCGGCATCGCCAGCCAGGACGCGCAACGGTTGCCGTGCGCCGGCATCCTGGCTGGCCGGTGCCGTCGGCGCCTGCCCGGCCGCGCCGCGCGCCGCTGCCGCCGCCTGCTCATCGTGCAGTGCGACCAGACTCACATTGAAGGATCGCGCCTGCGTGAGTGTCGTCTGCCAGTCACCATCGGCGACCAAGCCAGCGACGCTCACGTCGGGCAGCGCCGCAATCACCTCGAGGGCCTGACGGCCAATCGAGCCGGTACAGCCGAGCAGAAGTACGCGGCGCCGGCTCATAGCTGATGGCCGCCCTGCGCCCAGGCGGCAATCGCGGCGACGATGCGCTCGGCGGCGTGGCCGTCCCAGAGGTCGGGGCGGCGCCCGGCCGCAGGCAGGGGCGCCGCCAGACAGTCGTCAACAGCGGCCATGATCGCCGCCGAATTGTAGGGGTCAACCAGGCGATTCGTGCCCATGCTGACGGTCACCGGCCGCTCGGTGCTGGTGCGCAGGGTCAAGCAGGGCGTGCCCAGAATGGTCGTCTCTTCCTGTATGCCACCAGAGTCAGTGAGCACCAGTCTGGCCGCCGCCGCCACGCTGATGAAGTCGCGGTAACCGAGCGGCTCGCTCAGTACCACGCGCGCCTCCTCTGCCAGGGCCGCCAGCAGGCCGTCGGCCGCCAACCGGGCACGGGTGCGCCCATGCACCGGAAAGAGCACCGGCAGGCGAGCGGCCGTCTGCAACAGCGCCGCGACCATACGTCCCAGCTGCTCGCTATTGTCGACGTTGCTCGGCCGATGCAGGGTGACGAGGGCAAACTCACGCGCGTGCAGACCAAGCCGGCCGAGCAGCGGCGTCGCATCGATCTGCCCGCGTACACGTTCAAGTGTGTCGATCATCGGATTGCCGACGAACTGCACCCGGGCCGCGTCGACTCCCTCACGAGCCAGGTTGGCGGGCGCATCGGCGCAGGTGGCAAAAAGCAGCTCCGCCAGCTGGTCGGTGAGCAGGCGATTGATCTCTTCCGGCATCGCCCGGTCACCGCTCCGCAGACCAGCCTCGATGTGCGCCACCGGCAGATTCAACTTGACGGCGCAGAGTGCCGCCGCCAGGGTCGAATTGACGTCGCCAACGACGACGACCAAGTCGGGCTGCTCGCGCAGGAGCACCGGCTCGAGACGCTGCAGCACCTCGGCCGTCTGGTGGGCATGACTGCCGGAGCCGACGTCGAGGTTGTAGGCCGGCGCCGGTAGCTTCAGTTCGCTGAAGAACACGTCGCTCATGGCGGCGTCGTAGTGCTGCCCGGTATGCACGAGGACCTGCTCGAAGCGAACGGCGCCGGCCGGGCGGTTCCCGCCGGGGCGGTCCTCGTCGCCGCGACGCTTATCGCCGTCGCCAGGGCGCATTTCGCCGGCGTCCCTGCGGTTCCAGGCGTCGACCGCCGCCATCACCGGCGCGATCTTCATGAAGTTTGGTCGCGCGCCGACGACGTGCAGCAGCTTCACCAAGCGAGTCTGCTGACGATCCTCTCGTTCTGTTGGCTGTGCTGCTGTCATGCCTCTACCCTGCTCACCGCGGCGGTAGCGTTAAGGCTATCACCCTGATTTAGTGGAACTTGCCCGCCGCCATCAGGCGCTCATAGTGCTCCAGGTCGCGCTGACGAAAGACCTTTGCCGGGTGCCCGCCGGCGATAGCACAGCGGGGGATGTCGCTGACGACGACCGAGCCGGCCTGGATGATCGCTCCGTCACCAATGGTCACGCCGCCGAGCACGATGACGCGCGAACCCAGCCACACGTTGTCGGCGATCGTGATCTCCTTGTTGATCACCGTCGCGTCATACGGTATCGCGTCGCCGTGGTCGTAATTGTGGTTTTGCGTGATCAGCAGACAGCCGGGACCGGAGTGAAAGTTGCTGCCGATGCGCACCGTACCGCCGCCGGCGATCTCGAGACCGTTCATGTGCACGTTGCTGCCCAGGTATGTCGCAGCCGTGAGGTGGCAGGGGCCGTTGATGTGCAGGCCCGGCCCCGCTTGCGCAACGGTACGCAGCGCGAGGCTGGTGTAGCGCCGCCGGGCCGCCGCTCTGCGGCGGCGGCGCAGGCGCGCCAGCAGCGACCGAGCGAAGGCGAGCGGGTCAGCCGTCGCTGGCACGAGTATCTGGCTCCACCGCTGCCGGCTTGTCACTTGCCCGGTGCTGGCTGTCGATCAGAGCGAACAGCGCTTCCAGAAGCTGATCCTCCGGCACCTCGGCAACCCGCTGACCATGCGCGAAGAGAACCCCTTCGCCGGCACCGGCAGCAATACCATAGTCGGCGTGGCGCGCCTCCTCCGGTCCGTTGACGCGGCAGCCCATGACCGCCACCGAGAACGCTTCCGGGTACGCCTCCAGACGAGTCTCGACCTCATGCGCAAGGCCAATAATGTCGACCTCGGTGCGCCCGCAGGTCGGGCAGCTGACAAGCGTCGGGCCGCGCTGCCGCAGCTCCAGCGCGGCCAGGATCTGCCAGGCGACGCGCACCTCTTCCACCGGATCGCCGGTGAGCGACACGCGTAGCGTGTCGCCGATACCGTCGGCGAGCAACGCGCCGATGCCGACAGCGCTCTTGATGGCGCCGGCCCACACGGTGCCGGCCTCAGTAACACCAACGTGCAGCGGCGCGTCTAAGCGCCGGGCAAGCTCGCGATAGGCCGCCACCGTCACCGGCACGCTCGAACTCTTGACACTCAGTTTGTAGGCGGCGAACCCCCAGTCGTCGAACTGCGCCGCGTAGGCGAGAGCTGCCTCAACCAACGCCTTGGCCGGCGCGCGGTCGGCCAGATCACGCAAGTTGCGAGGTAAAGAACCCTGGTTGACACCGATGCGAATCGCCACCGGCACCAGCGCACCATCGACGCCGCGCACGCGCGGCTCAGCGGCGGCCTGCACCACGTCGCGGACGTGTCGCTCGGCGATCGTACCGGGATTGATACGTATGCCCTGGGCGCCGGCCTCGATCGCCGCCAGCGCCAGCCGCCAGTCGAAGTGAATGTCGGCGATGATCGGCACCGGCGCCCGCTCCACGACTTGGGCGAAGGCGGCAACCTCTGCCTCCGTCGGCAGGCTCACGCGCACGATCTCGCAACCGGCAGCCGCCAGCGCGTGCACCTGTGCCAGCGTCGCTTCGGCGTCGCCGGTGTGCGTGCAGGTCATCGACTGCACGACGACCGGGGCGCCGCCGCCAACGGCCACGGCGCCGACCTGAATCTGTCGTCTGGTGCTCGTCATCGGTTCTCTCGTCTCGTTGTTCTTGCCGTTCTCTTCAGGATACTACGGTCTCACGGCGACGTTCATCGGCCTCAGGGCGGCGTTCATCGGCCTCGCTCAGACATGCAGAGCCAGCGTCAGCACGTAGTACGACGCCACGGTGGCAAAGAGAAGGGCGTCAAAGCGATCAAGTACGCCACCGTGACCCGGCATGAAACGCCCGGCATCTTTGACCCCGACATCACGCTTGAGCAGGCTCTCGAAGAGGTCACCGAGCGGCCCGACAACGGCGATGACAACGCCCAGAGCGAGCGATTTCACCGGCCCAAGCGAGTTGTAGAGGCCCAGGAAGACGACCATCAGCACTGTGCCCAACGTGCCACCGGCGAGGCCTTCCCAGGTTTTCTTCGGCGAAAGATTGGGTGCCATCGCTCGGGAGCCGAAAAACCGACCCGTGAAGTAGGCCAGAGTGTCACCAGCCCACGTGCCAAACACAACGGTGAGTAGCAGGCCGGAGCCATGCGGCAAACGGCGCAGCAGCAGCATATGGCTGATGCCGAGACCGAGGTAGAGCAATCCGAGAAAGGTGACCGCCATGCGCACGGTGACGCCCGGCTTGGGACCGGCGATCATACCGAGAAGGGCAACCAGAAACAGCGCCAGAGGCACCGTGGCCAGAACATACAGCGGCGTTTTGAACCAGGCCGCCCAGCAGACCAGCACCATGCTGATGAAACCGGCCGCCACGAGCGGCCGATAGCCACGCGACATGCGGTAAAACTCGTTCAGGCCGAACAAGCCCAGCAGCAGGGCGACGACAAAGAAGATGATGCCGCCGTGGGCGACGATGACAATCGTCAGAGCGGCGAGAATGATGCCGCTGACAATGCGCACGCCCATGTCAGCGGCCACCGAAACGGCGCTGGCGACGGGCGTATTCGGCCAGCGCCGCGTCGAGATCGGCCTCGTCAAAGTCGGGCCAGAGCTTATCGCTGAAGTACAGCTCCGCATAGGCGCACTGCCAGAGCAGAAAGTTACTGATACGCTGCTCGCCGCTGGTACGAATGAGCAGCTCCGGATCGTGCATTTCGGGAGCATAGAGATGCGCAGCCAGAGACGCTTCGCTGACGTCGCCCGCCGCCGCGGCCGCGGCGGCAGCGTCAACCAGCTCCGCCCGGCCGCCGTAGTTGAAGGCGATGTAGAGCGTCATGCGCTCGTTGGCCGCCGTAAGCGTTTCCGCTGCTTCAATGCGTGCCAGCAGCTCTTCGGACACACCGCTGCGGCGGCCGATAAAGCGTACGCGGGCGCCGCGCTCATGCATGTCCGGTACCTGCGACTCGATCATTTCGACAAACAGGTCCATGAGGGCCGCGACCTCGGCCGCTGGCCGCTGCCAGTTCTCGGTGCTGAAGCTGTAGACGGTGGTCTCAAGAATGCCGAGGTCGAGTGCATGTTCGAGCACGCGTCGCAACGCCTTGGCACCGGCCCGATGGCCGGCGGCCACCGGCAGGTGCCGCCGCCGCGCCCAGCGACCGTTGCCGTCCATGATGATGGCCAGGTAGCGACACGTCGCGCCGCCGGCGGCAGCTTCGGGGGCAGGGGTTTGGCGGCGGGCGGCGTAGCGCAACCGTCGCCGCAGACTGCCGCCGCGCATGTTGGCGCCGGCGTCGGCCATCACTCAGACCTCGAGGATCTCGGCCTCTTTGTGCTTCAAGAGCTCGTCAATGCGACGCACGTACTCGTCGGTCAGCTTCTGCAGCTGCTCTTCGGCACGTCGCTCGATATCTTCGCCAATCTCGCCTTCGTCGGCCAGCTCTTTGAGGTCCTTCATCGCATCGCGACGAATGGTGCGCACGGCGACACGACCGTCCTCGGCCAGCCGGTGGACCATCTTCACCAGTTCACGCCGCCGCTCTTCGGTGAGAGCCGGCACGGGCAGGCGGATGACCTGGCCGTCATTACTGGGGTTAATGCCGATGTCACTCTCGCGAAGCGCCTTTTCGATGCTCCTGAAGGCGCTTTTGTCGTACGGCGTCACCGTGATGAGCCGCGGCTCGGGGGTGGCGACGTTAGCGATCTGCTTGAGTGGCGTGTGCACACCGTAATAGTCAACGTGAATGCGATCGAGCAGGGCCGTGCTGGCGCGACCGCTGCGGACCGTGTTGAATTCGGTCTTGGCCGCCGACACCGCTTTCTCCATGTGCCCCCTGGCGTCGTCAAGCAGCTCTTTCTCCACCTCTGCACCACCCTCCCTTACCGACCTGGACAGACCACGTACCGCGCCTCGCCCACACTCGTAACGTACGGCGCCGCGTCCGCGCTCGCGACAGACGGCGCCCCACCCACGCTCGTCTACTCCTGCGTGCCGCTCGTCACCGTCACCCGGCGCCGGCGCACACCGTCTGTACTGACGATGGTACCGACGCGTTCACCGGCGAGGACGCGCACGATGTTATCGCCCGTCATCCTACAAACGTAGATGGGCAACTGGTTATCCATGCACAGACTGAGCGCGGTTGTATCCATAACTTTCAGACCGCGCTCGATCGCCGCTAGATGGGTGAGTTCAGGGATGAACCTGGCGGCCGGATTCGTCGCCGGATCATCGTCGTAGACGCCGTCGTACTCACGTTTAGCCATGACAATCGCCTCAGCCCCCAGTTCAAGCGCCCGCAGAGCCGCCGCCGAATCGGTGCTGAAGTATGGATTGCCCGTGCCGGCGGCGCAGATGACCACGCGGCCCTTCTCGAGATGGCGCAACGCCCGCCGGCGAAAGTACGGCTCACACACTGCCTTGATCTCGATCGCGCTCATCACACGTGTTTCGATGCTGGCATGTTCGAGCGCGTCCTGCAATGCCAGGGCGTTCTGCACGGTGGCCATCATGCCGATGTAGTCGGCCGTGGCCCGGTCCATGCCGCGTGTCGCGGCGGAAACACCGCGAGAGATGTTGCCGCCGCCGACGACGATCGCCAGGTCGACACCACCGGCACGCGCCCGGCCGATATTTTCGGCCATCTCGCGTGTCGCCGCGGGATCAATAGCCACGTGACCATCACCGGCCAGCGCCTGCCCGCTTAGCTTGAGCAGTACCCGCTGAAAGTGGCTATCGTCTGCGGGCACAGCCTTCAGCTCGCCTGCGTCTCGCCGAGTTGGAAACGGGCGAAGCGTCGCACTTCAACGTTCTCGCCAATGACGCCGACCAGACTGGTGCGTACGCCGTCCATCGAGAGGTCGGGGTCCTTGATGAATGCCTGCTCCATGAGGCAGTTCTCGGCGTAGAACTTCTCCAGCTTGCCGGTGATCATTTTCTCGACCACGGCGGCCGGCTTGCCGGCCGCCTGCTCGGCGAAGATTGCCTTCTCGCGCTCTAGCACCTCGGCCGGCACCTCGTCGCGCGTGACCCAGCGCGGACTGGCCGCCGCAACCTGCATGGCCACATCGTGAACGAAGGTGCGAAACGGCTCACTACCAGCGGCAAAATCGGTCTCGACGGCGACCTCAATCAGTACGCCAATCTTGCCACCGGGGTGGATGTAACTATCGACGACGCCCTCTTTGGCCGCCCGCGAACTCTTCTTCTGGGCCGCCGCAAGACCCTTCTTGCGCAATTCGTCGATGGCCTGCTCCATGTCGCCGCCGGTAGCGGCCAAGGCGGCCTTGCAGTCCATCATGCCGGCGCCGCTCTTCTCGCGGAGCTCTTTGACCAGGGCAGCGGTAATCTCAGCCACTACGCATCACTCTCTTTGTCTTGGGAATCGTCAGTTGTCTTGCCGCCGGCGGCGGCGGTCGGCGGCGGTGATTTCGTCGCCGCAGATGCCTTGTCAGACGTCGCGGCAGGAGCCTTACCGGGCGTGGCCGCGGCGGTCTTCTCTAGCGTCGCCGCAGCGACCTTGGCGGCCGGCTTCTTGGTCGCCGGCGCATCCTCAGCGGCCGCTTCTTTCTTCTCCGTCTTCGGCTCGGTCTTGGTCTTCTCCACCGGCGCAGATTCAGCTTTCGCCTTCGTTGCCGGCGCCGCTTCTCCCTTGGCTTTCGCTGCCGGTGCCGCTTCAGCGGCGGCCTTTTCGCGCGGCTTGGGCGCCGGTTTGGCTGAGGCCGCCGCCGCCCTGGCTGCCGCCGACTTCTGCGCCGCGACGCTCTGCTTGGCCGCCTGGGCCTTGATCTCGTCGGCAACGCGTTGCGCATTGGCAGCACGCTGCGCCTGTCCGGCCGCCGCCTCAGCGTCGGCTGCGGCCTTGGCCGCCACCGCGGCGGCTTTGGCAGCGGCGGCGCGCTCGGCCTCGGCAGCAGCAACAACAGCAGCGTCGGCCGCGGCCTTTTCAGCGGCGGCTTTTTCCGCCGCAGCACGCTCCTGGGCGATACGAAACTCCTCTTCGGCGACCTTGGCGCGACCCTCGGCAACGGCATCGGCAACCGTCTTGATGATCAGCGAACAACTGCGGATCGCGTCGTCGTTACCGGGGATCAAATAGTCGACTTCGTCAGGGTCACAGTTGGTGTCGACGAGGGCGACGATCGGGATGTTGAGCTTGCGCGCCTCTTTAATGACGATCGCTTCCTTACGCGGATCGACGACGAACACAGCCGCTGGGGGACGTTCCATGTTGGCGACGCCGCCGAGGTTGTTTTCGAGTTTAGCGAGGTCAGCTTTGAGAGCCATCGCTTCGCGCGTCGGCAGCAGGTCGATCGAGCCATCCTCGACGAGTTTGCGCAGCTCGTGCAGGCGCTTGATGCGCTTGTTGAGCGTGGCGAAGTTGGTCAGCAGACCACCGAGCCAGCGATTGGAAACATACGGTTGACCGACACGCTCGGCCTGCTCTTTGATCGACTCCTGGCACTGTTTCTTGGTGCCGACGAAGAGGACCGAGCCGCCGCGACCGGTGACTTGCTTGAGAAAAGCGTACGCGTCATCGATGAGAACAGTGGTCTTCTGCAGATCGATGATGTAGATGCCGCCGCGCTCGCCAAAGAT
>JBKQWK010000032.1:0-8012 GCA_052139595.1 Thermoleophilia bacterium | reverse complement strand
GCGGCGCGCATGCGCGCCGCCGCCGAAGCCAGGTTCTGTGACCTGTACGCTCTCGCCGGCGATTTCATTACCGGCCTGGTCAGCGTCACCGACAACGGCGTCGACGCTTCGTTCGTCGGCACCAGCTATCGGCTGGCGGACTTTGAGCTCTGTCAGGCAGCGATCGTCAGCGGCGAACCGGTCGGTCGCCCCGACATCCTGGCCAGCGAGACGATGAGCATCGGGCGGCAGCGCGAGTACGAGCAGCTCGGTCTGCGCGCTGGCCTCGTCATACCGCTGGTCAACCGTGGCGCCGCCATCGGCCTAGCAGTTTTAGCCACTGACCAGCCGCGTCAGATTGGCCACAGAGAAATCCTGCGCGGCTTAGGTCAGGTTGCTGCCCAGGCGATCACGAACGCCACCCTGCACCGCCAGCTGGACGAGACCGCACGGCGCCTGACGTTGATGAATGAGCAGAGCTTCGAGCTGTCAGCATCACTCGACCGAAATGATATCGCCCTGGCCACGGCACGCCGGCTCTGCGCCAGTCTGGACACCCCCAACTGCGTCATTTCTCTGCTCGCCGATGACACCGTCGACTGTTTGCTCAATACGGTCGACGGCGCTGTCGAACCGCAGTGGACCGGCCGCAAGAGCCTTCTCGAACAATGGCCGGCGATCAAGTTCGTCGCTGAGCAGCGCGCCCCGCTCGTCTTTGCCTCGCTTGACGACGAGCGGCTCTGCGAGGCCAGTCGGGCCGCGTATCGCTCATTCGGCGAGAAGAGTGGCTTGCTCGTCCCGCTGATCAGCGACAACAAGGTGATCGGAGTCGCCGAGCTGCTCGAAAACCGCTACGAACGCCTCTTCAGCGACGACGAGATCGTTACTGCCGAGGCAATCTGCCGCGTCGCTGCCCTGGCGATCGAGAAGGCCGGTTTCTTCGCCACAGCCCAGCTCGCCAGCGACGAGAATGCGCTGCTCAATGAAATCGCCAAGAAGACTGCGGCCACCCTCGACGTTAGCGAGGTAGCCGCTGCGGCAGCAAGCGAGTTGCGGCGCCTGGTACCCTTCGACAACGCCACGTTGTACGTGCTTGAGCACGGAGTCTTTAGAAACGTCTACAGTACCCATGCCGGGGGCCACACACTCGAAGGCCTGCCTCTGGCGGCGCTCAAGGACGACTACATGCGGGCTTTACAACAAGGGGCGGTGCTTCGGCTGGAGTTGCCCGAGCAGAATCCGTTCAGGGCCAACGCAGCTCTGGCAGCGGAAGTCGCGGCGGCTGTCGTGATCGGCCTGCGAACTGACGACCAGCTGATCGGCGCCCTCGCCCTCAGCAGCGCCACACCGCGCTTTTTCGCCACCATCGACAGCCACCTGCTCGAACGCGTAGGCGCCCAGCTCTCCCTGGCGGTCAAGAACGCCCGGCTCTACGAAGAGATCAAGCAGATGCACCTGAGTAACCTCAAAGCGCTCAGTTCGGCCCTGAACGCGAAGGACTACTACACGCTCGGTCACGCCGCCCGCGTATCCGCTTACATGCTCATGATGGGCCGCGAACTGGGCTGGAGCGATGAGTACACACGTCAAGCCGAGGAAGCCGCCTATCTGCACGACATCGGCAAGATCGGCATCAGCGACCGCGTTCTGCTGAAGCCGGGCAAGCTGAACGCCCAAGAGTGGGATCTCATGCGCCAGCACCCGGTGTTCAGTGCCAACATCATTAGCTCCCTGTTCGACGATGAGTTTGTCGCCGGCGTGCGTCATCACCACGAGCGCTATGACGGCGGCGGTTACCCTGATGGACTCAGCGGCGAGCAGATCCCGCTTATCGCCCGCGCCATGTGCGTAGTCGACGCCTACGACGCAATGTCGTTTCAGCGTCCATACCATCAGGCACTCGGCTATGACGATGCCCTCGCCGAGCTGCGGCTCTGCCGTGGCGAGCAGTTCGACCCAGTTATGGTCGACGCCTTCCTGCGCGTGCTCACCCGACTTGAGTCTCGCCGTGTGCAAGCGACAACGCTCGCACACGAGGTGGCAGCGACCATCGATCCACGCAAACACGGCTTGCTGCGCTCACCGGCAGACATGAATCGACCTGAGTACGTGGAGATCGTCGACCAGCTGCGCATTCTGCGCGCCGCCAACCCTCCGGCGCGCTTCATCACCACGTACGCGCGCGTCAACGAGCGGGTCGTGGTCATCGCCGACTCGGGCGAGACAGAAGACGACTTCAGCAAGCTTGGCGACGAGCTGATCATGGACATCTCGCTGGATCTGACGTTTCGCGGCCTGGAACCGGCTGGCCACACGCTCATGGCAGACGAATTCGGTGTCTGGATCACCGGCGTGGCTCCACTGCGCGACGGTGACGGCGACGTCGTCGCCGCGGTCACCGTCGACCTGCCGCCATTCACAAGTAGTGATACTCAGTCGCTGCGTGGTGACGGCAAGCAGACGCTGGCGGCGATGCTGCAGACCGCGGCCGTGCGTCTCAGCCGGGCTGAGATTGACGCCATCACCGACGGCCTCACCGGCCTGTACAACCGTCGCTATCTGAACGAGCGCCTGACCGAAGAAATCGACCGCTCCCGCGAGCAAAGCAGCCCCCTTTCCGTGCTCTTTGGCGACCTCGACCACTTCAAACAGTTCAACGACGCCTTGGGGCACAGTGCCGGTGACCGCGCCCTGCGCAACGTGGCTCAGGTGTTCGAGCAATCGCTGCGACGGGTCGACCTCGCTGCCAGATATGGCGGCGAGGAGTTCGTCGCCGTACTCGTCGACACTGACGCCGACGGCGCGTACCAGGTTGCCGAGCGCATTCGCAAGGCGATGCACCGCGGAGCGCACGAATCCGGCCTGAGACCGCTGTCGATGAGCATCGGCACAGCAACCTTTCCCGACGACGGTCTGACCAAGGAAGAGCTGCTCGACAAGGCCGACTGGGCGATGTACCTGGCCAAACGCCGCGGTCGCAACCGCGTGCAGGTGTTCAGGCCGGCCGACGCCACGCCAGCCGAGCGAGCCAGCTTGGCGCAGCGGCACGTAGCCGGCAGCGCCGTCTAGGACACTCTTCTCGACGGTGCCCTGCCTGGCTTGTTTTCTTGCTCGCCGGCATGGGCATGAACCCGTGAACGAACGTATCATCCTGAATGGAGGTTCTCATGGCGGCAGATCGACGGGCAGATGTTACGTGGACCGGATCGTTGGCGGCCGGCGAAGGCTTGATCGAATTCTTCAGTGGCGCGACCGGCAACCTGCCGGTGACCTGGGCATCACGCACCGAACGCTCCGACGGCAAGACCAGCCCCGAAGAGCTGCTCGCGGCCGCCCACGCCAGTTGCTTCGCAATGGCCCTCTCCCATGGACTCACTGAGGCCGGCCACAGGGTTGAACGCCTGCACATAAGCGCCACCGCCACCATTGACCAGGTTGAGGGTGCCTTCAAGATCACGCAGGTCGCGCTTGACGCGAGCGGCAAGGTACCCGGCCTCAGCGACTCGGCTTTTCGCGCCGCGGCCGAAGATGCCAAGACCGGCTGTCCGGTCAGTCAAGCGCTCAAAGGCAACGTCACCATCACCCTTGAAACTCGTCTGGAAAAGTAGCGCAGTGGACATGGCGAGCGCGCACGCGGCAGCCACGATGCAGTCCGGCTCAGCGCTCAGAGCGTTTACGGCCTAAGTTGACGTACGCCGGACGCGCGCCACGCGCACGTCGTCTTGACGACGTGTAAGACCCTGCCGGTCAAAGAGTTCGAGCAACACCTGAGCATTGCGACGGCCGGTATGGACGAGGTCGCGAAAGTCGGCGATCGTGATCTGACCGTCGCTCGCCAAGGCAGCTTCGAGCTGCCGGCGCACATCGGCCACAGCGGCAGCGGTAAACCACAGGTCCTTGTCGACGCGCACGAGTTCGCCACGGCGAACCAGCACCTCCAGCAGACGCTCCAGTTCGGGTCGCGGACGACGCAGGTCGTCAGCCAAGGCGGCCAGCGTCGGCGGCGCCAACGGCGCCGCCGTGAGCCGCGCCAGCAGCTCGCTGGCGAGCAATTCCTGCTCGGCCGACAGAGCGCCGCCGACGCCGGCGGCGGCGTAGCCGCCTTCGCCAGCGATCAACGCCCCGCCAGCGACAAGATCGCCGAGCAGGGCCGCCAAGAGGGCGCCGGGCAAGCCCGGCGCCAGAGCAGCCAGCTCGACCGCCGACATGAACGGCCGTTGCGGCCGCTCGCGCCCACGGCGCTGGGCAGCGGCCAGGGCAGCGGTGCGCGCTGCATCAAGTGTCCCGAGCATGAACCAGCGTCGCTCCGTGGCACCGGCGGCCAGCGACTCCAGCCGGCCTGCACGGTGCAGGCCTGTGAGCGTGGCTGCAAACTGCCCGGCCGACACGCCAGCGCTGATGAGGTCGCCTTCTGCTATGCCGGCAACTCCGCGCGCCGCCGCCAAGGCCAGCGCCGCGGCGATGAGGTCACCGTCATGGAGAGCTCCGACGAACGCGACGTGGTCGGCGCGGCAATGCCAGCGCCGCGGCTTGACGTCGAGTATCAGCCCACCGGCAACAGTGACGGCCGGTGAGAGCAGGCGCAGAATGAAGCGGTCGTGCGCCTCGATCGCAAGTTCGTCTTCGAGGCGCACGACCGCAGCTACCTGCGCCCCGCCGGCCAGTTCGCGCCGGTCGGGTTCGAGAAACAGCAGCCGCGCCGCCACTTGGCCGGTACCGTGATGTAAACGCAGGTGTTCGCCGTTGCGCAGCGGCCGCGCTCCCGGCACCATCCTCACCCAGGCGTCGAAAGAGCACACCACCGCACCACCGGCTGCGGGCGCCACCAGCCACTGCCCGCGATCGACATCCTCCTTGCTCAAGCCACGCAGATTGAGACCAACCCGCTGACCGGCGTGGGCCACGGTCGCCGCCGTATCATGCACTTCGATGCTGCGCACGGCGACACGCTTGCCGCCAGGCTGCACCTGCAGCTCATCGCCGGCCTTGATCTCGCCGCGCCAGAGCGTGCCGGTCACGATGGCGCCAATGCCTTTCAGAGCGAAGCTGCGGTCGACCGGCAAGCGTGCCGGACCGCCACGACGCTCACTGTCGGTGGCTGCGGCGGTGGCAAGCTCATCCAGAGCGGCCAGCAGCTCCGCAATGCCGCGCCCGCTGCGCACGCTTACGTTCACCAGCGGTGCCTCGCCGTAGGTAGTGCCCGCCAGAAACGCCCTCACATCGTCGCGGACCAGCGCCAGCAGATCGTCGTCGACAAGATCGGTTTTCGTGACCGCGACCACACCACGCCGCACACCGAGAAGTTCGAGGATCGCCACATGCTCCACCGTCTGGGGCATGACGCCATCGTCAGCGGCAACAACGAGGAGGAAGAGATCGATGCCCGTCGCGCCGGCGACCATGGTCCGCACGAAGCGTTCGTGACCGGGCACATCGATAACGCTGAGATGGCGCCCGCTGGGCAAGACCAGCTCGGCATAGCCAAGCTCGATGCTGATGCCACGCTCACGCTCAACGCGTAGACGATCGGTGTTCTTGCCGGTGAGCAGCGTAACGAGAGCAGTCTTGCCATGGTCGATATGCCCGGCTGTGCCCAGTGTGAGCGGCAGCAACGACGCCACTAGAGCGCCGCCAGCAGCGCGGCAGCCAGCGGCGCCACCTCTTCATCACGGACGGTGCGCAGGTCGAGGAGCAACCGACCTTCATGTACGCGGCCAACAGCCGCAGGTACGCCGCGCCGCAGGCGGGCAGCGAGACCCTCCGCGTCGCCTGCGGACGGCATCACGGCGACGGCAACGCTGGCGATGTCGGTGACCGGCAGCGCGCCGGCGCCGGCCCGGCCGACCGACGGCACAACGGCCACCGCTTCAGCGGCCAAACCGCAGCCTTCACAGAGCAGCGCCGCCAGCAGCGCCTCAGCGCGAGCATGGACAGTTTCAAGTGGGGTCGTGAGCATGGCCAGCGTAGGCACACGCTCGCGCGCCAGCGCCGGATCGAGGTAGAGGCGCAAGAGAGCGTCGAGGGCAGCGATGCCAAGCTTGTCGATGCGCACGGCGCGGGCCAATGGATGGCGACGCATGGCCGCGATCGTGGCCGTGTTACCGACGGCGATGCCCGCTTGCGGTCCGCCGAGCATCTTATCGCCGCTAAAGGTGACGACGTCAGCACCGGCCGTCAGACTGGCGTTGACCGAAGGCTCGTCGGCGAACAGATCAAGTTCGGCCAGCGCACCGCTACCGAGGTCATCGATGAGGATGGCACCGTGGTCATGCGCAAAAGCGGCCAGCTCGCCGATCCCCGGCTCAGCCGTGAAACCAACGATGCGGTAATTGCTCGTGTGTACGCGCAAAACCGCTCGCCCGCGCTCGCTCCAGGCACGTTCAAAGTCACGCAGGTACGTGCGGTTGGTGGTGCCGACCTCGACCAGAGTAGCCCCGCTCTCGGCGAGGATATCGGGAATGCGAAAACCATCACCAATCTCAACCAGCTGGCCACGGCTGACGAGCACCTCGCCGCCGCGACCCGTAACCGCCAGAGCGAGGAGCACAGCAGCGGCGTTGTTGTTGACGACCAGCGCATCTTCGGCTCCGGTCAAGGTGGTGAGGATGTCGTGGACGTGATCTTGCCGCGACGATCGCTCGCCGCTAACCAGATCGAACTCGAGATCACTGTAAGACCCAGCCGTCGTGAGCAGCGCCGCCAACGACTCCTGAGGCAGCACCGAGCGACCGAGATTGGTGTGAGCGACAATGCCAGTGGCATTGATCACCGCGCGCAAGGACGGTTGCGCCGCGGTGCGCAGGAGCGCTTCGACCCAGAGCGCCAAACGTTGCGCCGTCAGATCGCCGGCCTCGGCGTGACGGCGATCGGCAAGGATCTCGCGCCGCAGGCGTTCGATGACCGTACGTACGGCGCTCACGACCAGAGCACGCGGATACTCCTCGGCCAGCGCCACTATCGTCGGCTGGCGCAGCACTTCGTCCACGGCGGTCAGCGAGCGCAGCGCCTGCTGGCGCTCGCTGCGCGGCGTCTTGCTGCCCTTGTCGGTCACATCAGCCTCCCGCCCCAGACCGGGATCACCAAGCACACTCTATCCCAGGCAGACAGGAGTGCCAGCACCGCGGCCGCCGCGGGTGCGCCGAGCGGACGATCGTGCCTACTCCGTCAAGGTGATGTCACCGGCATGCTTGGCCGCCACAACCTCGCCGATCGTGTAGCCGCTGGCTCCCTGTTGGGCGAGCGCCTCAAGGAGCCGCTCGTACCGGTCGGGCGCCACCGCGAGCAGCAGACCGCCCGAGGTTTGTGGGTCGAACAGAGCCAGCACGCGAGGGTCGTCCTGGTCGAGTGTTGCGAAACGCGGCAGAAGCCAATCGCGATTGCTGCGCAAGCCGCCTGCGTAAACCGCCTGACGCAAGAAATCGAGCACCCGCGCGTGCAGCGGCAAGGCACTGAGCGACAGGACGGCACCGACTGCGGCCGAGCCGGCGCCGGCATCGCCGGTGTTGCTCGCGTCGAGCATCTCGGCAAGGTGACCGGCGAGGCCAAAGCCGCTGACGTCGGTGCCGCCGTGCACACCAACCTGCACCATGGCGGCGGCGGCGGCGGCGTTAAGCGCCGCCGCCTCACGAACGCAGTCCATGATCTCGTCCTGCTCGACCAGGCCGTTCTTGAGCGCACTCGCCAGAACGCCCATGCCCAGACGCTTCGTCAGCACGAGCTTGTCGCCCGCCAGCGCTCCACCGTTGTAGACGATCTCGTCCGGTTTGACCACGCCTGTCACAGCAAGCCCGTACTTGGGCTCCTTGTCGTCGATCGAGTGACCACCGGCAAGCTCGGCACCGGACTCGCGCACTTTCTCCATGCCACCACGTAGGACTGCCCCCAGATGCTCCATGCCCAGGTCGACGGGCCAGGCAACGAGGTTCAGTGCTGTCAGCGGCCGGCCGCCCATCGCGTAAATGTCGCTAAGAGCATTGGCCGCCGCGAGCTGCCCGAACCAATACGGGTCGTCGACGATCGGCGTAAAGAAATCG
>JBKQWK010000031.1:0-4277 GCA_052139595.1 Thermoleophilia bacterium | reverse complement strand
GCCAACAGCGTCTATGGTGGCACGTTCGCCAACAACACCATCGTTTCGGCAGCGCCGGGCGGCTCAGTGCTTGGCGCGATTAATTGCCACAACATGGACTGGAGCACGTCCACGTTCAGAGACGCCTCGGGACGCGCCGGCTATAACGCGCCGGCTGAGTCTGGCTGTAGCAGCGACCTCTTCTGACGAGGCCGCGGGCTGGATGAAGGCGTACTGCATCCAGCCCGCGGCCTCGTTGCCTGGTCAATCCGACAACATCTCGCGCCGCACGGTCAGGCGTCGTACTATCGAGCACGGCAATGTGACTTGGGCGCTGCGCAACCCGAGCTGCGCATCACCAAGGCCGGCCACGAAAACCTGCATTGGCTGCTCGTCGGGGTCGCCCACCACATCCTCGTGCCCTTCGGCCCCGATACCGATCTGCAGCGCTGGGGTCTCAAGCTGGCGGGTTGGGTACCACACGACGTGGCTCCGTCGGCAGCTGCTTCTGTTTAGCACCACGGGTCGCCCCTTCGCAGGGCGCCGCCGAGGAGATGCGAGGGTTCTGCTCTCTGAGGCACACCCGGCCGCCAAACTGTCCCTGAACTTGTCGTCGGCGAGCAGTGGATCGACGGACCGCAGCAACTCGTCCGAGGATGTGAACTCGAGGTAAGTGGCCCAGGCGAGACCAACCGGAAAGGGCCCGCAAGAGAGGTTCGATCACGATGGCCTTGGAAGCTGCGACGTATCTTCCATCCGATCTTGCGTAGCCACTCAAGGCTACAGCGCAGGCGCCACGCACGTTCGCGCTTTATCCCTCCTCAAGAACAGTCGTGACCGTGTTAAGCACGAGCGCGTCGGGGCGCACCCAGCCGTTGTAGTAAGCCCAGTTGGCACGCATGAACTCGTAGCGCAGCGTCGCATCTACCAACAGCCTCTCCACCGCTGCACACAGCTCGCCCGCAGACGAGAACTCAAGGTAGTTTTGCTCGGGGGCGAAGCTGCCCGGCAGGGCATAGCGCAGCGGCTCTGAGACCACGGCCTTGGAGGCCGCGACGTACTCCGCCATCTTCCAGCCGACCGATCCCCAGAGGCCAGTCGTCGCGACACAGATGCTCGAGCGGCGCAGCGCGGCCAAAAAGGCGTGTTTGCTGCCCGCAGCAGCCGAAGACAGCAGGCAGTCGCCGTAGACGCGCCGCGAGAACTCGTCGACGACAAGGCCGCCGTAAAACCGATCACCGAACTCGCGGCGAGCGACGCGGATCAACTCCGCCCGTGACTCGTTGACGGCGACGATGTCTGGTCTGGCTTGCTCGTCGATCGTGGTGGTCTGCGGATCCCAGGCTCTAGTCATGAACAGGACCCGCGGGCTGTGGTCGCGGTGCGGTGGACTCTCAAACTGGCCGATCTTGCGATCGCGACCAGCAAGCCGTTTGATGACGCGCTGGCCGTCGAAGAGACGCAGTCGGTCCCGCAGACGCACGCCGTTCGGCGAGACGAGGTAGTTCAACCCCAGCGGCATGACGCGGCAGCGACTGGCCAGCGCCGTGTGGAGAAGCGGGTCGAAGCTGCGCTTGAAGTAGAAGTCGAAGTCCACGAGGCCGACATCGGGAAGCCGTACGTCGATGGCGCCGTCGCGGCCATCGTCGTACGTGTCGTAGGCGACACGCCGGCCGTCAACGATTGCCCGGATCTGAACTCTGTCCTGGTGGCTCGAGCGAGCGGACTGGCCAAAGACGGGCCCGCGCACGAACTCGAGGTCGATCACCCCCGAGCGAGCTAGTTCGCAGAAGCCGGCGATGATTTGCTCACTGTGAGCCTGGTAGGGGCGCGCCTCGACACGGCAGTGCGGCCGGTTAGTCATGCTCGCCCACAATCGGCCGTAGAGGCGCCGCCAAGCATACGTCTGCCAGAGAGAGCTTTGTCATCGTCCGTCCGTCGTTGTCTGCCTGCTCACGGCCAGGAGTGGTCACACGAGGCATCTGCCGTTAAAGCGTCAGGCAAGTGGTATCACGAGATGCATGTCGCGGCAACGACACCGGCAACAACACCAAGGCTGCCGACACCTGCGATGGTGGTCTCGCCGCGTGAAGGCGGACCTCTGGCAAAGAAGCAAACAGAGAAGAGGCGTGGTAGAGCAGGGGCAAGCGGCCAAGACGAGCGAGAGGGGCGGCTTTACCGCTCCTCTCGTTTTGGCCAGTGAACTTCAGCTGATGGCGAGATTGCTGGTTTCAGTTGACCGTTATCGTCTCAGTTGACCACTATCGTATGTGTCGCCGAGACATTGCCGAGGTTGGCCTTGTCACCCAGGTATCGCAAGCGCAGGAACGTTCGCAGCAAGAGCAATCGGCCTGACGTCGCCCGCGCTCGCCAGCTAAGGGTAGCGCTTGACGAGCTACCGAGCGTGAGACACTCCCCCTGGTATTCTTGGACACAAGTTTTAGTCGACCCCCATCCCCGGTACCACCCTGAGCGACAGCTCCGTCATGGCAGAGAACAACTCACAGACCGAGAGCCACCTCGTCACTCTGGGACCATTCTTGGGCACCAAGTCAACGCTGAAGCCTCGCTCGCACGCGGGAAGTGCTCCTGAGGCTGCGGCGCGGCGAGCGGCTCGATGCGCTGCGAGCGCCGCGTCGAGGTCCACCGCCTCGAGCGCTGCAAACGCCAGGTCCTTGCCGGTCTGGACGCCGGTCTCAGGGAGCGTGACGGACCCCCTGCAAGCACAGCTCGCCGCCGCCCTGCATCGTACCTCTTGCATCTCGATGGAGAACGAGCCGCTTAACGCAAGGGTCGAGCGCCTTGGCCCTTTGGCCGGTCGGAGATCGAAGCGACGGGGTTGCCTCATTTTAAGATGGGATGAGAAGTCCAGCCTCCCTTGGGGTACCGTAAGGTCCCCGAGAAGAGCTGGGCTCTGTTGGCCCAAAGAAGGAGGCTGACCATGAATGCTGTTATCACCAGCGAAGAGACAAAGCCGACAGTGGGTCTCGATCTCGGTGACCGCTACTGCCAGCCGTGCGTGCTCGACGAGGTCGGTGAGGTGCGTGAGGAGGGCCGTGTCGCCACCCAGGCCGAGGCCCTGCGGTGGCGTTTTCGGCGACCGAGCCGGTGCGCATCGACCTCGAGGCCGCCACTCACTCGCCGCGGGTGAGCCGCCTGCTCGCCGAGCTGGGCCACCAGGTGATCGTCGCCAACCCGCGCAAGTTACGCTTCGTCATCGCCAACGACTCGAAGTCAGACCTCGTCGATGCCGAATGCCTCGCCGGGGTGGGTCGGCGCTGCCTGCTCCCCTCGTTGACCGTCTTGTCCACCATGCGGAGGTGCTCGTGTTACGTGGTGACAGCTATCGCCTCAAAGGCAAGGGCAAGGGGGAACTGCGGGGCGATGAACAAGGCTGAGGGGCTCAACATTGGACCGGCGTTAACACGCCTGCCCGCCTGCTCGGCCGAGAGCTTCGCCGCTGAGGCCGGGGCTTGCGTTCTTGACGATCTGCGGCTCGCCCTTGAGCCCGTATTTGCCGCAATTGCGGCGCTCACCGTGAAGAACCCCGCGCGTTTCCCCAAGAGTCGTTCGTTAGGCTCCTGCCTGGATTTGCGGCCCCAGTTGATAAACTGCTTGCCGTGGATGACATGACAATCGATCAGACAGAGTTTTGAAAACGAACTGCGAAGGCGCCTCATTAGGCAAGCGCAAGACCATCCTCGGCTGTGAGATCAACGCTCTGTCCCTTGAGCAGACGGTCAAGGCCGTCGCAGAGATCGTCGCCTGCGGGAAACCCGTCCAGCATTGCGTCGTCAATGCCGCAAAATTGGTTGCCATGCGCGATGACCCCGAGCTGCAAGAAATCGTTCGCAGCTGCCCTCTCGTCAACGCCGATGGTCAGGCCGTCGTCTGGGCAGCACGTTTTCTCGGCAGGCCCCTGCCCGAGCGAGTGGCCGGCATCGACTTGTTTCAGGCGCTCCTGACGTGGGCCGCCGCCGCGAATCACTCAGTCTTCTTCCTCGGGGCGACTGAGGAAGTCCTCGACCTGGCAGTCGCCCACACGTTAGAGCGCCTGCCAAACCTGATCGTTGCCGGAGCTCACGACGGCTACTTCAACGGTGCCGCCGAGGACGAGGTCATGACGCGCATCCGCGATAGCGGCGCAGAGCTGCTCTTCGTTGGCATGCCGAGTCCAAGGAAGGAGTACTGGCTTGCGCGCACTCTTCCCGCGCTGGGTGTGACCTTCGCCATGGGCGTGGGCGGCAGCTTCGACGTCATAGCCGGCAAGGTGCACCGAGCACCACGCTGGGTGCAGT
>JBKQWK010000030.1:0-10421 GCA_052139595.1 Thermoleophilia bacterium | reverse complement strand
CCGAAATTGATGGTGAAATTGCGGTTCTCGGGCGGCTTCACGCAAAGGTCGGAGCCCGCGCCTTCCGCTTCAGGTGTTCCACCCCCATCAGCCATCTGTCTCTCTCTTTCCGGGAAAGGCCGCCGCTGTCAGGCAAGCCATCGTGGCATTATTTTCAGCTTCAGAAGCTTGAGCACTCTTGGAAGAAACATCCCCAATTGAATTTCCGCTTCGGCAGTCCTCGCCTCTTACTTTGCTTTCGCTTTCTCATCGCCGGGCAGCGGCGCGTAGTGGGCGCCCTCCCAGGGGCTTAGGAAATCGAAGCTGCGAAATTCCTGCGGTAATTTTACGGGCTCGTAGACAACGCGCTTCTGCTCCTCGTTATAGCGGACTTCAACGAAACCGGTCAGCGGAAAGTCCTTGCGCAACGGGTGTCCTCGAAAACCGTAATCCGTCAGGATGCGGCGCAGGTCGGGATGTCCTTCGAAAAGGACGCCGTAAAGATCGTAGGCCTCGCGCTCGTACCAGTTCGCCGCCGGATAGATGCCTACGAGGCTCGGAACGGTCGCGGCGGCGTCTGTCGAGAGCTTGAGGCGCACGCGCAAATTCTCATAGACGCTCAGGAAGTGATAGACGACCTCGAACCGCTCGGCGCGTTCCGGATAATCCGCGCCGCAAATGTCGATCAGGAGCTTGAAGCGCCATGCAGGATCGTCGCGCAGGAATTGGGCGACCTCGGCGATGCGGGGGCGCTGGATCGTGACCGTAAGCTCGCCGAGGACGAGGCGCGTGCCTATAACAGCATCGGGACAGGCGAGCTTTATCGCTTCCGCCAGGGCCTCAAGCTTCCCCGTCTCCGTCATTGCTTAGCTCCGGCTGTTAGCGTTCGATTGTGCCCGTGCGGCGGATTTTTTTCTGAAGAAGCATGATGCCATAGACGAGGGCTTCGGCGCTCGGCGGGCATCCGGGGACATATATATCGACAGGCACGATGCGATCGCATCCGTGCAAGCAGCGAGCCAGCGACGCTTGCTACGACCGGCGTCCCGGTAGCGGTGCACGGCTCCACCCTGAATGACGCGGATGGCCGGCCGATGGGTTCACTGTTCATGATCCGTGATGTTTCGGAACTCGAGCGGCTCAAGGATGAGCACCGCGCCATTTTCGAGGCTACCGGCGACGGCATGGTCGTCTACACCGGGGACGGAACAATTGTTGCCGCTAATCCTGCCTTTTGCGCGATGAATGGCTATACCTGCGACGAGCTGACAGGGCGCAACGTGGCCATGCTTGTGCGCCCCGATCTGCACGGATTGCTGCGCGAGTTCATCGCGACGATTGGCAGCGGGGGATCGCTGCGCACACGAGCAGTCAATGTGCGCAAGGACGGGAGCACCTTTCCCGTGGAGGTCCACGGCACCGTGTTCGAGGATGCGACCGGCCCCCTCATTCTCGGGGTCGCCCGTGACGTGACCGAGCAGGTCCGGGCTCTCGAGGTGCTGGAGCAGCGGGTTGCCGAGCGCACAACGGAACTCGCGACGCTGCTTGACGTTGCCCAGGACGTCGCCTCGGTACTCGAGCTGGAACCTCTTCTCAGCCTCATTCTAGAGCAGCTCAAGATCGTCACCAAGTACGAATCGGCCGCACTTTTGCGCTTCGAGAGCGACGATCTGATCATGCTTGCCGGGTCACTCGGCGGCCAAGCGGTGATCGGTCCCAAGATCTACCCGATGAACACCATGGGCCCCGCCTGGGTGTGGGATACCTTGCGCTCAGGAGAGACGATCGTCATCGACGATCTGCATGGCGATGAGCCGTTGGCCCGTGCCTACCGGCAGCTCATGAGCAACCACCCGGAAATGGTGCTGCCCGGTGCCCGCTCCTGCCTGGCTGTGCCGCTGGTGATTCGCCAGCGGGCCATCGGCGCGATCACGATGTTGCACACTGAGCCCGGCTACTACACTGAGCATCGCGCTCAGCTGGCGCGGGCGATCGCCGACCAGGCAGCGGTGGCCGTAGAGAATGCCCGCCTCTACGAACAGGCGCAGCAGACCGCAGCGCTCGAGGAGCGTCGCCGGTTGGCGCGCGAGCTGCACGACGCAGTCACTCAGACGCTGTTCTCGGCAAGCCTGATCGCCGAAGTACTGCCGCGGCTGTGGGAACGCGATCCGCAAGCCGGCATGCGGCGGCTCGAAGACGTGCGCGCTCTTACGCGGGGGGCTTTGGCCGAGATGCGCACGCTGCTGCTCGAACTCCGCCCGGCGGCGATCGTGCAGGCGGATCTCGGCGACCTGCTGCGCCAGCTCGCCGAGATCCTGGCCGGCCGCTCGCGCCTCTCCGTCAACGTCACGGTTGATGGTGCAGGCTAGCTGCCGCCCGACGCTCAGCTCGCCATCTATCGGGTCGCACAGGAGGCTTTGCACAACATCGAAAAGCACGCCAAAGCCTCGCAAGTTACTGTGAGCCTGGTCAGGGGCGCCGGGACGGTCGAGCTACGCATCGCCGACGACGGCTGCGGTTTTGATCCGGCAGCCGTCACCGACGTGCACCTGGCGCATTTCGGCATGAGTATCATGCGCGACCGTGCCCAGGCCGTGGGAGCAGCGTTCACCCTGCGCAGCGAACCGGGAGGCGGCACCGAAGTCCTGGTGCGATGGAGTGACAGAAAGGGAGGTCGAGATGGCTGAAGGGCGTCCGATCCAGGTGCTGCTGGTCGACGACCATCGTATGGTGCGCGAGGGGCTGGCCGTCTTTCTGCAGGTCTCCGACGACCTGGAGCTTGCCGGTGAGGCAGAAGACGGCGCCGAGGCGATCGAGCTGTGCGCACAGCTTCAGCCGGACGTGGTGCTGATGGATCTGAAGATGCCGCGAATGGACGGGGCCACGGCGACTCGCCTGATCACCGAGCGTTTTCCCGGCATCCGCGTGATTGCCCTGACCAGTTTTCAGGAAGAGGGCCTTGTCCAGAGCGCCCTGCAGGCCGGCGCCATCAGCTTTCTGCTCAAGAATGTCTCGGCCGAGACACTCGGCGCGGCCATCCGTTCGGCGGTGGCCGGCCGGCCCACGCTCGCCCCCGAAGCCGCCGAGGATCTGGTGCGCAGCGCCACCAGAGGGCCGCAGTTGGGCAGCGACCTGACTCGGCGTGAGCGCGAAGTGCTCGCTCTGCTGGCCCAGGGACTGAGCAACAAAGCCATCGCCGTGGCTCTGGTGGTGAGCGAGTCGACCGTCAAGTTTCACGTCAGCAGCATCCTGGCCAAGCTAGGAGCGACCAGCCGCACCGAGGCGGCAGCACTCGCCGTACAGCACCACCTGGTCACCTGACCAGGTGTAAGACCATTCCTCTCACCAGCTGGTAATCCCGCCGCGTGGCGGGCGCTTTCGCGGCGAGTCTGCCGTACCGTGACAGGGCAGATACAGTTGCCCGAGGGGAGTCACATGCGAACCGTCCTGGCAGACCGCGAGCCGGCAGTGAGGCGCGCCCTGCTCGTCGTCCTGTCACACGACGTTGGCGTGGATGTGGAGGTCGTGGCCGAGGTCGACTCCCTGGTCTCGCTGCAGTCCGAGGTCGAAGCGAGCTGGCCGGACCTCCTCGTTGTCGACTGGGACCTGCTGGCGCCCGAACCTGCAGACGCTCTCGCCGCTCTGTACCGGGCCTGCCCGAGACTCTGCGTCGTCGTCCTCGGTTTGCGGCCGGAGTCGCGCGACGCGGCACTCGCGGCCGGCGCGGACGCCTTTGTCAGCAAGATCGACGCGCCCGATCTCGTGCGGCGCACGCTCCAAGCTTCGCTCGCGGGGGTTTTCGCCCGCCAGCCAGACCGATCGTAGTCAATCAACTCGGGGGGGATCATGTCGGCTCAAATACGCTCAGACTGTCGACTCGGAAACGCGTCGCGACGCTCGTTCACAGAGCGATTAGCTCGCGTCAGCGCTACGCATCCTTGGCGCACTGTCGCCATTTGGGCAGCAATCATCGTGGTCGCCGTGGTCGCCGTGGGCTCGCTACTGAGCAGTGGCATCACTTCGACGGCGAAGTTGCACGGCACGCTCCCGGACAGCGCGATCGGGCAGAATCTCATTCAGGATCGAATCACTGGGCCGCAGAAGTTCAGCGATTTCGTCATTGTCCACTCATCTGCGATCACGGTCGCCGATCCTGCCTTCAAGGCATTCGTCACCGACCTTGCCGACAAGATCAACGGGCTCAGTGCCTCCATCGTGCAAAGCACCTCCACGTACTACACGACCGGGGATCCCACGCTCGTCGCGAAGGATAAGCACGCCACGTTGATCCCGGTTGTCATGGCCGGCGACATCGACCAAGCGGTCAAGAACGTGGATAAGCTGCACGCCCTGGTCGTGGCCAGTTCCGGCGGCGGCTTCACCCTTGCCCAGACCGGCGACGCGAGCCTCAACGCGATGGTCGCCAAGGTCGCCCAGAGCGATCTTGAAAAGGCCGAGATCTTCGGCATGCCGGCGGCACTCATTGTGCTAGTGATCGTATTTGGCGCCGTGCTCGCCGCCTGTATGCCCTTGTTGCTCAGCATCGTCAGCATCGTTCTGGCATTGACGATCACCGGCTTGATCGGGCAGGTCTATCCGATGAACACCTTCGTGCTCAACATCCTTACGATGATGGGTCTGGCGGTGGGCATCGACTACACGCTCTTCGTGATTTCGCGCTATCGCGAAGAGCGCGCCCACGGCCTGACCAAACTTGATGCCATCGGGGCGACTGGCGCCACCGCCAACCGCGCCATCTTCTTCAGCGGCATGACGGTCTTTCTCGCTATGCTCGGCATGGTTATCGTGCCCATGGATGTCACCATCAGTATGGGACTGGGTGTGATGCTGGTCGTCTTCACCACGCTGCTCACCACGCTGATGCTGCTGCCGGCAATTCTCGGTTTGCTCGGCGATCGTGTGAACGCCCTGCGTGTGCCGTTCATGAGGCGCACAGCCCTGAGTCGGGCGAGCGGCGCCGGCGGTGTGTGGGAGCGCTTGGCGCACAGCATCATGCGCCGCCCCGCAGTCTGGCTGACCGTGGCTGTCGTGGTCCTGCTCGGCCTCGCTGCGCCGGTGCTGTTCATGAAGACCGGCGCCAACATGGTGACCGCCACCTACCTGCCCAGCAATGAATACTCCAAGCAGGGCTGGGACATCCTCGATCGTGATTTTTCCTTGGGCAAGGCCAATCCGCTGCAGATCGTGATCGACGGCCCCGCCAAATCAGCGCCGGTCAAGCAGGGCATTGCCAAGCTCACGGCTGCCATGCAGAGCGATGGCCGCTTCGGCCCTTCACAGGTCACGGTCGACAAGGCCGGCGACCTCACCGTGCTGACGACAGCCATGGCTGGCGACCCGGCCGGCGACGCGACTCAGGCGTTGGTCAAACACTTGCGCAGCGACGTGGTGCCACTGGCCTTCGCCGGCGTGCCGGCGAAGGTCTACGTAGCTGGCAACACCGCCGGTGTCGTCGACTACCTGGGCTTCTTCCACACGTGGATGCCGATCGCCCTGACGGTGGTCCTCAGCCTCAGCTTCGGTCTTCTGCTGCTGGCTTTCCGCTCGGTCGTGATCCCGGCCAAGGCGATCGCCATGAACCTGCTCTCGGTCGGCGCCGCCTATGGCGCCCTAGTTCTCGTCTTTCAGAAGGGCGTCGGCGCCGGTCTGCTCGGCCTGACGCGAGTCGAAACGATCGAGGCCTGGGTGCCGCTCTTTCTCTTCAGCCTGCTTTTTGGACTGTCGATGGACTATCAGGTCTTTCTGCTCAGTCGTATCAAGGAGCGCTTTGACGAGACCGGCGACACGCGGGAGGCGGTGGGCTACGGCGTTGGCCGCACGGCCAGCATCATTACGGGAGCGGCGGCGATCATGGTCTGCGTCTTCGCTGGCGTGGCCGGCGGCCAGCTCGTGATGTTCCAGCAGATGGGCTTCGGTCTTGCCGTGGCGGTTCTGCTCGACGCCACAGTGGTGCGCACGATTATCGTCCCGGCGGCGATGGAACTGCTTGGCGACTGGAACTGGTACCTGCCGCGCTGGCTGCAATGGCTGCCAGACGTGAGCGTCGAGGGTCACCGCTACGGACCGTCGGACGAGCCCGGTGCAGCGGCTTTTGCGCCGAACTCGCAGCCGGCTCTGCATCGCGAACTCGGCGGCGCGTCTCTGCGCCCGCTCGCCGAGGGCGATTCGCCAGACTGAATGAGGCGACGTCCGGTCAGCCGGCCTTGACGAACCGGCGCAGGGCGACCACCGTCCAGACGGCCTCGACGACGCCGAAGGGCCAGGCACCAGAGAGAAATCCGTACGCGCTCGAGAGCAGGCAGCCGACGGCGAAAGCGGCGATGAACCGGCGGCCGCGTGCCTCGAGCGCGTACATGACCATCATGAACGTGACGGCGACGACGCCGTAGATCGTAACCGCGCTCATCGTGTGCCGAGTTCCCGCAGGGTCATCGCGATGCGTTCGCTGGCCTCAATCTCACATAGGGCCATGCTGCCTCCAGGTCCTTGGGTCTGGAGGCAGTGTAGCTCAGCCCAACGGATCACCGGGGCGTTGCCGTTCCGGATGCAGCGGTTCTATGTGTGGCATGAAAACACCAATCTCGATCCTCGATAGCCCTTTCGGCTTCGCCCGCCCGCCTGGTGCTTCTCGGTGCCGGCATCGTTCTCGGCAGGTGAGGCGACCGCCGAACAGGCGCCCCGACCGGGCGTGCGGACGACGACGCAACCTTGACTTTCAGTTCCCGTAGACGTACGCTTTCTCGTACGTCCTAGGAGGTCGGCTACGACGACCATGAGCGTCACAGAAGCGCGCAAACAGCTCTATAAGCTTCTCGGCGACGTCGCCCAATCGCACGAGCCTGTGCAGATCACCGGCAAGCGCGGTAGTGCGGTGCTCGTCGCGGAGGACGACTGGCGCGCGATACAGGAGACACTGTACCTGGTCTCGATCCCCGGCATGCGCGAGTCGATCATCGAGGGCATGGCGACCTCGGCCGATGACCTTGAGGGTGAACTCGACTGGTGAGCTGGCGCCTGCTTTACACAACGCAGGCGCGCAAGGACGCGAGCAAGCTTGCCGACGCTGGCCTGAAGCCGAAGGTCCAGGCGCTGCTCGCCGTCCTCGAAGTCGATCCGTTTCAGTCCCCGCCGCCGTTCGAGAAGCTGGTCGGCGACCTGAGCGGGGCCTACTCGCGGCGCATCAACATCCAGCATCGCCTGGTTTACCAGATCCTTGCTGACGAGCGTGTGGTTAAGGTGCTAAGGATGTGGACCCATTACGAGTGAGGCGAACAAGCGAATCGACTTCAGTTCGCGGTAGCCAGTAGCACTTCAAGGCGCTCGGCGTGCCGTTCGCCGTCGTCGGCGCCGATCAAGAACGAGCGACGGTGGCGATGAGGTACGTCCAGTTCGTCCGGGTTATCTGGTATACATAGCAGCGGGCCGAGAAGTGGGGCTGGCTGCGCCTCGGCGAAGATGGGCCTCAGCCGGCATGGTGGTAAGGAGACGACTCTGCGCCATGATCACCGACTTCCACGCCAAGTACTTCGCCTACGAGATCACGAAACGCTGTTCGTCCGACAGTGTCGAGAAGCTCACCGCAGCGCATCGGGCGCTGTCACCGTTACGGTCAGAAGTTCGACGTCGTGGTGGTCAACTTCCTCAACAAGAAGAACGCCGCCGACCTGCGCGTGTACCAGCTCCTGGACGAGAAGTTTCGCCTCTTCGATGGCGTGTTTGGCGCTAGCGACGAAGTGCTCGGCGCCGTGGAGTCGGGCGTTGACTTTGAGAAGCGCATCGCCGGCATCTACCAGCAGCGTCGCACGACCGAGCAGATCCAGTTCGAGTTCGACCAGCTCCAGCGCGACCTCGAGGCCGAGATCAGCACCGGCCAGCGCGATGCACGCGAGAAGCTGCTCGACAACTTCGATCAGGATGTTGCCGAGAAGGTGCGCGTCGACAGCACCACCATGCTCGACCGATTCAACGATCAGCTCTGGCGGCTCACGCGACACGTGCTCGCCGATCACGCAAGCTTCGCCACCGATGGGTTCAGCTTCATGCTGCACACCAACCCCTTCCCTGGCGAGACGATAAACCGGGGGCCGTACCGCATGGCCAAGGGCGTGGAGGATGCCAACACCTACCGCGTAGGTCATCCGCTGGCGCAGCGCGTGCTCGCGCGGGCGCGGGAGCTGAAACCGGAGCCGGCGGATGTCGTCTTCGACTACGCTGGCAGCGGCAAGAACATCGCCATCCTGGAACCGCTGCGCGGCCGCTCCGGCTGGCTCGCCTGTGCGCACGTGAGCATGAGCGCGCTGGAGAGCGAGGATCAGCTCGTCTTCGCCGCGGTCAGCGACGACGGCGAAGCCGTAGACCAGGCGCAGTGTCGCCGCCTCTTCGACCTGCCGGCCGAGGCGGGACCGCTGCGCCGCGTGCCCGAAGCCATAGCGGCGCAGCTCGACCGCACGCTGGCGAGCCATCGCCAGGGGCCCCACGCCGAGATGACCGCCCGCGACGGCACCTGGTTCGACGCCGAGATGGACAAGCTCGACCGCTGGGCCGAGGACCGCCGCGATTCGCTCAAGGCCGAGCTGGCCGACATGGATGAGGCGCTCAAGGAGGATAGGAAGCAGGCCCGTTTCGCGCCGACGCTGCCCGAGAAACTCGAGCGCCAGCGCGCGGCGCGCAAGCTCGAAGAGAAGCGCGAAGAGGCTTGGCGGGCATATGATGACGCGAGCCGCGACATCGACCGGCAGAAGGACGAGCTGCTCGACGAGATCGGCCGGCGGCTCGAGCAGCGGGTTGAGCAGATGCCGCTTTTCACTCTGCGCTGGCGGCTGCGGTGACGCAAGATTGCGTGCGCTTGGCCGCCAGCACCGCGACTTGGCATAGACTCACGCTGCTTTACAATCTTGCTGCGGGGGGCAGATGACGACGCGCAGCCTTGCGTTCATGGACGAGAGTGGGATCCTCGGCGGGTCGACTCAGCGCTTTTTCTCGCTTGGTCTGATGAAGACGCAGCTGTCCGGACCATTCAGCGAAGCGGCGCATCGCATCTTCGATCGGGCCGTCTCCTGCATTCCCGGGGCGGGGCCGGACTTCGAGTTCAAGTTCAACGCCGTGACCTCAAGCAGTCTGCCGTTTCACTTGGAACTCATTGACGCCTACTTCGCGCAGCCGGAGTACTGCTTCTGTGCCTTCGTCATCGACAAGCAGCGCCCAAACGTCAACTGGCAGGCGTACTTCGGCAGTGTCTGGGATGCCTACCTGAGCTACGCAATGATGGTCGTCAAGCACAACATCGAGAGCGGCGAGGAGATCTGCATTATCGCCGACTACCTCGGTAAGCCAAAGAAGTCGGGCAGATACTTCGAGGCGGAGCTTGCTACGTGCGTCGGCACTACTGGACCCAACCCGGGCCGGGTGTTCAACGCGTGCATGCTGGACTCACGTTCGTCGCTTGTCATACAGGCAGTGGACGTGATCCTCGGCGGCGTGCGGCACTCGTTTCTCGCCAACAGGGAGCCCGCGGTTCCTCGCGACGCGGAAAAGGACGCGATCAGCATCCGGATTCGAGAGCGCGTGGGGCAGAAGACGCTGTCTGTGGGCTTCACGAACCCGAAGCCTCACTACATTAGCGTATGGGAATTCTCACCCTAGAACGCAGAAACACGAGCTCATCGGCCCAGCCGACGCCCGTGCTTCTAGGCGAAGTATACCCCGACCGCTTCAACATGCAACGCGACGGACTTGCACGGACAGCGCCGATGCGGCGGAATGCGCAAGAAGGGCACCGAGACCATGGACGCGAATGCCCTGGAGGGAAGTACGACGACTGAAGGATCCGATATGCCCGATCAGCTAGAGCCAGATCAGCCCGAGAGCCTCGACCTGCGTTCCCTTGACATCGTCGAGGAGCGGCAGCAGGAGCTGCTACGCCTGTTCCCCGAAGCGCGCACCGAGGGCGGCAAGCTCGACTTTGACTGCCTCAAACTGGCGCTCGGCGAGGCGGTCGACGTGGGCAAGGAACGCTACGGAATGAGCTGGCCGGGCAAGGCCGACTGCTTTCGTACCATCCAGGCGCCCAGCCTCGGCACCCTGCGTCCCTCCCCAAAAGAGAGCGTCGCCTTCGACACCACCGAGAATCTGATCATCGAGGGCGACAACCTCGAGGTCCTCAAGCTGCTGCAGAAGTCGTACCTGGGCAAGGTCAAGATGATTTACATAGATCCGCCCTACAACACCGGCAACGACTTCATCTACCCCGACAACTACACCGAGAGCCTGCAGACCTACCTCGAGTACACCGGGCAGGTCGACGACCAGGGTCACCGCTTCGGCACCAACACCGACACCGACGGCCGCTTCCACTCCAAGTGGCTCAACATGATGTATCCGCGGCTGTACCTCGCGCGGAATCTGCTGCGCGAGGACGGAGC
>JBKQWK010000029.1:0-4379 GCA_052139595.1 Thermoleophilia bacterium | reverse complement strand
GCCCATGCTCTTCAGCCGGCAGCCCCCAGCCACCTGCCCAGTGAGCACGTCGACGTCTTCCTTGACGCCATGCGCATGGATCACGACCTCGACATGCGCGGGCGCCTCGACCTCGACGACTATGCGATCTCGGCCGCCGATATCGCCCTCAGCAAACTCCAGATCTTCAACATCGACGAGAAGGACGTTCACGATCTGGTGACGCTCTTCAAGGACGTCCACCTGGATGAGCAGGACGCAGCAGGAGTGCTCAATGTGGATCACATCGTCGCTACCTGCGCCAATGACTGGGGCCTCTACATCGACGTCATGGCTACCATCGACCTCTGCCTCGACAACCTCATCACCTACGGTCTCGGTGGCAACGAGTACCACCGCGTTGAGCACGGCCTAGTCCAGCTGCAGGAACTCATGAGCGAGGAGTCCAAGACGTTGCGCTGGCGCCTGCGTGCCCGCATTGGTCGACGCATGGCTTGGCGAAGTGAGGTTGACGAAACCGGCCGCGCCCCGTTAGACCGGCAGGCGACGGTCACGGAGCCCGCCGGTCGGCCAACAGCGAGCGACGACACGTGAGCCGGCGCAAGTCACGCCGGCTCTGGCGCAGCCGGCCAGCCGGCGGTCTCTGCCTGCCAGTCCGACAGGCGAAACTCGCCGGTCAGCGCGCGTATGCCGGTCACATCCTGCTGCACTTCGAGAATGCCACGGTAAACGCCGTCGCTGTGACGGAGCGGCAGGTAAGCAACGTAGTGCCAACCGCCACTGCGACCTTCGACCAGCTCTTCGAACGGCTCGTCCCGGCCGGCGCGAAAGGCAGCCAGGACCCGCGCCAGCGCCGCCTGTGAGCCGGCTGGGTGACAGGCTTGCAGGCTGCCACCGATCTCGTTGCGATCGCAGGTCGCATACACAGTGCCGGCGAACTGCAGCAACGTGTCGTGTTCGTCGGCAACGCTGAAGTCGACCGGCAGAGCAGCTATCAGGAGATCAAGCTGTGCGACCGTCAGCGCACCGTAATCGAGCGCCAGCTCATCGGCGGCAGCGTGCACGCCGTCAGTCAGCGGACTGACGCCGCGCACAGCGCTGTCAGGGCGCGGCGCATCGAAGAAGCCCCGCGGCGCAAGCAAGCGCAGGGCGCTAACGTCCTGGTTCGTCTGCAGCACGCCGCGGAAGATGCCGCTGTCATCACGCAAAGCAGCGTAACGGGTGACGACGCAGCGACCGCGAACCGGACGCCAGAATTCGACCTCATCACGGATACCGGCACGCAAGGCGTCGAGCACTCGCTGCACGCCAGCGCCAACGCCGTCGTCAGCGGCCTGACAGTCCTGCAGGCGACGGCCGAGAAGCGTCGGCTTCGCGGCAAGCACCCGCTGACTGCCGGAAAAATAAACGATGACACCATCGGCATCAATGAACATCAAGTCGAGTGGCAGCTGCATCAAGACCAGACTGAGTTCTGCGGCGCTGAGGGTTCCGCTTGCCAGGGGGATGGTCGACATGCTGCCTCCATTCGTGCTGATGCTCGGCGGGCGGCGTAGCGTGGACCCAGAACCCGGCCAAGATGACGGCTCGCCGATAAGCGTCCAGCCGTACTCCTGTTCGGCGGCACGCACGACGAGCCACTGCTGCCGACTGATCCTCGCCATCGCCAGTGGCAACAAAATGTGCTGTTCCTTGTAAATCAGGGCGTCCAGAACGGCAAGCAGACGCGCGCACAGCCCCGGCACGGCTCGCGGACGTTCGGCAAGCACCGCGGCAGCAGCGTGCTCGAGCCGATCACGCACCCGCCCATGGTCATCCTCAACCAGGTGAGCCACCGCCGAACCTGAAGCAGTTAGCAGCGGCAGCACCAGGTTTTCAACGCGGCGCAGGTGCTTTTCAACCTCAGCCAGGTCGATCAGTGAGCGGCGCACCTGTGCCCGCAGATGCAGCCAGACGGCCCGATCCGCGGGCACGCCAAGGCGATCAACCTGGACACGCAGGCCAGCAGCAACGCGCGCGATCGCTTGTAACTCCGCGGACAGGGTGTGGACGGGGTGACCGAGCGGCGCCACGACCTCGGCACCCTCACGGGTGACGAACGCGCCCACGCGCTGCGCACCCAGATGCTCGCCCGCCGGTTCGTCAACGACGCGCGCCAGCGTCTCACCACCAGGTCGATGACCATCACGCAACGCCTCCTCGGCAACTGGCCACGTCGGCGTTTCGCCGGTGACACGGCGGACCTCGGCTCGCACGGCGCCGAGGAACACCGGCAGCGACACCCCCGCAGCCCGGGCAAGGTACTCGAGGTCGACCATGCGGCCGACCTTGCGGCGCGTGTCGGGAGCCGCGTCGGCGGCTGTGACGTGGCCATACGCGTGCAGAAACTCATCGAGAAACGGGTAGTCCTGGAGCAGCGTGTCGACCGTCGTTTGAGCCGTCAAAAACACCCAGGCACTCCCCTCGTGAACACGCTCGTCGACAATCGCCACGCCGGCTGCAACCATGATACCCGACCGTACCAGCGCCGCGTCGTGTCGCGTCCCGGCTCAGCTCAACTCGCCTCAACTCAACTTGGCATGGCTCGCCTCAGCTCAACTTAGTTCGGCTCGGCTCGGCTCGGCTCGGCTCGGCTCGGCAAGGTACCATAGAGGTGACGAGCCGTGCCAGCGTCTCGCCGTTTCTGCAATCGACCTCGTGAGGCAAACTGCACCGATGGCCATTGTCACCTTCACCAGCGTAGAGAAGTCATTCGCCGATCAACGCTTGTTCACCAACGTCTCATTCGCGCTCAACGATCACGACCACGCTGTTCTCGTTGGTCGCAACGGTAGCGGCAAGACGACCCTGTTACGGCTCATTGCCGGCGTTGACCACCCCGACTCCGGCACAATCGTCCGCGCTCGCGGCCAGCGCATCTGGTTACATGAGCAGACACCGGAGCTGAACCACGACCAGCCAGTGAATGACTACCTCCTCGGTGCATTCACCGAAACGGTACGCCTTGAGGCTGAGCTGCGGCGCTGTGAGGAACTCCTTTCCGGCCTCAAGGAGCACAGCCCTGAACTGCGCGACACGATGAAGACCTACCAGCAGATTCAGCGCCGCTTCGAGGCCGCTGGCGGCTACCACTTTCGCGCCGAACTGGCCGGCGTGCTCACCGGGCTCGGTCTGCCAGAAGAGATGCTCGTCCGCCCGATTCTCTCCCTCTCCGGTGGCGAGCTGACGCGTGTCACTCTGGCGCGAGCCTTGCTCGCCAACGCCGATCTGCTCTTGCTCGATGAACCGACGAACCATCTCGACATCGATTCGGTCGAGTGGCTGGAGGAGTTTCTCCTTGCCTACCAGCGAGCGTTTTTGCTCGTCACACACGATCGTCGCCTGCTGGAGCGTGTCGGTTCGCGCGTGCTTTCGCTGGAGTATGAGCATGTCGAGACGATGAGCAGCGATTTCGCGACGTACGTGCGCGAGCGCGAGACAGCGCTCACTCTGCTCGCCAAACAACACGAACAGGATCTGGAGAAGATCGAGCAGCTGCAGCGCTTCTACGATCGTTTTCACGCCAAGAAGCTAAAGGCCAAGCAAGCCAAGGCCAAGCTCACGCAGATCGAACGCATCAAGAAGGATCTGCGACCGCCGCCCAAGAAGCAGCACAGCTTCCGCTTGGGACTGCCGCAACCGCAACCGTCGGCGCGAATTGTCCTCGAATTAAAGACGGCGGCCGTGAGCGTCGGCCGAGCCGACGAGCCCGGCGGTGGACGCGTGCTCATCCGCGACGTCGACCTCGTCGTCGAGCGCGGCGAAAAGGTCGCGTTGCTGGGTCCCAACGGTGCCGGCAAGACAACGTTGGCCGAAACGGTGGTGGGCCTGCATCCGCTCTCTGAAGGCGCTGCCCACATCGGCCACAATGTGCGCCTCGCTTACTTCAGCCAGCAGGGTCGTGAGCTCCGCGAGACCGACACCGTGCTGGCGACGGTACTGCCCCTGGTGGGTCACGACGAGGAACAGGCACGTCGTCTTCTCGGCCGTTTCCTCTTCCCCGCCGACGACATCGGCAAGCTCGTCGGCAAGCTCTCGGGAGGCGAGCGCAGCCGTTTGCGTCTTTTGACCCTGCTCGTCGGCGACGCCAATTTTCTCCTCCTCGACGAACCCACCAACCACCTCGATGTCGGCTCGGTGGAGGCGTTGAGCGAAGCGCTGGCCGAGTACTCGGGAACCGTGCTGCTGATCACCCATGACCGTCACCTCATTGACCGGGTGGCGACACGTGTGCTGGAGATTCATCAACAACAGCTCGTCAACCATCTGTCGGTCGGTCGTTACTGGGAGGCCCGGGCGGCCCGGGCGGCGGTGTCCGACGACGGCGCCGGCTCGCCTCCGGCCGCCGGCGCCGCGGCGGC
>JBKQWK010000028.1:0-9610 GCA_052139595.1 Thermoleophilia bacterium | reverse complement strand
TTCTTGGCGACAAAGTGGGCCGTGTGACCGGCGTCGAAATCTCGCGCCAGAGACACCTTTGTGCCTGGCGCGACACGGAGCTGGGCCACGAGTTTGGCAATCTCTGGGTGCTTGTCTTTGCTCATCTTGTCCTCTGACCTCGGAGTGGCGCGAACGTCTTCTACTTTGTCTGGCTCTCTACCTACCCAGCAGTGGCTGTTCTCGCTCGCTCCCGGCTTGGAACCGCTCGACTGGTCCTGCTACGCGCGCTCAGCGTCGCGCAGGTCACCCTTGCCGAGAATGCGGTCGAGAAACGGCAGGCGCCAGATCCAGCGCAGCAGAAAGAGCCAGGCCGCGGCCGCGCCGGCGAGGGCCGCGTACTCGAAGATGCTGAGCGGCGTGAGCTCAAATAAGTGGCGGCCGAAGGGCGTAACGACGACTATGGCGAGAAACAGGAACAGGCCGATTGCCATAGCGGCGGGGCGCCAGTCGTGACGAAGGCGGGAGCCGCCGCCCCAGAATGGCGACGGCGGCACGGTGAACGGGATCAGCAGGACGCCAGTGAGGCTGGCAAACAGCGTCGTCGCCGTCTGAGCCCGCGGCAGAACGCGCGCCAGCGCCGCTGCCGCGGCGGCCGAGTCTTCCGGGCCGCTGAAGCCGGCCATGCCGATGCGCACGTAGATCATGTAGATGCCGAATGCCATGATTGCGGTGACGACGGTCGCCGGCACGACGAACCGGGCCAATCGCTTCAACAGGCTGCCTTTGGGTGTGGGACCGCTGATCGCCCAGGCCGCGAAGCCGACCGTCGGGATACCAGCGGCGATCAGCGAGTAGAGCGAAGCCTGGCGAGGGGAGAACGGAAAGCCGCCGGCAGCGACGGCAGCGGCGATGATGAGCGCCTTGCTGAAAATGCGCACGAGGAAGATTTTCAAGATATCCTGCATGCCGTTGAGGATGCGCTGCCCCTCGCGAAACGCGTATGGCAAGGCGGCAAACGAGTCGTCGAGCAGAATCAGATCGGCGACGCCGCGTGCTGCCTGACTGCCACCCTGCATGGCGATGCCAACGTTGGCCTGCTTGAGGGCGATGACGTCGTTAACGCCGTCGCCGATCATGGCCACGTAGCGTGAGCGGGCGCGCAGCGCCCGCACAAGGCGCTCCTTCTGGTCGGGGGTGACGCGGCCGAAGATGCGGGTCTGCTCGGCCGCGCTGGCGAAGCGGGCGTCGTCCATTTCGGCCAAGTCGAGACCGCTGACCGCGGTCAGGTCGCAGCCGAGGCCAGCCTGGGTGGCCAGATTGGCGACTGTCTCCGGGTTGTCGCCACTGATGACTTTGACTTCGATGCCGGCGGCAGCGAACTCGGCTAATGTCTGCTGCACGTTGGGGCGCAGTTCATCAGAGAAGCTGATCAGCGCCAGCGGGCTGAGGCCGGCCGGCAGCGCCGGCTGGCCGGCCTCGTCGCTGAGGAAGCGTGATGGTTGGGGGTGACCGGCGAAGAGCAGCACGCGCAGGCCCTGGGCGGTGCGCTCAGCGGCTTCGCTGGCGAAGTTGCGGCAGCCGGCGAGCAGGGACGGCGCGATCATCTCCGGTGCTCCTAGCACGAACGTGCCGCGCAGGTCGCTCGCTCGGGCGTCGCTGGCGCCGCCACTCATCGCGGCGCTCTGGCCGCCGGCCCAGCTCGTCGTGTTGCCGGCGGCGCGACCGCTCGCGTCGCTGTCGACGCGGCTCTTCGCGTCGCCGTCGTCCAGCGCCAGCCCACTCCACTTGCGTGCCGAGCTGAACTGAACCTGGTCAACGACGCTCGCCGGTTGGCCGGGAAAGGCGGCGGCGAGCGCCTCGGCAGTGCGGTTGCCTTGACCACTCGAGGCGGCAAACGCGGCAAGCTGGCGCGCAACTCGGCTCCCCGCTCCGCCATCATCGCCCTCCACCGCGAGCGGAACCAGCTCGCTGAAGCGAATCGAGTTGCTCGTCAGCGTGCCGGTCTTGTCGGTGCAGAGGACGTCGACATTACTCAGCGACTCGACTGCGTTGGCTTTCTGGATCAAGGCGCCTTTGCCGGCCATGCGCACGGCTCCGAGCGCGTACGCCAGAGCGATCGCCAGCACCAACCCGTTGGGTACCAACGAGACGATGACGGTCGACATGCGTACGCCCTGTACGAACGGCACGTGGCCGACGATCGACTTGACGACGACGAGCACCTCGAAGGCGAGCACGATGAGCAGCAACCAGCGTACGATCGAGTTGACCTCGCGTTGCAGAGGCGTGCGCACCCGCTGGTACGTCTGGGCGCTGGCCGTGAGGCGGTTGGCGAGACTGTCGAGGCCGACCTTCTCGGCCTCGTAGTAACCGCTGCCGGTGAAGCAGAAGCTGCCGGAGTAGACGATGTCGCCCGCCTGCTTCGATACCATGTCGCTCTCGCCGGTGAGTAGTGACTCGTCGACCTCCAGATAGCCGTTGCCAACCATGCGTCCGTCGACGACGATCTGGTCGCCGGCCTGCACGGCGAGAACATCGCCAAGGACGATCTCGGGCGGGTCGATCTCGCGCTCCTGCGCGTCTCTGAGAACCGTTGCCTTCGGTCGCGTCAGGATCGCGATGCGGTCGAGTGTGCGCTTGGCGCGCACCTCTTGCCAGAGGCTGACGACGGTGTTGGCCATCACGACGCCGACCGAGACGAGGGCGTCGAGGTAGCGGCCAAGGATGATCAAAGTGATGCCGAGCGCGAAGAGCAGGTTGTTGATGAAGTTGAAGACGTTCTCGCGCACGATCTGGCGGTAGGTGCGTCCCGGGGTGAGCTGCACCGTGTTGCCTTGGCCGGCGGCGCGGCGGGCCTGGGCGTCGGCCTCGCTGAGACCATGCGGTGCAGCGGTAATCATGGCGCAACCTTAGGTGGAAGCCGCCTTACGACGCAAACCACAGGCGTTGGCCCGTAATCTGGCTTGATGTTGTTGTTCGAGCGACGCTGCGCAGGCACCGACGGCGTATCAATCGGGTATTCAGGTCGCGGCGGTACGCGGCAGGAGCCCTGTGGTGGCCATCTCGGCGAGGGCGTCGGCGAATGAATCCTCAAGTGGCGAATGCGTGCAGATGAGGCGCAAGAAGAGTGGCCCCTGCAGCAAATCGATCGCCACCTCGACGTTGGTGTCGGTCGACAGCTCCTGGCGCGCGATGGCTCGCTGCAGGATCGTACGCACCTGATCGCGAAGTGGTTCGAGGACGTGGTCGTGAATGCATCTTTCGGCGCACGTCGAAGAGTCGTTCAGTCATTCCGCGACAAGGCGAATACCGGATCCGCACCAAACCGAACGGCGATTTCACGTCAGACGGCCCCGTCTGTGGGCTCGGCGTAAAATCCTTCTGCCCGCCTGCTGCGGCGAAAGGCAATGATCATCAGTGCCATGATCGTCCACGCCAGCAAGGCGGCGACGAAGGGCATCGACAGCGTCCGGTACAGCCCCGACGCGATCATGGCATGGTGCAACTTCGTCCACAGAAGTTCATTGGCATCGATGCCCAGCACCAGTACTGCCAGCAGAAGCAACGGTACCCGGCGCCGGTTGACGAACCAGCGGTCGGCGATCATCAACAGGGGCAACAGCAGCCAGACGAACTGGTGGTACCAGGTGAACGGACCGATGATCAGCGACGCAGCAATGATCATGCCATAGCCGAGGAGTTCCTCCAGACTGGCGGGCCCGTGCGTGCCACTCGCCGTGGTGCTGCCGGTGCCGGCGCGCGCCAACGTCGCCCCGCGCCGCGAGCCCTGGTCTGCTGATGGACCGCGGCGTGGCCAGAGCAGCACGGCCGTGGCAGCGAGCAGGGCGACGGTAAACAGGTTCGCGAGCAGCCGGATGGCGTGCGGTGCGCGAGCCACGGTGGTCTTTACGGCTGTGGGCAGCAGGAGACGCGCTAGCGCTCCGGTCGCCGTCTGGTTGGCGCCTGAAGGGTTGACGTGCTGCGGATCAGTGAGAGCGTAGGCACGATGGCTGTATTGCACGAAGGCATTGATGCCGGTGAGGGGCAGGCTGACCAGGGTGAGCAGAAGAACGGTGGCCAGAGCAGCGAAGAGCGCCCGCCAGCGTCGGCGCCAGGCAAAGTAGACGATCAGAGCCGCGGGCGTCAGTTTGAGGACGGCCGCGACGGCGACGCCGGCACCTGCCGGCACGTCGCGGCCGCGGGCGAGACCCCAGAAGCCAACTGCCAGAGCGAGAAAGACGAGGCCGTTGATTTGACCGTCGTACAGCGTGTGGTAGGCGGGTCCAAAGACCGCCAACGTTGCCAATGCCAGCGGCAGGCGCCAGGTGCGGCCCAGGGTGGCTCCCACGAGCCAGGCACCGGCGATCAGACTCACGGCGTTGGCGACGACCCAGACGATCATCGCACTTTGTAGTCCGAGTGGTGTCATCAGCCGTAACAAGGCCGCGGCATAGGGTGGATAACGGTATGGCCACGTGTAGTGGGTTACACCCAGCGTCGTCGCCCACTGATCCCAGGCGAGGCGAGTGATGTCGTAGTAGGAGCGGCCGTGGCGAGCAAGGGCTCCGGCCATGTAGTAGACGGAGAAGTCGGCCGGGCTGTTGGTTTCAATTGAGTAGGCCAGCCAGAGGCCGAACGCCATGCACGTCAGCAGCAGCGCGGCCAGGGTGAGCCAGCGGAATCGTTGCTGCGATTCATCTGAAGCGAGCGTCTGCAGTTCGCAATCCTCCACGATCCCTGAAGGGCCGGCGCAGATTCTACCGCGTGTCCTTCCCCGCGCGCATCGCGCAGACTGATCGTGTCGCCTATGCAGGGTCACAGAGTGCTGCCGTCTGGGCGATGACTAGCTGGCGATATCGGCGCTGTCGCTGAGAGACAGGTAGCTTTCCTCCTCCTGCGCCAGGTGCAGGAGGAGCACGGCGTGCAGACCGTACAGCAGGCTGCGGAGTTCCGCCAGGTCGATAGTGTCTGGGCCGTCCTCGTTGATCTCGTCGAGCAGTCGACCGAGTCGCCTGATCTGGTGATTGATCTCAGCGTGAGCCCTGCTCATCGGTCCCATGGCGTCGGGCTCATCAAACATCCGGCTGATCGCCGGATAGAGAACGGTCTCTTCCGCATCCTCATGGGGGCCAACTTCGTCTGTCAGCAGGCGATACACGAGACGAACCCGTTCAAGGGCGTCTGTCGGTCGCATCGTGGCGAGGGAGTCGGCAGCGGTGCGCATCTGACCGAGATCCGCGCGAATGGCAACGTGCTCACTTTGGAACCCCCTGGCCAGCGCCGCATCCGCCTCGGTGAGTCGTAGCTCCGTCGGCCCAGCTCGCAGGACCCGTAGTGCGTTCGTGATCACGGCAACATCGATGCCTTCTTGAAGAAGAGCGCCCCAGACGGCGGGGAGGTCTCCGATTGCCGCAACGCCCATGGCGACGAGAGACATCGCCATCCCTGCCGTCACGCTCTGCAGGGCGATCCGCCGCGTGCGGGCGGCGATGACCTTCGCTTCGCCCAGGCGATCGATGCGATCGATGCTGAGCACGATGTCGGCCGCTTCAGAGGATGCTGTGGCTCCGCGCGCGCCCATGGCCACGCCGACATCGGCGAGAGCCAGAGCAGGTGCGTCATTGATGCCGTCGCCAACCATCAACGTGCAGGCGCGGTCCCGCTCGAGACGCACGGCGTCCAACTTCTCGGCCGGGGTCCGCTCGGCGAGCACTTCATCGACGCCGATGAACGCTCCCACGGCTTCGGCCACCTCGGCCCGATCACCGGTTACCATCACGATCCGCTTGATGCCGCTCGTTCGCATCGCGCGGAGTGTTCTGCCAGCATCGGGACGGATCTGATCGTCCAGCACAAGGGCGCCGGCCGGCTCGTCATCGACCCCGACGAAGACGGTGAGTGCGCCGTCCAGCCGGGCCTGGCGGCGTACCGCCTTTACCCAGGCTGGAGCGCCGATCACGCCGGCCCATGCCGCCTTGCCTACGGCCACGCGGTGACCGTCCACTAGGCCGCGTACTCCTTGCCCGGCGATTTCCTCCACCTCCGTGGGCAATACGAGTTCGCATCGGCGCTCTCTGGCTGCGTGGACAATGGCCGTCGCCAGCACGTGTGGCGAGACTTGGTCGAGCGACGCGGCCAGCGACAGCACGGTTTCCGCTGCGTGCCGGCCGGAGGGGATGATCGTGGTCAGTGTCGGATGGCCACTCGTGAGCGTACCGGTCTTGTCGACTAGCAGCGTCGTGCAGCGGGCGAGACGTTCAAGCACACCGCCGCCCTTCACCACGACGCCGCGTCTCGCTGATCGAGACAGTCCGGAGACGAAGGCAACCGGTGCGGCTAGAACCAGGGGGCAGGGTGTGGCGACGACAAGCACTGCTACCGCTCGTGCCGAGCCTCCCCCTGCCCACGCCGCGCCGGCGGCAAGCAACGTAGCACCCAAGAACCAGAGGGCGTAGCGGTCGGCAAGGCGAACAAATGGCGCCTGGGACGACTCGGCCTCAGAGACGAGACGGACAATCCCAGCATACGCGCTGTCGGCGGCCCTGGTCGTCGCTCGCAAATCGAATGGACCGCCGCCATTCACGGCTCCGCTGCGTACGGCGTCTCCGCTTGCACGTTCTACCGGGAGTGCCTCGCCTGTGAGGGCCGACTCGTCGAGGATCGCTGAAGTCGCCACCACCGTCCCGTCAACGGGAACTACCTCGCCGGGTGCCACCATCAACAGGTCTCCCACCGCCACAGCGTCAAGAGCGATCGTCTGCAGGGTACCGTCGCGATAGCAGTGAGCTAGCGTCGGCGCTCGTTCCAGCAAAGCGTGGAGGTCACGCCGCGCTCGCCCGGCCGCCCAGGCTTCCAAGGCGCGTCCACTGGTTACCATCACACTGATGACCGCTGCGGCGAGGTACTCGCGGACGGCAACGGCGCCCACCAGGGCCAACAGACTGATGAGGTCGATGCCGAGGCGTCCGTGTACAAGGCTAACCACCAGTGACCAGAGTGCGTACAGCGCGCCAACGACGCCGACGGCAATCCAGGCGGCTTTGCCTGCACTGCCGTCGCCAAAGAGATGCAGTGCTCCACCAGTGCTTAATCCGGCGAGTGCAACTGCTAGCAGCTCGATCGCAGCGTGCCGGGCGAGCCGACAGTCGCGAGCCCGGCGAGCGGCATTGGTCACGGTGCCCATGGTGCACGCGACTCTGGCGGTTGTCGAAGGGTCACGATTACCTCCGATCGCTGGCAAAGAGCTGAGTTCGCCGGTTCCGGCGACCGATACCTGCTCCCTGCCCAGTCTCAGCAATTCTCGAACCTGGCCACGGGGGCTTGCTGCGGGCCCAGTTCCGTGCACGGCCGGCGTGAGGTAGGCTGTGAACATGTCCACGTCACCTCGTTACAAGAAGGCGGTGTTCGTTCTTCTTGCCGCCGCCACGGTTGCCTGTCTGAGTCTGTTGGGCCTGCGCTTCATCCACACCGGCACGCAGCACTACCGTTTCCTGGTCTGGAATCTGTTTTTGGCGTGGATCCCCTTCGGCCTGGCGGCGCTGGCATCGGCGTTCGCCGCCACGCGCAGCAAGGTCGCCTACGCGATCATCGTGCCGACCACCCTGCTCTGGCTGCTCTTTTTTCCCAACGCACCGTACATTCTGACCGATTTTCTGCACCTCGATGCCTACAGGGACAACGTGCCGCAGTGGTACGATCTGATGCTCCTTCTGTGGTTCGCATGGACCGGCCTGCTGCTCGGCATCGCTTCGTTGCGCCTCATGCACGAGATCGCCCGGCGGGCTCTTGGTGTCATTGCTGGCTGGGTGTTTGTGGCTGTGGCCACCGCCCTTGGTAGCCTCGGCATTTACCTCGGCCGTTTCTTGCGCTGGAACAGCTGGGATGTACTGCACGCACCGCTCTCGCTGGCCGATCAGGTCTGGCGGCGAGTCAGTCAGCCTCTGGCAAACACAAAGCTGGTTGGCTTCACGGGTGTGTTTGCCTTGTTCTTTCTCTTCGTCTATCTCGCCGTGTACGTGCTGGGCGGGCTTGGTCGGGAGGAGGAACCGCCGGCCGATGCACCGGACGATCGCGGCACGCAAGGGGAAGATGCACCGGCCGATGCACAGGACGGTGACTAATGGGGCAGATACATCGTGCTGCCCGACGCCTGAGGCCGGTCGGACGCGCCGGCGGCTCGGCTGCGGCGATGCTCACGTGCGGCGATGCTCGCCGGCGTCGTTGCGGCGCCGGCGCCGGCGGCTGACGTGCTCCGCCATCCACAGCACGCCGATGGCGGCGGCGATGGCCTCGCCGAGCGCGCAGACGCCGCTCCATTGCCAGCGTTCGTAGGCAAAGGCTGAGGCGGCCGATCCGATAGCGCCGCCGACGAAGTAGCACGTCATGTAGAACGAGGTGATGCGACTGCGCGCCAGCGGCTGCAGCCGATAGATCTCGCTCTGGTTGGTGACCTGTATGCCCTGGGTACCGATGTCGAGCACGACAATGCCGGCGATGAGAGACAGCAGCGAATGGTCGCCAATCCAGAGCAGCACGAACGAAAGCACGAGGAGTGCAGCCATGACGCCGGTGACGCGATGCGACCAGCCCCGATCGGCCAGTCGCCCTGCAGTGCTGGCCATGGCGGCGCCGGCGGCGCCAACCAGGCCGAAGAGGCCGATGGTGGCTTCGCCGTAGCCGAAGTGCGGTCCGCTCAAGAGAAAGGCCAGCGACGTCCAGAGAACGCTGAAGCCGGCGAAGGCAAAGACTCCGTACAGCGAGCGGCGGCGCAGCACCGGTTCATGACGGGCGATCTCCAGCACCGAGGCCAGCGCCCGCGTGTAGCTCAGCTGGACGTCTTCACGGTAGCGCGGCAGGCGAAGCCGCAGCACGACTGCGAGGACAACCATCAGTCCGGCGGCGACGACGTACACGACCCGCCAGCTGGATGCCTGGGCGATAAAGCCGGCGACCGTACGCGCCACGAGGATGCCGACGAGCAGGCCGCTCATGACCGTGCCGACGACGCGACCGCGCTCGGCGTCGCCGGCCAGGCTGGCGGCGAAAGGGACCAGGATCTGCGCGAGAACAGCGGTCAGACCGATCAGCGCCGCCGCCGTCAGCAGGTAGCCGATCGATGGCGCCAGGGCGGCACCAGCGAGACTCACCGCGGTAAGCGCGGCGAGCACGGTCACGAGGCCGCGCCGTTCCCAAAGGTCGCCGAGCGGCAGCAACAGCACGAGCCCGGCGGCGTAGCCGACCTGGGAGGCCGTGATGATCAGTCCGGCGATGCTCCCACTGACGTGAAGGCTTGCGCGGATCGTGGCCAGCAGCGGCTGAGCCCAGTAGTTGTTGGCCACCGCCAAGCCGACGGCGACGGCAAACAGGGCGATCAGGCCGCGGCTCATGCCGCGCCCGCGAGCGCTGGCGTCAGCCGGTCTGCTCACTGCTTCTGGGTGCGGGGCGGAGAGGGCAAGGCGGTTTGTTTACGGTGTTTCTGCTGGCAGTGGCAGCGATTACTCGGCAGCAAGGCTGAGATTGCCCCTGGACGACGGCACAGCTTTGGCGATACGGTCCGCCGCCGCCAGGTGACCTCACCAAACGACGACGGCAGCGTTCTCGTGACATTGCCGTTGCCTGATGACGACAAGAGGTGGATCCGGCCGGCGCC